>JAQSWW010000139.1 GCA_029266415.1 Actinomycetospora sp. | reverse complement strand
TCGACCAGGTCCACCGGCTCCGAACCCTCCAGCGCCGCCGCCAGCTCCGGGCCCGGCACCCACTGCGACCACGACAGCGCAGCAGGCGCGACCGGCGCCGCCTCGGCCCACCCACTGTCGAACATGTGTTCGACGATACCCGTCAAGCAGCGCTCTCACCAGCACGTTCGCGGTCTCCATGCGCCCAGACCCTCACCCCTCCAGCCCCGCCCCACACCCGCGATCGGCCCGTGCCCCGTGCCCCGTGCCCCGCGGCGAGCAGCGGCGCCCGGACGTCGCGCTCGAGGTCGGGCAGGTAGCCGGTGAGCACGTCGGCCGGGCCGTCGACCTCCACCCACCCGAGCGCCGCGGGCAGCAGCACGGTCCGGCCCCGCCCGAGCGCGGCGTCGATGGAGTGGTCAGCACGGGAACGCCTCGCGGCGCCAGCCGCGTCAGCCGCGCCCGACGAGCTCGTCGGGGTGCTCGACGGTCAGGTCGTGCAGCGACGTCCCCGCCCACGGGCCGTCCACGACCACCGACGCCCTGCCCTCGACGTCGCTGACCTCCCACGTCTCGGCCACGCGACCCTCGGGCAGTCCCTCGCGACCAGGCGCTCGGCGATCGCCCGTCCGCAGAACACGTGGCTCGCCACCGGCGCCGTGAGGTGCAGGGGCGCCCAGGTGGTCACAGGATCGGCGTCCCGCCCGTGACCGCGATGCGGGCGCCGGAGACGTAGCTCGCCTCGTCGGAGGCGAGCATGACGTACACCGGCGCGAGCTCGACGGGCTGGCCCGGGCGGCCCAGCGGGGTGTCCTGGCCGAAGACCTCGACGTCCTCCGCCGGCATGGTGGCGGGGATCAGCGGGGTCCAGATCGGCCCCGGGGCCACGCTGTTGGCGCGGATGCCGCTCTCGCCGTACTGCCGGGCCAGCGCCGCGGTGAAGTTCGCGATGCCCGCCTTCGTGGCGTCGTAGGCGATCAGCCCGGGCGGCGGGTTGTCGGAGTTCACCGAGGTCGTGTTGATGATCGACCCGCCCGGCCCCATGTGCGGCAGCGCCGCCTTCGTGACGTGGAACAGCGCGTCGAGGTTGACCGCGATCGTGCGGTCCCACTCCTCGTCGGGCACGTCCTCCAGGCTGGGCCGCACCATCTGGAACGCGGCGTTGTTGACCAGCACGTCGACGCGCCCGAACTCCTCGACGGTGCGGGCGACGAGGTCGCGGCAGGCCTGGGGCTCGGAGAGGTCGCCGGGGAGACGCAGCGCGCGTCGCCCGGCCTCGGTGACGAGGCGCTCGACCTCCTTGCCGTCGGCCTCCTCGACGGGCAGGTGGCCGAACGCGACGTCGGCCCCCTCGCGGGCGAACGCGATGGCGACGGCCCGCCCGATGCCGCTGTCGCCGCCGGTCAGGAGCGCGACCTTGCCCTCGAGGCGGCCGGACCCGCGGTAGCTGTCCTCGCCGCAGTCGGCCGGCGGGGTCATCTGCTGCTCGAAGCCGGGGTGCTCCTGCTGGTGCCCGGTCACGGGGCCTCCTCGGGTGCTCGGGTGCGGAACACCCAGGGGTCACCGATCCCCGGCCCGACTATCCCCCCGAACCGCCCGGGTCTCCGTAGCGGGCGCGGTACTCGCCCAGGTGCTGGGAGGCGCACATGCGCTCCTCCTGCTGGCCCTGGGCCTGGGCCATGCACTCGTCGAGGGTCAGGCCCTCGCCGAACGTGCCGATGCCCAGCAGCCCCGGCACCACGAGCCAGGCGCCGACGATGAGCCCGACCAGCCCGAGCACGAAACCGCCGAGGGCCGCGGCGCCGTTGCGCTGCGGGTCGTGGAACGCCCGGCGCGCCCCGACGAAGCCGACGACCAGCGCGACGAGGCCGAGCGCGACACCCGGCCAGCCGAGCCAGCACGTCCCCACGGCGAGCAGGCCGGCGGCCAGCGCGACCGTGCCCACGCCCCCGCGGCCGTCGCGGTCGCGCGTCTCGGCACCCGCTCGGGAGGCTCCGGTCATGGCCGCGATCGTGCCACCGGCCGCTACTCGGCGGCGTTCGGGTAGCGCTGGTTGAACTCGGCGAGGTGCTGGGACTTGCACATGTGCATCTCGCGGGCCGTCGTCGACTGCGCCATGCACTGGTCGAGGGTCAGCCCGTCGCCGAAGCCGCTGGTGCCGAACAGGGTCGGCCACACGAGCACGGCGCCGACCACGAGCCCGACCAGCCCGGCGACGAGGCCGCCGAGCGAGGCGGCGCCGTCGGTGGCGAGGTTGCGGAACGCCCGGCGCGCGCCGAGGTAGCCGGCCACGACCGCGGGGAGGCCGAGGACGACGCCGGCCCAGCCGGTCCAGCACGTGGCGGCGGCGAGCAGCCCGAGGACCAGTGCGGGCGTGCCCATCCCGTTGCGCTGCGCGGGCTCCTCGACGACCTCGGCCTGCCGGGCGGCCCGCATCGTCTCGGTCTCCGCCTCATCGGGGGAGGTCATCGGCGGGGGCCCGTCACCAACCGCGGGTCGCGAGGCGCTCGTGGTCGGGCATGTCCGCGGTGGTGCGTCCGACCATCGCCTCGCCCAGGCCCGCCGACACCTTGGCGATGACGTCCGGGTCGTCGTGGAAGGTCGTGGCCCGCACGATCGCCTCCGCGCGCCGCGCCGGGTCGCCCGACTTGAAGATGCCCGAGCCCACGAACACGCCCTCGGCGCCGAGCTGCATCATCATCGCCGCGTCGGCGGGGGTCGCGATGCCGCCCGCGGTGAACAGCACCACCGGCAGGCGGCCGGACTCGGCCACCTCCTGCACCAGCGCGAGCGGCGCCCGCAGCTCCTTGGCCGCGGCGTAGAGCTCCTGCGGGTCCGTCCGCGAGAGCGCCCGGATCTCCGAGCGGATCGCGCGCATGTGCCGCGTCGCCTCGACGACGTTGCCCGTGCCGGCCTCGCCCTTCGAGCGGATCATCGCCGCGCCCTCACCGAGGCGCCGCAGGGCCTCGCCGAGGTTGGTCGCGCCGCAGACGAAGGGGACGGTGAACGCCCACTTGTCGATGTGGTGCGCCTCGTCGGCCGGGGTCAGGACCTCGGACTCGTCGACGTAGTCCACGCCGAGCGACTGCAGCACCTGGGCCTCGACGAAGTGGCCGATGCGGGCCTTGGCCATCACCGGGATCGAGACGGCCTCGACGATGCCGCGCACCATGTCGGGGTCGGACATGCGGGCCACGCCGCCGTCGGCGCGGATGTCGGCCGGGACGCGCTCGAGGGCCATGACGGCCACGGCGCCGGCGTCCTCGGCGATCTTCGCCTGCTCCGGCGTGACCACGTCCATGATCACGCCGCCCTTGAGCATGTCGGCGAGGCCGCGCTTGACCCCTCCGGTGCCGGTGGTGGTGGCGGACTCGGTCACGGTGTGCCTCCGATGGGATGACGTCGTCGTCGTCCGATGGTACGGACGTGCGGCGCGCCCGGCCCGTGACGTCGTGCACGGTCAGCGCAGGGCGTCGAGCAGCGCCGCGAGCTCGGCCCAGACGGACTCGAGGGCGGCGGGACGGTCGGCCTCGTCGGTGCCGGCCAGCCAGAGCGCGGCCTCGTTCATCGCGCCGCCGAGGAGGTGGGCCAGCGGCGGCACCGGGCGGGACGCGAGCACGCCCTGCGCGACGAGGTCGGTCAGCGCCTCGACGAGGTGGCGTCCCGAGGTGGCCTCGTCGAGCGCGCGCCACTGCGCCCAGCCGAGCACCGCCGGCCCGTCGACGAGCGCGATCCGGGCCACCGCCGGGTCGGTGCTCGCCACGAGGAACGCCCGGCAGCCCGCGACGAGCTGCGCCCACGGGTCCTCGTGCGCCCCCGCGGCGGCCACCACGGCCGCGGCGACCTCGTCCGCCACCTCCCCCAGCACGGCGCGGAACAGGTCGGTCTTGCCCTCGAACTGGTGGTAGAGCGCGCCCTTGGTGACGCCCGCCGCGGCCACGATCTCGGCGAGCCCGACGTCGGCGTAGCCGCGGGTGGCGAACAGCGCCCGCGCCCGGTCGACCAGCGCCCGGCGCGTGCGCGCCCGCTGCTCCTCCCGCACCCCGACCACGCGACCTCCTTGACGTACCGCCGGTACGTGAGCCAGTCTCTCGCGTACCAACGGTACGTGAAAGGACCTCCCCGTGGAACCGACCGGCTTCTACCCCGTCCTCGTCGTCGACGACGTCGCGGCCTCGCACCGCTTCTGGGTCGAGCGCTTCGGCTTCGAGACCGTCTTCGCCGTCGACTGGTACGCGAGCCTGCGCCGCGGCCGCCACGAGCTCGCGTTCGTCGCCGCCGGCCACCCCACGGTGCCCGGGGCCCGCACCACCGCCGGGGGCCTGCTGCTCAACGTCGAGGTCGACGACGTGGACGCCGAGTACGAGCGGCTCGTCACCCGCGGCGGCCTGCGCCCGGAGCTCGACCTGCGCTCCGAGGACTTCGGCCAGCGCCACTTCATCGTCGCCGACCCGGCGGGCGTGCTCGTCGACGTCATCACCGAGATCCCGGTCGGCGCGGAGTACGCCGACGCCGTGACGGCCTAGTGGATCGCCAGCGGGACCGGGCCGGGCTCGAGGGCCGACGGGTCGGCGAGCAGGCCCGGGAGCTGGTGGGGGTGCACGACGTCGAGCGTCACCGCCAGCTCGGCGGGGGTCCACCAGCGGTGCCCGCGGACCGTGCGGGCCTCGTGCTCGGTGAAGCCGCTGGTGTCGATGTCGCCGGTCGGCACGGCGACGGCGTGGAAGAGCTCGCGGCCCGCGTAGGTCACGCCGTCGGCCTCGAACACCACCTCGCGCACCCACAGCGGCCCCCGGATCTGCACGGGGTCGACGGCGAGGCCGGTCTCCTCGGCCAGGGTGCGCGCGGCCGCGACCCGCGGCTCCTCCCCCGGCTCGACGCCGCCGCCCGGGGCGAACCAGAACGTCTCGGCGGGGCGGGCCGGGTCGAGGCCCTCGAAGAGCAGGACCCGCCCGTCACCGTCGACGACGATCACGCGCACCGCGTCCTGCGCGGCACCCAGGGCGGACGGGAAGCCGGGCAGGGCGTCGGGGCCGGGCTCGGCGATCTCGAAGTAGCGGGGCATCGGGGCGCTGCCGGCGAGGTGCAGCAGGCGCACCATCCGGCGCCCGCGCAGCGCCCGGGTGTCGCGCACGGCGTCGTTGTGGACGCGGCGCGCCACCGAGACGCGGGCGTGGGCGTCGGCGAGCTCGGCGGCGAGGTCGGCGGGCAACGCGGCGGTGTCGAGCCGGGCGAGCACGCGGGTGAGGTCGTTCTCGGCGGCCTCGCGCTCGGCGTCGAGCACGCCGTCGCCCGCCGAGCGCGTCGCGCCCACGGCCCGCGCCGCGGTGCGCAGGGCGCGGCGGTCGGCGTCGTCGAGGGCGACCGGGCCGGCCGTCGCGGCGATCGCCCGGACGACGGCGGCGCGCCGGTCGAGCACGGCGGCGAGGCCGGCGGCCGCCGCGTCGGTGCGCACGTGCAGGCGGTCGAGGCGGCGGGCCCGCGCCACCAGCACCCCGGCGGTCACGGCGACGAGCAGCAGGACGACGACGGCGACGAGGACCACCAGCACGCCACCGGCCCCGAGGAGGCTCACGGCGAGGACGGTAGTTCGCCGCTCCCGCCCGGCGGCGCCGGGGCACCGGCCTGCTCCACCTGGTCGTGTGCTCCCCGCCGGCGGCTCCGCGGGTCGGCGGCGACGGCGACCTCGTAGACCCGCAGCACCGCCGCCGCGACCACCGACCAGTCGAACGCGGCGACGCGCGCCCGGCCGGCGGCACGCAGCGCCTCGCGGCGGGCGGGATCGTCGAGCAGGGCGCCGATCGCGGACCCCCACGCCAGCGGATCGCCGGAGGGCACGGCGACCCCCGCCGGCGGCTCGCCGAGCACCCGGCGGAACGCGTCGATGTCGCTGGCCACCACCGGGGCGCCGGCGGCCATGCCCTCGGCCAGCACGACGCCGAAGCTCTCGCCGCCGGAGTTCGGGGTGGCCAGCAGGTCGATCGACGCGAGCATCGAGGCCTTCGTCGGCTCGTCGACGGCGCCGAGCAGCTCGATGCGGTCGGCGAGCACCGGGCCCGCCTCGCGGCGCAGCTCGTCGGCGTCGCCCCGGCCGACGACGACAAGGCGCAGGTCCCCCCGGCGCGCGGCGAGCGGGCGCAGGGCCTGGAGCAGCAGGGGCATGCCCTTGCGGGGCTCGGTGTAGCGCCCGAGGAAGCCGATGGTGGCGCCGTCGCCGTGGTGCGGGTGCCCCGGCAGCGGCGGGGCGTCGGCGAAGGCGGCGACGTCGACGCCGTTGGGGATCTCGACGGCGTCGCCGCCGAGGTGCTCGACGTAGACCTGGCGCGCCAGCGGCGAGACCGCGATGCGCGCGGTGACCCGCTCGAGCATCGGCCGCAGCAGCGGCTCGAAGAACGTCATCGTGCGCGAGCGCGGCGTCGAGGTGTGGAAGGTGGCGACCACCGGGCCGAGCCGGTCGTCCTGGCTGGCGACCGCCAGGGCGAGCATCGACAGGCTCGGCGCCGTGGGCTCGTGGACGTGCACGACGTCGAAGTCGCCCTCGCGCAGCCACCGCCGCACCCGGGCGAGCGAGACGGGTCCGAACGTCAGCCGGGCCACGGAGCCGTTGTAGGGGATGCCGACCGCGCGCCCCGCCCGCGTCACGACGTCGGGCACCGGGGTGTCGTCGTCGGCGGGCGCCAGCACGTCGACGTGGTGCCCGAGGCCCGTCAGCGCGCGGGCGAGGTCGAGGACGTGGGCCTGGACCCCGCCGGCCACGTCCAGCGAGTACGGACACACGATCCCGATGCGCATGGCGCCTGCGAGCCTACTGGCGGCGGTGTGAGTGCTCGCCCGTGGTGGGGCACGGGCGAGCACTCACGAGCGCGGAGCGCCCAGCGTCACTGCGGGGCGACCATCTCCTCCAGCTCCTTGCCCTTGGTCTCCTGGACGTACTTGCCCACGAACAGGAACGACAGGAGGGCGAAGAGGGCGTAGAGCCCGTAGGCCAGGGTCAGGCCGATGTCGGCGAGGGCCTGGAAGCTCACGGTGATGAGGAAGTTCGCGATCCACTGCGCGGCGGCGGCGACGGACAGCGCCGCGGCCCGCAGCCAGTTCGGGAACATCTCCCCGAGCAGCACCCACACGACCGGGCCCCACGAGACGGCGAACGCGACCACGTAGAGGTTCGCCGCGACGAGCGCGATCGGGCCCCAGGGCCCGGGCAGGCTCGGCTCCTCCGAGCCGTCCGCGCCGACCGTGATGATCGCCTGGGAGAACGCGATCGCCATGACCGTGAGCGTCACGACCATGCCGGCGGACCCGCCGAGCAGCATCGGCTTCCGGCCGACCTTGTCGACGATGAGGATCGCGACCACCGTGGCCAGGACGTTCACCAGCGAGTTGATCACCGAGGCGAGGAAGGAGTCGGCCTCGGAGAACCCGACGGCCTGCCACAGCGTCGTCGAGTAGTAGAAGATCACGTTGATGCCGACGAACTGCTGGAAGACCGACAGCAGGATGCCGACCCAGACGATCGGTCGCAGGCCCGCCGCGTGGCCGCGCAGGTCGCGCAGGCTGGGCTTGTCCTCCCGCTCCAGCGTGACGGCGATCTCGCGCACCTTGTCCTGGACGGCGTCGTAGGTGGACCCGAGGACGTCCGCGAGGACGCGACCGGCCTCCTCCATCCGTCCCTTGCCCACCAGGTAGCGCGGCGACTCCGGGATCCGCAGGGCGAGGATCGCGTAGATGATCGAGGGGATCAGCCCGACGAGGAACATCCAGCGCCACGCCTCGAGGCCCAGCCAGAAGGTGTTCGCGGCGCCGCCGGCCACGCCCGCGAGCAGGGCGTCGGAGAGCAGCGCGACGAAGATCCCGAGCACGATGGCCATCTGCTGCAGCGAGGCCAGGCGACCGCGGATGTGGGCCGGCGCGATCTCGGCGATGTAGGCGGGCGCGATCACCGAGGCGATGCCGATGCCGACACCGGCCAGGAAACGCCAGACGATCAGGTCCCACACCGCGAACGCGAGCCCGGAGCCGATGGAGCTGACGGCGAAGAGCGCGGCGGCGATGAGCATGACCCGCACGCGACCGAGGCGGTCCGCGAACGGGCCGGCGAACCACGCGCCCACGGCCGATCCCAGCAGGGCGACGGCCACCGCGAAGCCGGACAGCAGCGGACTGTCCTGGAGCTCGAACCGGTCGTTGAGGGCGTCGACCGCGCCGTTGATGACGCTGGAGTCGAAGCCGAAGAGGAAACCGCCGACGGCGGCCACGATCGAGATGAGGATCGCCTTGGCCGTCGTCTTCTGTCGTGCGCCGGGCGTTCCCGGCGTGGAACCTGGTCCTGGATCGGTCATCGGTCACTCCCCGGAACGGCGCTGTCGTACTTCGTACGGGCGAGGTCGGCGGCGCCGACCATCCCTGATTCCCAACCCAGCTCCGCGAGCCGCACCTCCGCCACGGGCCGGTGTCCCCGGCCGGTGAGGTTGCCGCGGAACACGTTCTCCACCCGCTCGCGCAGCAGCTCGCCGGCGGCGGACACCCCGCCGCCGATGACGAACAGCGACGGGTCGAGCACGGCGGCGAGCTGGGCCAGGCCCAGCCCGATCCACCGGCCGATCTCGTCGTAGCAGTGCAGGCCGCCCACGTCACCCGCCTGGGCGTTGGCGGTCACCATCTCGCCGGTGATGGCCTCGGAATCCCCGCCGGCGCTCGCGAGCAGGCCGGCGGCGAACGCCGGCGAGTGCCGGGCGATCTCGCGGGCCTCGGTGACGAGGGCCCGTCCGGAGCCGTACTGCTCCCAGCAGCCCTGCAGGCCGCAGCCGCACCGCCGCCCGTACGGGACCATCGTGATGTGGCCGATCTCGGCGGCCACCCCGTACCCGCCGCGCAGCAGCCGGCCGTTGCTCACCACGCCGCCGCCGATCCCCGTGCCGACGGTGATGGCGACGAGGTCGTCGTGGTCGCGCCCGGCGCCGAAGCGCGACTCGGCCCAGGCCACCGCGTTGGCGTCGTTCTCGACGATCACGGGCAGGCCGAGGCGCTCCGAGAGCTGGCCGCCCAGGTCCTCGTCGCGCCACGCGAGGTTGGGCGCGAACAGGACCCGGGCCCGGCCCGCGTCGACGAACCCCGCGGCGCCGATGCCGATGGCCGTGACCTCGTGGTCGGACCGGAGCTCGCGCACGGCGTCGCCGATGGCCTCGAGCACCATGTGCGTGTCGGTGGCCGGGGTCTCGCGGCGGGTCGACGCGATGAGCTTGCCGTCCTCGTCGACGACCCCGGCCGCGATCTTGGTGCCGCCGACGTCCACGCCGACGGTCAGCTCGCTCATGACGTCGTCACCAGCTCACCCCGCTGGAGTCCGCCGAGGTCGATGTCGCCCAGATCCGTGACGACGACGTCCGCGCCTTCCGCGGCGAGGGCGTCGACGTCGTCGGCCCGGGACACGCCGAGGGCGGCGAACCCGCCGGCCTTCGCCGCCTGGATGCCGTTGACCGCGTCCTCCGCGACGAACGCGGCCGAGGGCTCGACACCGAGCTCGCTCGCGGCGGTCAGGAAGATCTCCGGGTGCGGCTTGCCCTGCGCGAAGTCACGGCCGGAGACGTCGACGTCGAAGACGTCCTTGAGCGTCATGCCCTCCGAGACGAAGGCGTAGCGCCCGTCGGTGTTGAAGCGGCCGAGGTCGACCCGGGACAGGAACAGGCCCGCGTTCTTCGACGACGACGCCGACGCCACCGGGATGCCCGAGTGCTTGACCTCGAGCACGAAGCGCACCGCGTCGTCGTAGGCGGAGAACCGGCCCTCGGAGATCAACCGGATGATCATCTCCTGCTTGTGCTCGCCGTACTCCTCCACCCGACGCTCCAGGTCGGGCACGCCGAAGTACTCCAGCGCGGCCGTCGCCCCGGCCGTGCGCGGCTTGCCCGACATGCGCTCGTGGTAGACCGCCGAGGTGAACTTCTCCGGCGAGTAGCTCGTCTGCCCCGCGATGTCGGACCAGCGGCCCTCCATGAGCTCGCGCAGCGACTCGCGCCAGGCCTCCTCGTGCGGCGAGTCGACGAGGACGCCGTCCACGTCGAAGATCGCTCCGCTGAACCCGCTCATGCGCCGTTCCCTCCGTGGTCGTGTGCGCCCGATCCGTCGTGTGCACCGTCGGGGCCTGCGGTGCTGCCCGTGGTGACCGCCTCCGCGGGCCGGCGGGCGCCGGACGGCACGATCCGGCCGTCGCCGTCGAGCGGCACCGACCACTCCTGGCCGGCGCCGAGCTCGCGGACCTCGTCGGCGAGCCCGATGCGGACCGGGTGGCTGAAGCCCTCGGACTGCACCGCGACGGTCAGCTCGCCGCCGGACACCGACACGCGCAGCGTCGTGCCCTGGAAGACCAGCGAGAGCGCGAGCCCGTCGAGGCGCGACGTCAGCCGCGGCGCGAAGGTGAGCACGCCGTCGCGGGCGCCGGCGCCGAGGTAGGCCCGCTGCAGGAGGTCGAGGGTCCCCGACATGACCCCCATGTGGATGCCCTCCTTGGTGGTGCCGCCCTGCACGTCGCCGATGTCGGACTCGACGGCGACGAGGAAGCGCTCCCAGGAGCTCTCGGGGTCGATGCCGGCGAGCACCGCGGCGTGCGCGACGAGCGAGAGCGTCGAGCCGTGCGAGGTCCGGCGGTCGTAGTAGGCGATGGTGCGCCGCGCGAGGTCGGAGTCCTCGGCGATCTCGTCGTAGCCCAGGCGGGAGAAGATCTCGCGCAGCTCGTCGTCGCCGAACAGGAAGAACAGCATGACGGCGTCGGCCTGCTTGGCGAGCTTGTAGCGGTCGGGGTCGTCACCCTCGGCCTTGAGGATGCGGTCCATCCGCTGGATGTTCCGGTGCTTGGCCCGGTAGCCCTCCCAGTCGAGCTCGTCGAGGGCCTCGTAGCCCTCGAACTGGGTGATCACCGCGTGGCCGTCGTCGTCGGTGTGGGTGGGCACGACCATCGAGGTGCACATCTCCGACCAGCGGGCGATCTCGTCGTCGGTGATCCCGAGGCGGCTGCGCAGCGCACGGCGGCGGCTCTTGGGCAGCAGCGCGAGCACCTTCGGCGCGGTCGCGCAGATCCAGGCGACCATGACGTTGGTGTACGCGTTGTTGCGCAGCCCGCCGTCGGCGGCGCCGGGGTAGCGCTCGTGGAACTCGTCGGGGCCCATCACCCCGTGGATCTCCCAGCGGCCCGTGTTCGGGTTCCGGTGCGCGATCGACGCCCAGAACCGGGCGATCTCGAGCATCAGCTCGGCGCCGTAGTCGCGCAGGAACTCCAGGTCGTCGGTGGCCTGGTAGTACTGCCAGACGTTGTAGAAGATCGCCGCGTTGACGCCGGTAGCGGTACATCAGCAGCCCGCGCGTGATCTCCGGGAGCCGGTAGTTGAGGAACGGGTAGACGTAGAGCTCGTCCCAGAACACGTGCCCGCGGTAGGCCTCACCGTTGAGCCCGCGGGCCGGCACGCCGGCGTCGTGGCGCGCCGTGTGGCGCGAGCAGACCTGCAGGACGTGCGCCATGTGGAAGCGCAGCAGCAGCTGGATGAGCGGCTCCTGGGGCACCTCGAGGTCGCAGACGTCCCAGTACTCGTCCCAGGCGTCGACGTGCTCGGCGAGGCAGCCCGCGAAGTCCGGGTAGCGCTCCACGTGCCGGCCGGCGGCCGTCAGCGTCTCGGTGATCGCGTTGTCGTGGCTGGTGAAGAACGCGACGATCTTCTCGACCCGGACGGTCTCGCCCTCGGTGATGTCGAGGTCGAGCACCTGCTGCACGTAGTCGTTCATCTGGTGGAGCGTGCGAGCGGGCTGCACGAGCTCCCAGCCGCGTCCCCGGCCGCGGTAGACCCGCGTGCGGGCGGCCTCGGAGACGTAGAGGTTCGACTGCCGGGTGCGGACCTTGAGGGCGATGATCTCCGGCCCGAACGTGCGGGGCGTGACGGGATCGAGGTGGCGGCCCTCGAGGTCGCGGTAGCGGGCCACCATGTCGTTGTCGACGCGGCCGTCGATCGCCGTGACGATCCCGACCCGGCCCGACCAGTTCTCCGCGGTGAGCGTCCACTCCATCGCGGCCTGGTGGCTGTGGGCCATGGAGACGAAACGGCGGCTGCGCAGCGTCGTCTCGCGGCCCCGGCGGTCGCGGAAGCGGAACTCGCGCCCCACCGTCGCGGTGCGGATGTCGTAGGTGTGGCGGTAGTCGAGCACCTCGACGTTGTCGAGGCGGATCGCGTCCTCGCCGTCGATGCGCAGCTTGAGGACCAGCCAGTTCGGCAGGTTGACGAGGTCCTCGTTGAGGACCGGGCGGCCGCCGAGGATGGTCGTCTCGCGGTTGTACGCGCCGTGGGCGTAGGTGCCGGCGTAGTGCGTCGGCGCGTCGGTGTCCTCCCACTCCGCGGCGCCGCGCGTGCAGAAGTAGCCGTTGCCGGTGCTCGTCAGCGCCTCGCGCAGGCCCTCGTCGTCGGGCTCGAAGCCGCTCCAGACGAGGGTGAGCTCGTCGGCGACGGCGCCGCCGGGCAGGACGTCGGCATCGGCGGGCGCCGCCGACGTCCCGTCGGGCACCGAGCTGGGCGTCTGGTCTTCGGTCGTCGTCGTCACGGACGTCTCCGTACTGCAGGAGCGGGCGGTGGTCGTGGCGCTACCGGGCGAGGCCGTCGAGGAAGCGGCCGACCTCGTCGACCGTCGCCAGGACGGCCGTCGCCGAGGTCTCCCGGCCGGGGGCGTCCGCCGGGTCGATGACGAGGATGCCCAGTCCGGGCTCCCGGCCACCGCCGCCGCGCGCGGCGAGCGCCCGGAAGGCGTCCTCGTCGGTGACGTCGTCGCCGAGGTAGATCGGCACGACGTCGGGGTGGTCGAGGTCGAGCACCCCGATGAGGTGGTCGACCGCCTTGCCCTTGTTCCAGTCGATCTTCGGCTGGATCTCGTGGACGAACTTGCCGGGGGTCACCTTGAGCTCCCCCGGGTGCTCGGCGAGGACGGCGTCGACCAGCTCCTGCACGCGGGGCCGGTCGGCGTCGGCGACGTGGCGGTCGTGCAGGGCCACCGACGCGTGCTTCGGCTCGACCTGCGTGCCCTCGATCTCCGCGGCGGCCGTGCGCACCCGCTCGGTGACCTCGGCGACGAGGTCCTCCCAGCCGCGGGAGGCGTCGTGCTCGATCACCCCGCGGGCGGGGTCGTGGATGTCGAAGCCGTGGCTGCCGGCGATGACGAGATCGTCGAGCCCCATGAGCTCGGCGACGACGCCGCGATCGCGCCCCGAGACGACGCACACCGGGCAGCGGGCCGCGAGCGAGCGCACGACCTCCCGCATCTCCGCGGTCATGATCGCGTCCTCGGGCCGCGGCACGATCGGGGTGAGCACGCCGTCGTAGTCGAGGAACACCGCCGGACGCCGTCCCCGCAACCGCTCGGACACCTCGGGGGCGTCGAGCGCGTGCGGCAACCGGTCCGCCGTCGCGGTCGCGGGAGGGACGGTCACCAGGGCCTCCGCCAGTTCGGGGCTGCATCGTCGGGCGCGGCGGTCGTGTGATGCGAGCCACAGGCTAGGTCCGCCGACACACGCCGTCAACGGATGAACACAGCGCCGTGATCTTGGCGGACGGGCGCCCACCGCGCCAGGTGGACCACACCCGTCCGTGGGCGGCAGGACCGGAACGGGGTCGCCGCTGGGCCGGGCGGGTGTGGAGGAGTGCGCGGACGGGCGTCTACGGCGTCACGGCGCACCGCTCGAGGGCGAGCGCGAGCGCCCCGAGGACGGGCGCGTGCTCGGCCAGTGCGGCGGTGACGACCTCGGCGGTGCGCGTCGTGCCGGGCACCGCGGCCGCCGCCAGCGCCGCGTGCAGCGGGTCGAGCAGCAGCGCGCCGGCCTGCGCCAGCTCGCCGCCGACGACGATGCGCCGCGGCGTGAGCACCGTGGCGAGCCCGGCGATCGCCACCCCGACGTGGTGCCCGGTGTCGGCGAGCACCCGGCGAGCGGGCGCGTCCCCCTCGTGGGCGCGGGCCACGACGTCGGCGATCGTCAGCGGGGTGCCGAGCAGCGGCTCGAGCACGGTGATCACCGTGCGGGCGGACACCACCGTCTCGAGGCACCCGCGGTGCCCGCAGCGGCAGACGGCGGCGAAGCGGTCGCCGGGGTGGACCGCCACGTGGCCGATCTCGCCGGCGGTGCCGTCCGGGCCGCGGTAGAGGCGTCCGCCCAGCACCAGACCGGCGCCGACCCCGTCCGAGAGCTTGAGGAACAGGCCGTCGTCCACACCGCGCAGCGCGCCCCAGCGCCGCTCGGCGAGCGTCCCGAGCGTCGCGTCGTTGTCCACCCAGCTCGGCACGCCGAGGTGCTCGGCGACCCGCCCGGCGAGCGGCACGCCGACCCACCCCGGCAGCACCCCGGAGGCGCCGACGGCCCCGGTGACGAGGTCGAGCGGGGCGGGCAGCCCGACCACCGCGCCGCGCAGCGCGGCCCGCCGCGTCCCCGCGCGGTGGAGCACCTCGTCGAGCAGGCGCGAGGCGGTCGCGAGCCCGTCGGCCACGTCGTGCGCGTCGGGCAGGTCGGCGCGGACCTGGGTCGTCTCCGGCGGCGCCGCGTGCCCGGAGGCGCCGGCGGGGTCGGCGACGTCGGCCAGGGCGACGCGGACGTGGCGGTGCCCGAAGTCGATGCCGGCGACCACGCCCGTACGCCGCACCAGGCGCACGGCCCGCACGCGCCGCCCGGCACGCACCTCGTCGACCGCCTCCACCCGGCCCGCGTCGGCGAGGTCGCGGACGATGTTGGACACGGTGGCGGGCGCGAGCCCGGTGGTCGCCGCGATCTCGGCCTGGGTGGGCGCGCCGTCGCTGCGCACGGCCTCCAGCACCCGCCGGCGGTTCGCGTCGCGCAGCCCGGCGGGCGACCCGGGGCGCGCCACCGTGTTCACCCGATGAACTCTAGCGTGAGGACGTGTGCTCTGCGTCACGTCGCGGGTGGGATGTGGGGCCGCGCGGGTCCCGGAGTGCGGTCACGGGTGTGGGGAGCGACGGCGTCCTTCGCTGCGTCCCCTGTACTCGAGGTGACCTTCGCGCCCGCGAGAGCTCCCCGTCGGGCGCTCAGTCCTCGTCGATCCAGATCCGCTGGAGCATGTGCCAGTCGGTGGGGTGCTCGGCGATGTCGGCGGCGAAGTGGTCGGCGACCCGCTGCGTCGCCGCCGGCACCGCGGCGCGGTCGGGCACCGGGACGGGCGGGTGGATGCGGAAACCCCACCCCTCCCCCGCGCCCGGGTCGTCGGTGAACCACAGGCCCACCGGCAGCAGCGCCGCGCCCGTGGTCGCCGCGAGCGACGCCGGCCCCGGGGGCATCGAGGCCCGGCCGCCGAAGAAGGTCACGGGCACCCCGTGCCGCGACAGGTCCCGGTCGGCCACGAGGCACACCACCCGCCCCGCGCGCAGCGCGCGCACCAGCCCGCGTACCGGGTGCTCGCCACCGGTCATCGGCAGGATCTCGAAGCCCAGCGACTGCCGGTAGGCCACGAAGCGCTCGTAGAGCGACTCGGGTCGCAGGCGCTCGGCCACCGTGGTGAAGCGCCCGGAGTGCGCCACGAGCCAGAGCCCGGCCACGTCCCAGTTGCCCGCGTGGGGCAGCGCCACCACCGCCCCGCGCCCGCTCGCCAGCGCCGCGTCGAGGTGCTCCTGGCCCTCGACCAGCGGGTCCAGGCGGTGGGCCAGCGCCGCGTGGTCCATGCCCGGCAGCCGGAACGCCTCGCGCCAGTAGCGGGCGTAGGAGCGCAGGCCCGCGGCGGTCAGCGCGTCGAGCTCGGCGTCGTCGGCGTCGGGGCGGACACGGGCGAGGTTGGCGCGCAGGCGTCGCGTCCCCCGCCCGCCGCGCCGGGCGGCGAGGTCCGCGCCCCGGGCGAAGGCCCACCGCGCCACCGGCTCGGGGAGCCCGCGCACGAGCCGCCAGCCCGCCGCGTAGCCCAGGGCGGCGGCCCGCTCGCCGGGCGACGAGGCACTCTCGACCACCGGGGCCGGCGTCACCACGTCCGTCACGCCGAGGCCCCCGGGCCGTCGGTCGGCCGGTCGGCGGACGGCCGCCCGGGCGTGTGTCCCGTGGCCGCGCCGTACTGCTCGCGCGCGCTGCGCCACACGGCGACGATCCGCTGGCCGACCGTGATCACCGAGCCGACCGTGAGCAGCCAGAGCGCGACGTCGAGGGCGTAGGGGACGCCCAGCCCGAGGAGCAGGCACCCCCCGAGCCCGAGGATCAACCGCTCGGCACGCTCCACCAGCCCGCCGTCGGCGCGCAGCCCGGCCTCGCCCGCGCGGGCCTTGATGTAGGAGATCAGCTGCCCGGACACCAGGCAGGTCAGCGCGAGGGCGACCAGCAACCAGAGCTCCCGCTCGGCGGCCCACCACGCGACGGCGGCGAACACCGCCCCGTCGACGAGCCGGTCGCACACCGAGTCGAGCACCCCGCCGAACGGACTCGTCACCCCCCGGGCGCGGGCCATCGCGCCGTCGAGGACGTCGAGCATCGCCAGACCCCCCACGACCAGGGCCCCCGCGACGAGGTGGTCGGTGGGGATCAGCCAGAGCGCCGCGCCGGTCGACAGCGCGGTGCCCGTCACCGTGACCGCGTCGGGGTGCACGCCCCGGCGCACCAGCCACGCCGCGGTGGGCTCGACGCCGCCCTTGAGGGCGGCGCGGGCCCACTCGTTGATCACGCTGCGTCCCCCGGTCCGGGGGTCGAGCTCCGCTCCGCTCCGTCTCCCGGCCCCGGGGTCGAGCTCCGCTCCGCTCCGTCTCCCGGCCCGGCCTCCGGCCACGCCGTGGCCAGGGCCGCGCGCGTCTCGGCGAGCAGCTGCGGGATCACCTTGGTCTGCCCGATCACCGTGATGAAGTTGGCGTCGCCGCCCCAGCGGGGCACGACGTGCTGGTGCAGGTGGTCGGCGAGCGACCCGCCGGCCACGTGCCCGAGGTTGATGCCGACGTTGAAGCCGTGCGGGGCGGCGACCGCGCGCAGCGCCCGCACCGCCTGCTGGGTCACCGCCACGAGCTCGGCGGCCTCCTCGGTGTCGAGCTCGTCGAGCCCGGCGACGTGCCGGTAGGGCACGACCATGAGGTGGCCCGGGTTGTAGGGGTGCAGGTTGAGCACCGCGTAGACCCGCACGCCGCGGTGCAGCACGAGGCCCTCGTCGTCGCCGAGGGTCGGGATGCGGCACAGGGGACAGCCCCCGGTGTCGGTCTGGCCGGTGCCCGTCTCCCCCGCGATGTAGGCCATCCGGTGCGGGGCCCAGAGACGGCGGAACCCGTCGGGCGTCCCGGCGCCCCACAGCTCGTCGAGCTCGTCCAGCGCCCCCGGGTCCGCGTCCTCGCTCATCAGGGCGTGAACAGGTCGGCGTCGGGCGAGGCGTTCTCCCGGCGCCGCACCCAGTCGACCAGCGCCGCGACGGCGTCGTCCACCGGCACCCCGTTGCGCTGCGACCCGTCGCGGAAGCGGAACGACACCGCGCCCGCGTCCGCGTCCTTGCCGCCCGCGAGCAGCAGGAACGGCACCTTCTGCAGCGTGTGGTTGCGGATCTTCTTCTGCATGCGGTCGTCGGAGTCGTCGACCTCGACGCGCAGCCCCTGCGCCCGCAACCGCGCGGCGATCCCCGCGACGTACTCGGCCTGATCGCCCGAGACGGGGATGCCGACGACCTGCACCGGCGCGAGCCACGCCGGGAACGCCCCCGCGTAGTGCTCGGTGAGGACGCCGAAGAAGCGCTCGATCGACCCGAACAGCGCGCGGTGGATCATCACCGGACGCTGGCGCGACCCGTCGGGCGCCGTGTACTCGAGCTCGAAGCGGTCGGGCAGCATGAGGTCGACCTGGATCGTCGACATCTGCCAGGTGCGCCCGATGGCGTCCTTGGCCTGCACCGAGATCTTCGGCGCGTAGAACGCCGCACCGCCCGGGTCGAGCACCAGGTCGAGCCCGGCGCCCTCGGCCACCTCGCGCAGGACCTCGGTGGCTTCGTCCCACGCCTCGTCCGAGCCGATCGACTTCTCCGGGTTGCGGGTGGAGAGCTCGAGGTAGAAGTCGTCGAGGCCGTAGTCGCGCAGCAGGTCGAGCACGAACTGCAGCAGCGAGCGGATCTCGTCGCGCATCTGGTCGCGCGTGCAGTAGATGTGCGCGTCGTCCTGGGTGAAGCCCCGCGCGCGGGTGAGCCCGTGCACCACGCCGGACTTCTCGTAGCGGTAGACCGTGCCGAACTCGAAGAGCCGCAGCGGCAGCAGATCAGGTTGTGCATCGGGCAGTTCATCGGCTTGAGGTAGTAGTCGACCCCCTGTCGCTTCACCGTGCCGTCCTCGGCGCGCTCCTCGTCGAGGTGCATCGCCGGGAACATGCCCTCGCGGTACCAGTCGAGGTGCCCCGAGGTCTGGAACAGGTCGCCCTTGGTGGCGTGCGGGGTGTTGACGAACTCGTAGCCGGCTTCGGCGTGGCGCTGGCGGCTGTAGTCCTCCAGCTCCTTGCGGACGATCCCGCCCTTCGGGTGGAACACCGGCAGCCCCGAGCCGATCTCGTCGGGGAAGCTGAACAGGTCGAGCTCGCTGCCGAGGCGGCGGTGGTCGCGGCGCTCGGCCTCGGCGACGCGCTCGAGGTAGGCGTCCTGCGCCTCCTGGCTCTCCCAGGCGGTGCCGTAGATCCGCTGGAGCTGGGCGTTGCGCTGGTCGCCGCGCCAGTAGGCCGCCGCCGAGCGCAGCACCTTGAACGCCGGGACGTACCCGGTGGTCGGGATGTGCGGGCCGCGGCACAGGTCGCCCCACACGCGCTCGCCGGTGTGGGCGTGCACGTTGTCGTACGCCGTGAGCTCGCCGGCGCCGACCTCCATGATCTCGTCGTCGGACTCGGCGTCGGCGCTGCCCTTCAGGTCGACCAGCTCGAGCTTGAACGGCTCGCCGGCCAGCTCCTCGCGGGCGGCGTCGAGGCTCTCGTACTCGCGGCGCACGAACCGCTGCTTGCCCTTGACGATCTTGCGCATCGCCTTCTCGACGGCCTCGAGGTCCTCGGGCGTGAACGGCCGGTCGACGGCGAAGTCGTAGTAGAAGCCGTCGGTGACCGGCGGGCCGATCCCGAGCTTGGCCTCGGGGAAGAGCTGCTGCACCGCCTGGGCCATCACGTGCGCCGCCGAGTGGCGGATCACGGCGCGGCCGTCCTCGGTGTCGGCGGCGACCGGCGCGACGTCGACGTCCTCGGCCGGCGTCCACGCCAGGTCCTTGAGCACGCCGTCGGGGGCCCGCACGACCACGACCGCCTGCGGGCCCGAGGACGGCAGCCCCGCGTCGCGGATCGCCTGCCCCGCGGTGGTGCCCGCCGTCACCCGCACGCTGTCGGCGACGGTGGGGCGGGGCACGGCAGGCGAGGACACGGCGGACTCCGGGATCGCGGGTGGTGGTACCGCAGAGCCTATCGAGCGGCCGCGAGTGCCGGATCCGGCCGGGCCGCCGCGTCCTCGCCCCCGGGGCCCCGCACGCCGCGTCCCACCACCGTCTCCAGGAACGCCGCGATCGCCCGGACCGCGGCGAGCGTCCGGGCGGTGGGCGCGAGGTCGAACCCGTGCTGGGCGTGCGCGAGCTCGGCGTGCACCACCGGGGCGTGCGACACCGCCCGCAGGCGCGCGACGAAGGCGGCGCTCTGGGCGGGCACGACGATCGCGTCGCCGGTGCCGTGCAGCACCATGAACGGCGGGGCGCCGGGGTGCACGCGCGCCGCGGGCGACGCGGCGACGTAGGGGTGGGCGTCCTCGTCCAGCGCCGTCGGCATCATCGTCTCGGCCAGCAGCTCGTCGAGCGTGCCGCTGCCGTCGTCGCTGGTCAGGTCGTAGATGCCGTAGAGGCAGACTGCGGCGGCCACCGAGGTGTCGGCGTCGGCGAAGCCCGGCTGCCACGCCCCGGGCGTCAGCGCCGCCAGCGCGGCCAGGTGGGCGCCGGACGAGCCGCCGGTGATCGCGATGCGGTCCGGATCGCCGCCGTGCTCGGCGATGTGGGCGCGGGTCCAGGCCAGCGCCCGCTTGACGTCGACGATCTGCGCCGGCCACCGCTCGGCGGGCCCGAGCCGGTAGTCGACGCTGACGCACACCCAGCCGCGCCCCACCATCGCCGCCATCAGCGGGTGCGCGTCCGCGGCCTTGCTGCCCGACGACCAGGCGCCGCCGTGGATCTGGAGCAGCACGGGCGCGCGGGCGTCGTCGGGCAGGGCGGGGTGGCGCCAGACGTCGAGCACGTTGGCGGGGTCGGGCCCGTAGGCGACGTCGCGGCGCGTCGCGTAGCGGTGGCGGGCGAGCACCGCGCGCAGGATGCGGCGCACGACCCGGCCCCGGTCGGGCAGCTCCAGCGGGCCGAGCTCGGCGCGCAGGGCGTCGGTGAGCCCCTCGGTGTCGTCGTGCGCGCGGCGGTCGAGCCGCAGGAGCACCGCCACCCCGACCGCCGTCGCCCCCAGCCCGACGCGGCCGGCCGCGTGGCGCCAGGCCCCCCGGCGCGCCGCGTCCGCCGCGGCCGCGCCGACGACCAGGGCGGTGGCGCGCGGGACCTCGGTGGCCGTGGCGGACAGCAGGCTGCCGACCAGGGCCGCCGGCCACCGCCGCGTCAGCGGCCGCAGCCCCGAGGCGGCCACGAGCACCGAGAGCACGCCCACCGCCAGCGCGGGCCGCGCGCCGGGCGCCCGCAGCTCCGCGAGCAGGGCACGGGGGGAGCGCACCCCGCCATCATCGACCTGCCGGGACCCGGCGGCGTGTCCTCGGGGCCGAAGAGTCGTGTCCGCCACGGCGAGCCGCGTCGTCGGCCCCCCGGCGCCCGAGGATCCTGCAACACTGGACACCGTGAGCGACGGGCTGTGCGAGGCGGCGGAAGACGCGCCCCGGCCCCATCCGTGGGCCGCGGTGCCCGCGACGGCGCGCGAGCGCCTGGAGGCCGTCGTGCTGGACGCCGGCGACGAGATCATCAAGACGGTGCGCGAGGAGGTCGCCGAGTACGCGCTGTCGATGGACGGCGAGTTCGGGCGGCGCCTCCGCCTGGGCGTCTCGGTGGCCCTCGACCAGTTCCTCGACCTGCTGGGCACCGACGCCGCCCTGCCCGACACCCGGGTGTACTTCGAGCTCGGCCGGGTCGAGCACCGCCACGGCCGGACGATGGACGCCCTGCAGAGCGCGTACCGCATCGGCTCGCGGGTGCTCTGGCGACGCATCGCGGCCTCGGGCGACGACCACGGCCTCGAGCCCGACGCGATCTTCCGGCTCGCCGAGGCCCTCTTCGCCTACATCGAGCAGCTCGCCGCCGCCTCGGTGTCGGGCTACGCCTACGAGCAGTCGCTGGCGGCGGGCTCGCGCCAGGCCCGCCAGCACGCGCTGGTCGAGCGCCTGTGCCGGGCGCCCGCGCCCGAGGCCGCGGAGTTCGAGACGCTGGCCCGGGAGGCCGGCTGGCCCGTGCCCCGGTCCGTCGCCGCGCTCGTGCTGGCCGAGGAGTCGCTGGGCACCGTGAGCCGGCGCCTGCCCCCGGACGTCGCGGCGTCGGTGGTCGACCGCGTCGGCGTCCTGTTCGTGCCCGACCCCGACGGCCCGGGGCGCACCGACGCGCTCGCCGACGCGCTGCGCGGCACGAGCGGGCTGCTGGGTCCCACCGTCGGCCCCGACCAGGTCACGCGCACCGTCACCCGCGCGCGGGCGGCGTGGGCGCTCTTCCTCGAGGGCCAACTGCCCGGCGAGGGCCTGGTGCGCAGCGAGGACCACCTGCTCGTCCTGCTCCTGCACGCCGACGTCACGCTCACCGCGGACCTCGTGGCCCAGCGGCTCGAGCCCCTCCGGCGCATGACCGCCGCCGCCCGCGACCGGGCGGTGACCACGCTGACGGCCTGGCTCGACGCGCACGGCGACGTGGGCGAGGCGGCCACCCGCCTGCACGTGCACCCGCAGACGGTCCGCTACCGCCTCGCGCGGCTCAAGGAGGCCTTCGCGGGCGTCCTCGACGACCCCGTCGGGCGCCTCGAGGTCGCCCTCGCGCTGCGGGCCGGCGGTGCCGCCGCGGCGCTCGCCGAGAGTTGAGCGCCGCGGGGCGGGCCGGTCAGGCGGCGCCCGCCACGGCGCCCCGGGTCCCCACGCTCTCCGCGCGGCGGCGGCCGAAGGGCAGCGCGCGCAGGCGCCGCTTGCTCAGGCTCTTGTGGCCGCCGGGGAACGACAGGCGCGCGATCTTGGCGAGCACGCCGCCGTACTGCTTCCACATGGGGCCGGCGTGGTAGGGCAGGCCGTAGCGGCGGCAGAGGTCGCGGATCTCCGGGGCGATCGTGCGGTAGCGCCGCGAGGGCATGTCCGGGAACAGGTGGTGCTCGATCTGGTGCGACAGGTTCCCGGTCATGATGTGCAGCAGGACCGAGCCCTCGATGTTCGCCGAGCCCAGCATCTGGCGCACGTACCACTCGGCCTGTGACTCGTCGTCCAGCCGGTCCTCGGAGAAGGTCTCGACCTCCACCGGGAAGTGGCCGCAGAAAATGACGGCGTGGGACCAGATGTTGCGGATCAGGTTGGCCAGCAGGCCACCGACCGCGGCCGGGACGAACGACGGGCCCGACAGCGCCGGGAACACCACGAAGTCCTTGAGCGCCTGCTTGCCGGCCTTGCGCCCCATCGCCTTGAGCTCGGGGAGCTTGTCCTTCCAGGTCTTCTCGCCGCGCTGGATCTCGTCCAGCTCGAGGTCGAAGGCCGCGATCCCCCACTCGAAGATCATGGCCAGGCCGGCGTTGGTGACCGTCTGGACCAGGTACAGCGGCTGCCACGGCTGGTCGGGGTCGACCCGCAGCACGTTGTAGCCGATGTCGCGGTCCTTGCCGTGCACGTTGGTGTACGTGTGGTGCAGGTAGTTGTGCGTCTGCTGCCAGCTCTTGGCGGTCGAGACGTGGTCCCACTCCCAGGTGGTGGAGTGGATCTCCGGGTCGCGCATCCAGTCCCACTGCCCGTGCAGGACGTTGTGCCCGATCTCCATGTTCTCGAGGATCTTCGCGAGGGCGAGCGACGCCGTGCCGGCGACGAAGGCCGGCGGGAACAGCGCGCCGAGCAGCAGGATGCGTCCCGCTGCTTCGAAGCCTCGCTGCGTCCGGATGACCCGGCGGATGTAGCGCGCGTCGTCGTCACCGAGCGAGGACATGACGCGCTCGCGGATCGCCTGCAGCTCGGCGCCGAGCCGGTCGATGTCCTCCGCGGTCAGGTGCTCGGTCGACGGTGTGATGTGGGCCGTGCTGGCGCCCGGGCGACCGGGGCCGGTCGGCGTCTTCGCCTCGTTGATGCGGGTGATGTGCTCGGGGATGGTGGTCTCGAGTGCGGTCACGGGGCCTCCTGGCGAGTCAGGGGGGAAGGGCGAGCGCCCGTCGGGCCCGCTGCTGATCTCGTACCGACGGTAGGCAGGTCGTGACGCACGGGCTACGCGCGCAGCGAGGAGTCCGCGCACGGATCTGTTGCATGACCACAAGTCTCGGGCGGGTCGCCCCGGGCCCTCAGCAGTGCGCGAGCAGGTCCGTGACCTCGGCCACCGACGACGGGTGGCGCGGGGCGTTGCGCGTCACGGGGTCGGCGAGGGCCGTGCGGGCCAGGGCCTCGTGCTGCGCCGGCCCGGCGCCCAGGTCGGCGAGCGAGACCCGCGTCCCGACCTGCTCGAGCAGGCCCCCGAGCGCGTCCGGCAACGCCGCCGCCGACGGTAGGCCCGCGGCCTCGGCGGCACGCCCCCACCCAGCGGGCTCGGCGTCGAGCGACCAGCCGACGACCTCGGGCAGCACCGCGGCCAGCGCGACGCCGTGCACCGCGCCGGTGTGCAGGCTCAGGGCGTGCGCGAGCCCGTGCACCAGCCCGAGGCCGCTGCGCGTGAGCGCCTGGCCGGCCAGGTGCGCGGCGACGAGCATCTCGGCGCGGGCGCGAGCGCCTGTCCCGTCGGGTCGAGCTCCCCCATCGGCGTGCTCCCCTCGATGCTGCGTCTCCCCCGCGTCGGCCACCGCCGCCGGGAGCCACGCCCACGCCCGGCGGACCGCCTCGGCGGCGAAGGCCTCGGACACCGGGTCACGGCCCCGCGACGCCAGCGACTCGAGGCCGTGCACCAGGGCGTCGACGCCGGTGGCCGCGGTCGGGCGGGCGGGCAGGCCGTAGGTGAGCTCGGGGTCGAGCACCGCGACCCGGGGCACCACGCTCACGTCGCCGCAGTAGACCTTCTGCCGGCTCTCCGGGTCCTCCAGCACGCCGAACCCGTTGGTCTCCGCGCCCGTGCCCGCCGTGGTGGGCACGGCGACGACCGGCAGCCCGGCGCCGGGTGCGGTACCCGTGCCGTCGGCCCGGGCGCCCGGGGTGGGCGCGAGCAGGGCGATGCCCTTGGCCGCGTCCAGGCTGGATCCGCCGCCGAGGGCGAGCACCACGTCGACCCCGAGCGCGCGGGCGTGCCCGGCGCCCTCCTCGACGAGCGCGACCGACGGGTTGCCGGTGACCGCGTCGTAGGTCTCGACGGCGAGCCCCGCCGCCCCGACGGGGGCGACGACCGCGTCGACCACCCCCGCCGCGCGCAGCCCGGCGTCGGTCACCACCAGCACCCGCTGCACGCCGAGCCCGGCGAGGTGGCCGGGGATCCGGGCCACCGCGCCGGGTCCGAAGTCGACCACCGGGCCGGGCCCGGACAGGAAGGTGCCGGCCGCGACCCCGGCACAGGGGGACGTCGTCACCGGTCCCGCGGCGTTCGTCCCGGTCATGGGGCCCCCTTCTCGGGGTCGGTGTGGATGGCGGTCCCGGCTCCGGGGGGGATCAGAGCCGGGACCGCCGCTCGAGGCCCGCCCTCAGGCGAGCACGGCGCCCAGTCCGGGAGCGTCGGGCACGACGAGCATGCCGTCGGGGTCGGGGCGCAGGGGCTCGGCGTGCAGGAAGTCGCGCCGCTCGGGCGTCCAGCCGCGGGCCGGGTCGTCCGGGAACTCCAGGTACGGCCCGGCACCGACCCCGGCCGCGACGTGCAGGTTCGCGAGCAGGCCGAGGCCGTTGGTCCAGGTGTGCGGGGTGAAGCGGCGGTGACGTGCCCGGACGGCCTCGGCGAGCTGGCGGGCCCGGGTCATGCCCAGGGCGAGCACCACGTCGGCCTGGTAGACGTCCAGCGCGTCGGCCTCGACGAGCGCGAGCGTCGCGGGCAGCGAGTCGAGCATCTCCCCCGCCGCGATCCGCAGCCCCGGGTTGTCGGCGCGCAGCAGACGGTGGCCCTCGGCGTCGGCGTAGGGCAGCGGCTCCTCGACCCACGCGACGTCGTACTCGGCCAGCCGGCGCACGACGCGGCGCACGTCGGCGAGCTCGAGCGGCTCGGTGACGTCGCCGGGCATCCGCCAGGCCTGGTTGAGGTCGACCATGACGTCGAGCCGGTCGCCCACCGCCCCGCGCACCGCCGCGACGGCGGCGACGCCCTGGTCGAGCCGGCGGGGGTGCGCCCGGATCTTGACGGCCCGGATGCCCTCGTCGAGGAGCCGGTGGGCGTCCTCGGCGCGCCGGGCCGGCGGCTGCTCGGAGCACCACGAGGCGTAGACGGGCAGGCGGTCGGTGACCCCGCCGAACAGCGTCGCCACCGGCAGGCCCGCGACCTGCCCGACGACGTCCCACAGCGCGGCCTCGAGCGGCCAGAACCGGCCGGCGTGGAAACCGACCGACTCGATGCGCCGCACCTGCACCTCGGTGGCCAGCGGGTCGCTGCCGAGGAAGAGCTCGCGGTAGGCGTCGAACCCGGCCATGGTGTCACCGGAACCGACGCCGACCACGCCCTCGTCGGTCTCGACGTGCACGATCACGGCGTCGAAGCGCGTGCGGGGCTCGGGGTCCCACGCGGCGTGACACGGCGGGTCGAGCACCGTCTCGCGGTGCTCGAGCCGGATATCGGTGATCTTCACGGGCCGCCTGTCGCCGGGGTCGGACGGCCGCGAGTGCAGCGCGGGGCGCAGCCGTGGGCAACAATCCGTGCGGTGAGCGCAAATCCCCTGGTGGGCACCGCCCTGCTCGGCGTCCACCTCGCGGCCGTGTGGTTCTGCGCCGGCCTGGTCTGGGTGATCCAGCTGCTGGTCTACCCGGGGTTCGCGGCCCACGTCGGACCGGTGGGGTCCGGGCCCGACTGGGAGACCGTGCACGCGCGCCACACCCGCCTCATGGGCCTGCTGGTCACCGGTCCCTGGGCGCTGCAGGGGCTGACGTGCGCGGTGCTGCTCGTGTGGCGCCCGCCGGGCGTCCCGCTGGTCGCCGCGCTCGCGGCCGGGGTGTGCGGCGCGGTGACGGTGGCCGTGACGGTCGGGGTGTCGGTGCCGTGCCACCAGCGCCTGGCGCGGGGGTGGGACCCGGCGGTGCACGCGCGGCTCGTGCGCACCAACTGGTGGCGCACGGCGGCGTGGACGCTCGGCGGCGTGGTGGCGCTGGTGATGCTGGTGTTGGCCTCGACGGGGCTCGCGGCGTGAGCCGCCCACGCTCGGCCGGGCTGCTCCGCGACACCGACCTGCTCGAGGCGCTCGCGTCGCCCGAGGCCCGCCCCGCCGGGCTCGGGGTCGTCCGGCTGGCCGAGATCACCGCGCGCCGACCGAGCCAGGTCTCGCGGGCCCTGGCGGCGCTGGAGGACGAGGGCCTCGTCGAGCGCGACCCGGCGAGCCGGCGCTACGCCCTGGGCTGGCGGCTCTACGCGCTCGCGGTCCGCACCACCGAGGCGCGCCTGGTGGGCACCGCGGGGCCCGCCCTCATCGCCCTGGCCGCCCGGACCGGCGAGAACGCCCACCTCTGCCGGCTGCACGGGACCCGCGTGGCCACGGTGCTCACCGCCGGGCCCGGCGGCCGCGCGCGGCTGCGCTTCGACGTCGACGACGTGCCGGCCGCGACCACCTCGACGGGGCGGGTGCTGCTCAGCGAGCGCGACCCGGGCGACGCGCGGGCCGCGGGCGCCGACCCCGGGGTGCTGGCGCGCGTGCGTCGGACCGGCCACGCCGTGGTCGACGGCGAGTTCGACCCCGCACTCGCGGGCGCGGCCGCCCCGGTGCGCGGCCCCCACGGCGGCATCGTCGCGGCACTCACGGTCTCGGGACCCGCGGCCCGCCTGCGCCCGCGCCTCGCCGCCCACGCCACCGCCACCGTCGCCACCGCGGCCGACCTCTCCGCGGCCCTGGCGGCGCCTCCCACGTGAGGGAACCCCGATGTCGCCGCGTCCCGGCATGTGAGCACTCTCCGACCTCATCGGGGCGGGGAGTGCTCACATCAGGTGCGGAGGCGGCGGCGCGGGAGACCGGCGCGGGCGGCGTCGAGGACGTCGTCGCCGTCGGCCACGCTGATCGTCGCGGGCCGGACCCGCAGCGTCCCC
>JAQSWW010000138.1 GCA_029266415.1 Actinomycetospora sp. | reverse complement strand
CCGAGGGGGCGCAGCGCGTCGTCGACGGCGCGCGCGATCGCCGTCGGGGCCACGAGCCGGCCACCCTCCCCGGCGCCCTTCACCCCGGAGGGGGTGAACGGCGAGGGCGTCTCCAGGTGCTCGAGCACGATCTCGGGGACCTCGTGCATGCTCGGCAGCAGGTACTCGCGCAGCGTCGGGGTCTCCAGGGCACCGTCTCCTGCCCCGTAGCTGTACTCCTCCATCAGCGCCGCGCCGATGCCCTGCACGATGCCGCCGATGACCTGCCCCTCGACCAGGGCCGGGTTCATCACGGTGCCGCAGTCGTTCACGACGTAGTAGGCGCGCAGCGTCACCGCGCCGGTCTCCGGGTCGACCTCGACGATCGGGATGTGGCAGGCGTGGGAGACCATCGGGTAGAAGGCCCCCAGGTCGCTGCGGTCGGCCGTGGGCGGCGTGAAGTAGGGGTGGTCGTAGGTGTGCACGGCGACGAGCCCGCTGCTCTCGGCCTCGCTCGTGCCGTCGTTGAACAGGTGGGCCCGCATCCCGACCTCGGCCATGGTCATCGACGTGCCCGGCACGCCCTTCGCACGGAAGACGCCGTCGACGCACTCGACGTCCTCGGAGTCCATCTCCATGGCGCTTGCCGCGACCCGGATCATCTTGTCCTTGACGGTCCGCGCGGCCCCGCGGGTCGCGCCCGAGAGCATGATCGTGACCCGGCTGCCGCCCGGACCGGCCGAGATCGCGCCGCTCGTGGAGTCGGCGTAGGTCACCACGACGTCGGACGGATCGATGCCGAACTCCTCGGCGACGACCTGGCCCACGACGGTCTCGGGACTGTTGCCCCACAACGGGCAGCCGATGGTGGCGCGGACGCCGCCCATCGCGTCCACGTCGATCTTGCAGCTCTCCGGGGTGCTGGTCGCCGGGAGCGGCGCCTCGTCGCCGTAGAGGAACCACCACTCCGAGGCGTTGTAGCCCGAGCGTTCCTGGCAGGTCGCCAGGCCGATGCCCAGGTAGCGGCCCTCGGCGCGCAGCCGCTCCTGCTCGGCCTGCCACTCGTCGAACCCGGCGATCGCGAGCGCCCGGTCGAGGACGGCCTCGTAGTCGCCGCTGTCGTAGACGTTGCCCGTGGGGATCGTGTACGGGAACTGGTCGGGCTGGATGAAGTTCCGCCGGCGCAGCTCGACGCGGTCGATGCCCATCTCCAGGGCGGCCTTGTCGACCAGGCGCTCCAGGATGAAGTTGCCCGGGTCGGCGCCCGCGCCGCGGAAGAAGCCCTGCTGGACCTTGTTGGTCAGCACGCACGAGACGTCGTAGCGCAGGCTGCCGATCCGGTAGGGGCCGACGGGCTGGGCCACGGCGTTGCCGTGCTGGCCGTGGGCGAACTGGAAGTAGGGACGTTGTCGTTCGCCGCGACGTTGTCGGCGCGGTCCTCGAGGTACTGCACGGGACGGCCGCAGGCCTTGCTGAGCGCCCCGGTGATCGAGATGACCTTCGTGATCAGGTGCTTGCTGCCGAAGCTGCCGCCCACCGCGCACGGGACCATGCGCAGCCGGTTCGTCGGCACCCGCAGGATGCCGGCGAACGCCCAGGGCAGGAAGTTGATGAAGTTGCTGTTCGACCAGACCGTCATCGACCGACCGAACGGGTCCCAGGACGCCACCGCCCCGGCCGTCTCGATCGGGTGCGCCCCCATCCGGTGCCACCGCGCGCTCGACCGCACCACCGTGTGCGCGCGGGCGAGGTCGGCGTCCACCTCGCCCCAGTCCAGGCTGCGGTGGAAGACGACGTTCGAGTCCAGGGTCTCGTGCACCCGCGTCGCCGACGGGTCCATCGCCGCGACCGGGTCGACGAGGACGGGCAGGACCTCGTACTCCACGCGGATCCGCGCGCACGCGTCCTCGGCGATGTAGCGGTCCGTGGCCGCGACGGCGGCGACGGCCTCGCCCGGGAACCGCACACGGTCGACGGCGATCGCGCGCTGCTCCACCGGTTCGGCGCAGAACGCCGGCATCGGGTCGACGTGCTCGGCGGCCGTCGCGCCCGTCAGCACCACGACCACGCCGGGCAGCGCCTCGGCCTCCGACGTGTCGATCGACAGGATCCGCGCGTGGGCGTGCGGGCTGCGCAGGACCGCGCCGTGCAGCATCCCGGGCAGGACGACGTCGCCGACGTAGCCGGCGCGCCCGGTCAGCAGCTTCGGGTCCTCCTTGCGGGGGACGCTCTGCCCGACCCAGCGACGGGTCCCGGTGACGGGCTCCTCGACGGTGCTCATGCCCGCACCTCGCTCTGCTCGTCGGCCATGATCCGTCCGGCGGCGCGCACCGACCGCACGATGTTCTGGTAGCCGGTGCAGCGGCACAGGTTGCCGCCCAGCGCCTCCTCGACGTCCTCGCGGCGCGGCTCGGGGACGCGTTCGAGCAGCTCACAGGCGCCCATGAGCATCCCGGGGGTGCAGAAGCCGCACTGCAGGCCGTGCTCCTGGGTGAAGGCCCGCTGGACGGGGTGCAGGGTGCCGTCGGCCCCGGCCAGCGACTCCACGGTGCGCACGGACGCGCCGTCGAGCTGTGCGGCGAAGACCAGGCAGGCGCGGGTCGCGGCGTCGTCGACGAGCACCGTGCACGCGCCGCAGACGCCCTGCTCGCACCCCAGGTGCGTGCCCGGCAGGGCGAGGTCGTTCCGCAGCAGGTCGGCCAGCAGGGTCCGTGGCTCCACGAGGAGGTCGTGGCGGGTGCCGTTGACGGTGATCCGGACGCGGACCTTGTCAGGCATCGGTCGTCTCCTTCGGCGAGGTCGCACGGGTGTGCCGTCGGCGGCGACCGCCGCGGCCTCCGTGAACGCGGCCGGGCCGTCGGCGCCGAGGACCGCGGCCTCGACGGCGGGGACACGGATCGGGCGTTCGTCGGCGCCGCAGAGCGCGACCCGCACGTGGGAGACCCGGCCGTCGTCGCCGACGCCGACGACGGCGGCGGCCCCGCAGACCGGCAGGTCACCGTGGCGGCGGGTGAGCTCGACGAAGGCGCTCCCGGTGCGGCCGGGCGCGGCGGGCACGTCGACCGCCACCACCATCTCGTCGGGCGCGAGCGACGTGCGGAACGGGCCGGTGAAGAAGTCGTCCGCGGCGACGGTCCGCTCGGCGGCGCGGCTGCGGACCTTGACCAGACCGTCGAGCGCGAGCAGGGCGGCCGGCAGCTCCGCGGACGGGTCGGCGAAGGCGATGCTGCCGACGACGGTGCCGCGGGCGCGCACCGGCGCGTGGGCGACGTACGCGCCGGCCTCGGCGAGCAGCGGGGCGTGCGCCGCGACCTCTCCGGAGAGCTCGCTGGTGCGCTGGCGGACCGTGGCGCCCAGGCGCAGCGTGGACGACCCGTTGTCGCCGAACACACCGAGCGTGTCCAGCCCGGGCACCCGGTTGATGTCGACCACGACGGCCGGGCTGACCTGGCGGGCGTTCATCATCCGCACGAGGCTCTGCCCGCCCGCCAGCACCCGCGCGTCGTCGCCGTGCTCGGCGAGGAGGTCGAGCGCCTCGTCGAGATCCCGTGGGGCCGCGTACTCGAACGGCGCAGGCTTCATGGGCACCTCCGGGTGCTGGAGTGCGCGACCGACGCCCCGGCGGGCGGGTCGTGAGGAGGAGGCCGGCGGGTGGTGGGTCGGTGCCGGCGGATCGGACCGCGAGGTGTGCCTCAGGTCACAGCGCCGATGATGCTCGCCGGTCGGTCCGGGCTTAAGCAACGTTAAGTCCGGCCACCTCGACCAACGGCGTCCGGATGGCCCTCCCCGCTGCGACGGGCAGGCTTAACGTTGCTTAAGCGGCGGGGACGGGCCGACGCTGACGCGGCCCCAGCGCCTCGACGTCGAAGGCGGTCGCCGTGCCCGATCCGCGGAAAGTGATCATCACCTGTGCCGTGACCGGCGCGATCCACACGCCGTCGATGTCGAAGTACCTCCCGGTCTCGCCCGGCGAGATCGCGGAGGCCGCCCTCGGTGCCGCGGAGGCGGGTGCCGCGATCGTCCACCTCCACACGCGCGATCCGCGCGACGGTCGCCCGTCGCAGGACCCGGCCCACTTCGTGCCGATCCTCGACGAGCTCAAGCGCCACACCGACGCGGTCGTCAACCTGACCACCGGCGGCTCCCCGCACATGACGGTGGCCGAGCGGATGCGCCCGGCCCGGGAGTTCGCGCCCGAGCTCGCCTCGCTGAACATGGGCTCGATGAACCTCGGCCTCTACCCGATGCTGAGCCGGTTCACCGAGTTCGAGCACGCGTGGGAGCGCGAGCACCTGGAGAAGAGCCGGGACCTCGTCTTCAAGAACACCTTCGCGGACATCGAGACCGTCCTCGAGATCGGGCGGGCGGGCGGCACCCGCTTCGAGTTCGAGTGCTACGACACCTCCCACCTCTACAACCTCGCGCACTTCCGGGACCGGGGTCTGGCGCAGGGCCCGCTGTTCGTGCAGACCGTGATGGGGCTGCTCGGCGGGATCGGACCGCACCCCGAGGACCTCATGCACCTGCGCCGGACCGCGAACCGCCTGTTCGGCGAGGGTCACGAGTGGTCGGTGCTGGGCGCCGGCCGCCACCAGATGCCGCTGGCCGCCATCGGCGCCGCGGCGGGCTCGCACGTCCGCGTCGGGCTCGAGGACTCGCTGTGGATCGGTCCGGGCCGGCTCGCCGAGGGCAACGCCGAGCAGGTGACGCGCGTCCGGGACGTCATCGACGCCCTCGGCCTCGAGATCGCCACCCCCGACGAGGCCCGGGCCGTCCTCGGGCTCAAGGGTCGTGACGCGGTCGGTTTCTGACGGCAGGCTGTCCCGGGTGACCGGCGACGCGCGCCCCCGCAAGGGCATCCGCGCGTTGCGCGTGTCGGCGGCCGACGTGGCCCGCCGCGCCGGGGTGTCGGCGGCGACCGTCTCCTACGCGCTCAACGGGCGGCCCGGCGTCTCGGCGGAGATGCGGGCCCGGGTGCTCGCGACGGCGGCCGAGCTCGGGCACCCGCTCGACCGCTACGAGCGGGCGGTCGAGCCCGAGCCCTCCCGGGTGCTCGGGCTGGTCCTCACCGACATCAGCAACCCGTTCTACTCCGAGTTCTCGGCCGGGACGATCGACATCGCCCGCGCCCAGGGCTACGAGGTGTTCGTCGCCCACACCCTGGAGAGCTCGCCGACGCTGGACACGGTGGTCCGGACCATGATCGCCCGCCGGGTGGACGGGATGGTCCTGACCTCGCTGCACACCGACGACGGCGACTCCATCCGCACGCTGCGCCGGGCCGAGATGCCGTTCGTGCAGGTGAGCCGCCGGATCCCGGGGCTGCGGGCCGACTTCATCGGCGTGGACGAGACGGCGCTGTCGGCGGACGTCCTGCGCCACCTCCTCGGACACGGGTACACCGACCTCGCGATCGTCACCGGCTCGCAGAGCTCGTCGTCGTCGGCCGAGCGGGCCCGGACCTTCGCCGCCACCGCCGCCGAGCTCGGGGTCCCGCTGCCCCCGCACCGGCGGTTCATCGCCTACCTCAACGCCGAGGGCGGCCGGCGGGTCGCGCAGCACCTCGTCGACGCGGGCGACGTCCCGCGCGCGATCGCGTGCGGGTCCGACGCCATCGCCTCCGGGGTCATCGGGACGCTCCGCGAGCACGACCTCCGGGTGCCCGAGGACGTCGCCGTCACCGGGATCGACGGTGTCTTCCCCGGCGCCTCGATGCTGGCCGAGCTCACGACCGTCACGCTGGCCCCGCGGGTCATGGCTCAGACCGCGGTGGAACAGCTCATCCGGCGCATCGACGGGCGCGGGGGGAGGGCGATGGTCGAGACCGTGCCCCACACCCTGCGCATCGGCACGAGCTGCGGCTGCCCCCGCTCGCCCGCGACGAGCGCCAGGCGCACCGGGCCCGGCCCCGACCCGGGCGCCGGCGCCTCGCCGGTCCGGGCCGCCTCGTCGACCGCCGTCGCGAACTGCTCGAACAACCGTCGGGACACGTCGCCCGCCAGCGCCCGGCCGAACTGGGCGACCCGGCCGGAGAGGTGCACGTCGGCGTCGGCCCACAGCACCGTCCCACCCCCGTCCGCCGGATCCGCGGCGAGCCGGATGACGGCCTGCGTGCTCGACCCGCCCCGGTCGGTGCCCTGCGCGAGGACCCGCATCCGGCGCGCCGACGCGTCGTGGTCGACCACGTGCGCGAGCCCCTCGAAGCGCAGCGACACCGGTCCCAGACCCACGGTCGCGCGGCCCCGGTAGCGGTCGTCGCCGAGGTCGGCGGTCATCTCCGCGCCCGGCAGGCAGGCCGCCAGGCGCCCGAAGTCGGCGAGCACGGCCCAGACGTCGTCGACGGGCGACGTGAGCTCGCTGCGGACCTCGACCGTCGCCGTCGGCGGGCCGGACGGGATCGCGATCGTCTCGGGGGCCGAGATGGGGGATTTCCTGGCGTCCGACGCCAGCGTGGCCCCCACGCTGGCACTCCCCGAGCGCCCGACCAGCGCCGGGGGGACGGCGGCGCGGGGTGGGGGGACGCCGTCGGGGTGCGCGCGGGCCACGTGGGCGACGGCGGCGAGGACGCCGCGGTAGCCGGTGCACCGGCAGAGCACGCCGGACATGTCCTCAGGCAGACGGTGCTCGTCGTAGGTGCCGCCGGCGAGCAGGTCGTAGGAGCTCATCAGCATCCCGGGCGTGCAGAAGCCGCACTGCAGCGCGTGGTGGTGGGCGAACGCCTCCTGCAGCGGGTGCTGGTCCGACGCCGACCCGAGGCCCTCGACGGTCGTCAGCGCCACGCCGTCGCACTGCACGGCGAACAGCAGGCAGGCGCGCACGGCCTCGCCGTCGAGCAGCACGGTGCACATCCCGCAGACGCCGTGCTCGCACCCGACGTGGGTCCCGGTGAGCCCGAGCCGATCGCGCAGGACGTCCGAGAGCGTCGTCCGCGGAGCGACGGCCAGGGTCACCGCCCGCCCGTTGACGGTCATGGTCACCTCGGCGGTCCCGTCGGCCTCGACCCTCATGCGTGCGCCTCCCGATGCGCCCGGACCAGTTCGCGCGCAGCGAGCACCCCCAGCAGCCGGGCCCGGTAACCGCGGGAGGCGTGGGCGTCGCCCGCGGTGTCGACGACCTCGCGCGCCAGGGCGTCGGTCACCGGGCGCAGGCCGGCCTCGGTCGGGTCGTGGCCGACGGTCACGTCGCGGACCACGGGCCGGTCGGAGACGCCGAACGCCGCGAGCGTCGCGGCACCGCCACGGACGACGTGCACCGCGACCCCGGCCAGGGCGAAGTCGCCGTGGCGGCGGGCGATCTCGGCGAACCCGAACCCGTCGCCCGCGCGCGCCACAGGGAACCGCACGGCGGTGATGAGCTCGTCGGCCCCGACGACGGTGGTCATGGCGCCGGTGACGAGGTCCCGCGCGGCGACCTCCCGCGTGCCCGAGGGTCCGGTGACCTCGACCGTGGCGCCCAGGCACGCGGCGACCGCGGGGAGCTCGGCGGCGGGATCGGCGTGGGCGAGGCTGCCGCACACCGTGCCGCGGCTGCGCAGCTCCCGGTGCCCGACGAAGGGCATCGCCCGCCCGATCAACGGCACGTCGGCGACCTCGGCCGAGCGCTCCACGCGCCGCTGCCGCACGGCGGCGCCGAGGCGCAGCTCCCCGCCGGAGACCGATAGCGCGTCCAGCCCCGGCAGCCGGGTGATGTCGACGAGCGTGCCGGGCCGGCCGAGGCGCATGGCGAGCACGGGCACCAGCGACTGGCCCCCGGCGAGCACCTTGGCGTCCCCCGCGGCCAGCACGTCCACGGCCTCGTCCACCGACGCGGGCCGGTGGTACGCGAACGGCGCGGCCTTCATCTCAGCGCCCGGTGAACGACGGCGCGCGCTTCTCGCCGAACGCGGCGACGCCCTCGGCGAAGTCGTGGCTCGCGCGCAGCATCGCGTAGGCCTTCCGCTCGAGCTCGATGCCCGAGTACAGGGGTGCGTCGATCCCGCGGTCGAGCACCTCCTTGGCGGCGCGCAGCGCCAGCGGGGAGAAGCCGAGCATCTTGGTCACCAGCGCCTCGGTGGCCTCGTCGAGGGCGTCGCGGTCGGGGTGCAGCTCGGCGACCACGCCCCAGTCGGCCGCTTCCCGCCCGGTGATCCGCTTCGCGGTCATGATGTGGTGCTTCGCGCGCGAGATCCCGATCAGCCGCGCCAGGCGCTGCGTGCCGCCGGAGCCCGGGATCATGCCGAGGTTCATCTCGGGCAGGGCGAAGCGGCTGCGCTCGGTGGCGAGGCGGATGTCGCAGGACAGGGCGAGCTCGCACCCGACGCCGAAGCAGTAGCCGTCGACGGCGACGATCACCGGCTTGGTGCTGCGGGCGGCGGCGGTGACGTCGTGGCCGAGGTCGGTGAAGTCGACGGGGTCGACCTCCATGAACCCGGCGATGTCGCCGCCCGAGGAGAAGTGCTCGCCGTCGGAGCGGATCACGACGACGCGCACGTCGTGGTCGCGGTCGATCTCGGCGAAGCGCTCGGCCATCAGCTGGCGCATCTCCCACGTGATCACCGTGTAGGGCCCGTGGGACAGGGTCACGTCGGCGACCCGCCCGTCGTGCGACCGCTCGAGGCGGACCTCGCCGCCGGTCAGTGCCATGTCAGAGCTCTCCCGTCAGCAGGTGGTGGACGACCTCGCCGTGCAGCGGCAGCGCGTCGATCGCGACGCCCGCCGGGGCGAGGGCGTCGGCGACCGCGTTGGCGTAGGCCACCGGCAGGCTCATCGAGCTGCCCTCGCCGGCGCCCTTGGCGCCGAGCGGCGTGAGGGGCGACGGCGAGGACACGTGGTCGGAGACCAGCTCGAACGCCGTCTCGGCGCTGGTCGGGCACAGGTAGTCCAGGAACGTCGCCGACACCGGCTGGCCGGCGGGGGAGTACCGGAACTCCTCGTACGCCGCGCCCCCGAGCCCGTGGACCAGCGCGCCGAGGACCTGGCCCTCGAGCAGCACCGGGTCCAGGACCGTGCCCGCGTCGTGGACCGTCGCGACCCGGTCGAGGGTCACGACGAGGGTGTCCGGGTCGATGCGCACGCCGACCATCTCGGCCACGAAGCCGTAGCAGAGCGACGAGTTGATCCTGTCCTCCGCCGTGGCCGCGACCGCCTCCGGCGGCACGAACTCGCCCTCGGTGGCCAGCCGGGCCGGGGCTCCGGGCGGGAGGGAGCCCGGGTCCCAGTGCACGACGCCGGCCGCGTGCCGGAAGCGGCACTCCCGGCCGCTGTGCGGGTCGCGGACCATGCCGTCGCGGAGCTCGAGGCCGTCCGGGTCGACCTCGAGCAGGACCGACGCGCCCGCCCGCACCGTCTCCGCCAGCCGGTCAACCGCGGCGATCACCGCGCTCGTCACCAGCGGCGCGAACCGGGAGGAGTAGCTCCCGGAGGTGACGGTCCACGGCGTCGACGCGGTGTCCATGTCCACCACCACGCGCACCTGCTCGACCGGCAGGCCCAGGCGCTGCGCGGCGACCCGGCGCGCGACCGTCGCGTGACCCTGGCCCTGCGGCACCGAGCCGAGCAGCACCGTCACGACGCCGGAGAGGTCGACCGACGCGCGAACGACCTCGGTCGACCCGGACTTGTCGCGGCCGGGGGTGCGCTGCTCGGCGGGCGTGGCCAGCCCGACGTAGCCGATGTTGGTGCCCGAGGGGTCGACGACCAGCGCGAGGCCGACGCCGTAGTACGCGCCCTCGGCCCGTGCCGCCTCCTGCCGGGCGCGCAGCTCGTCGTACCCGCCCTCGGCGAGCAGCAGGTCCAGCGCCCTCGCGTAGTCGCCGGAGTCGTAGAGCCCGCCGGTCGGGGTGCGGTGCGGGAACGCGCGTACGAGGTTGCGGCGCCGCACCTCGGCGACGTCGAGCCCGGTGCGCGCGGCCACGGCGTCCATCAGCCGCTCGAGCCCGAAGTAGAGCTGCTGGCCGCCGAAGCCCCGGTTCAGGCCGGTCGGGGCGCGGTTGGTGACGGCGGCGCGGGCGCGGATCGCCACGGCGGGCACGTCGTAGGCGCCGGTGATGTTGCCGAAGCAGCGGTAGAGCGTGCTCGGTTCGGGCGGGCGCAGGTACGCGCCGACGTCGTCGACGAGGTCCACGCGCAGGGCCCCGACCGTCCCGTCGGCGGCGACCGCCGCCTCGAACGCCATCACCCGGCCCGCGCCCGACGAGCTGGCCAGCAGGTGCTCGACGCGGTCCTCGGTCCAGCGCACCGGTCGCCCGGCGTGCCGCGACGCCAGCGCCATGAGCGCGACGTAAGGGTAGATGCCCGACTTGATCCCGAAGCTGCCGCCGATGTCCGCGGGCACGTGCAGGCGGAACCGCGAGACCGGCACCCCCAGGGCGCCGGCGACCACCGGGACCATCGTGAACGGGCCGTGGAAGTTCGCCCACGCCTCGACGGCCGGCCCCTCGGCGCCGTCGGTCCAGTGCGCGACGACGCCGTAGCACTCCATCGGCACCGACGAGTAGCGCGGGAACGTGTACTCGCCGCGGACGACGTGGTCCGCGGCCGCGAAGGCCCCGTCGACGTCGCCGAAGGAGAAGGTGCGGTCGGTGGCGACGTTCGTCCCCGCGTCCGGGTGCAGCAGGGGGGCGCCGGGTTCGAGGGCCCGCCGGGTGTCGACGACGACCTCGAGGGGCTCGTAGTCGACCTCGACGAGCTCGGCGGCGTCCTCGGCGACGTAGCGGTCGATCGCGACAACGACCGCCACCGGCTCGCCGACGTAGCGCGCGGTGGAGGTGGCGCTCGGCAGGTAGGGCATCGGGGTCGTGGTGGACAGCGGGAACGGGCGCACCGCGGCCCGCACCTCCTCCGGGCCGATCACCGCGGCGACGCCCGGGTGCGCGCGGGCGGCCCGCAGGTCGGCGGAGCGGACGCGGGCGTGCGGGTGCGGGCTCCGCACGACGGCGGCGACGAGCGTGCCGGGCAGGGGATCGAGGTCGTCGACGAAGCGCCCGGCGCCCGCCACCAGCGCCGCGTCCTCGTCCCGGGCGGGGGGCCGGCTCACGGCGTCACCCCCGTGCTGTCGGCGAGCGGGGTGTAGTCGCCGGCGACGAGGACGCGGCGCAGGGTCTTGCCGACCGCGGAGCGCGGCACCGTGTCGAGCGCGATCACGCGCTTCGGGCGGTGCAGGGACGGCAGGACCCGGCGTGCCCAGGCGTCGGCGGCCGCGACCGCCTCGTCGGCCGGGACCTCCGCGGCGGGCACCACGAACGCCGTGACCGCCTGGCCCCACCGCTCGTCCGGCAGACCGACGACCACGACGTCGCTGATGGCGGGGCACCACACGAGCGCGGCCTCGATCTCGTCGGGGTACACGTTCTCACCGCCGGTGTTGATCATGTCGTCGACCCGGCCGGACACCCACAGGTCGCCCTCGTCGTCGGCGCCCGCGAGGGCGCCGGTGAAATACCCGCCGTCGCGGACCGCCGTCGCCGTGGCGTCCGGGCGCAGCCAGTACCCCGAGAAGGCCTCCGGGCTGTCCATCGACACCACCACCTGGCCCTGCGCCCCGGGCGTGACGACGTCGTCGGGCCCGGCGCCCGGGGCGGGGTCGACCAACCGCACCCGGCTGAACACCCCCGCGCGTCCCGCGCAGCCGGGCTTGGCGGCCACGTCGGGGCCGATGGTGAACGTGTAGATCTCCGTCGAGCCGAAGTGGTTGACGAACGTCTCCGGCGCCACCGCCTCGACCAGGCGCCCGGCCAGCGCCGGGGCCATCGGCGCGCCCGCGTAGGCGAGGCGGCGCACCCCGGCGAGCCGGGCGGGGTCGGCGTCGCGCAGCAACGACCAGTACATCGTCGGCACGAGGTAGAGCGAGGTGACCTGCTCCTCGGCCACCAGCGCGGCGGCCTCCCCGGCGTCGAACCGGGCGAGCGGCACCCAGGTGCCCGCGGAGATCACCGTCGCGACGAGCGTGCGCAGGCCCATCGTGTGGAACAGCGGCATGACCCCGAGGGTGGCCTCGCCGGGCCGTGCACCGGTCTGCAGGAGGTGGGCGACCGCGGCGGCGTGCTCGGCGCGGTGGGTCCGCGGCACGCCCTTGGGGCGGCCGGTGGTCCCCGACGTGTAGAGCATGACGCTCACGTCGTCCGGGCCCGGCGGGTCGGTGGGCGCGCCGTCGGGCTGCCCGGCCGCCCGCTGCTCGAGCTCGCCGACGTCGAGGTGCACGAGCGGGCGCACGCGCTCGTCGCCCAGGGCGTCGGCGGTGGTCTCGGCCGTCGCGTCCTCGGTGACCACGACCGTCGGGGCGGCGTCGGCCAGGCAGTGCGCGAGCTCGGCGCGCCCGAAGCGCGGGGACAGCGGCGTGGCGATCGCACCCATCCGCTGCGCGGCCAGGTGCAGCGACGCCGCCCGCTCCCCGCCGACGAGCACGAGGCCGACACGGTCGCCCCGCCGGACGCCGATCCCGGCCAGGGCGTGCGCGAGGCGGGCCGTCCGGGCGTCCCACTCGGCCCACGTCATCGGGGTCGTCCCACCGACCGCGCGGCGGTGCGGGTAGCGCTCGACCGTCCAGGCCCAGGTCGTCGCCAGGTCCATCGACGCCGCCCTTCCCGATCGTGCTTCGGCGCATACGGTCTGTTTCGGACGGTATGGCAAGCACCGTCGAGGGGCAAGGATGGGTACGCTCCGTGGTCGTGGCCGACCGGCTCTCCCCGACCTCGTACGTCGTGCTCGGCACGATCGCGCTGCGCGGGCCGTCGACGTCCTACGACCTCAAGCGCGCGGTCGGGCGGTCCATCGGCTACTTCTGGCACTTCCCGCACGCGCAGCTCTACTCCGAGCCGCAGCGCCTCGCCGAGCTCGGGCTGCTCGAGGCCGAGACCGAGTCCGAGGGCCGCCGGCGGCGCACCTACCGGCTCACCGAGGAGGGCCGCAAGGAACTGCGGGCGTGGCTCGCCGAGCCGACGCCCGAGCATTTCCAGATGCGCGACATCGCCGAGCTCAAGCTGTTCTTCAACGAGGTCGGCGACCCCGGCGACGTCGCCCGCCTCGCCCGCGAGCAGGTGGCCGCGCACCGCGAGCGCATCGCGGTCTACGAGGACATGCAGGCCCGCTACGCCGACCTCGACGCCGTCGCCAAGCGCATGATCACCCTGCGGCTCGGGCTGGAGATGGAGCACGCCGCCCTGCGGTTCTGGTCGGCGCTGCTGGACGAGGCCGGCTCCTAGCTCATCCCCGACGCCGCGAGGGGGTCGTAGCCCGGTGTGCGCAGGAGCTCCTGCAGCTGACGCCGCCGCACGCCGATGTTGCTGCCCTCGATGAGCGGGTAGGCGAGCGCCTCGTGGAGGTACTCGACGATCGGCGACCTCGTGTCGTAGGCCGAGACCCCGACCAGCTTCACCAGCGCGTTCAGCACCTCGACGCCGGTCTCCGAGCCGAAGACCTTGGCGTGCAGGGCCAGCTCGGGTGCCGAGGGGTGCTGCGCCATGACGGCGTCGAGCGCCCGCCAGGTCAGGAGGCGCACGGCCTCGATCTTCCCCTTGGCGTCGGCGAGGACGTCCGCCACGGCCTGGTGGTCGATGATCGGTACGGCGCCGCCGCGCGTCTCGGTGGTCGCGAACCGGTGGGCGATCTCGAAGGCCCCGCGCATGGCGGCGACGGCGAAGATGCCGATGGAGGCGCCGCTGGGGAAGAAGGCGTTGCGGGTCAGGGCGACGCCCTGGCCCTCGGCGCCCAGGAGGTTCGCGCGCGGCACCCGCACGTCGTGCAGCCGGACCCGGGATGTCAGGCAGCCGCGCAGGCCGGGCAGGTCGTAGTGCTCCTCGACCTCGAGGTGCCCGGCGAGGTGCTCACGCTCGGCGACGATCAGCGAGACGCCGCCGGGCGCCCGGCAGACGATGGTCATGAGGTCGGGGCCGTCGCCGTCCCACCCCGACAGGTGCGACGCCCACGCCTTGCGGCCGTTGATCACGTAGTGGTCGCCGTCGGCCACGGCCACGGTCCGGGTGCCCGCCGCGGGCGGCTCGGCGTCGAAGTTCGCGCTGCCCTCGGGCTCGCTGTAGGCCATCGCGGCCAGCGGTGCCCCCGAGTCGGCGAGGAAAGGCGCGACGAACCGCTGCACCTGGTCCGGCGTCCCGGCCTCGTAGACGGGCGCGAGCGCGATGAGCGGGCCGGCCATCGAGATCGTGAAGTCGGGGCTGTGCAGGGCCCACTCCTCGATGAAGATCGCCGCCTCGACGCCGCCGGCGGCCGCACCACCGAACGGCGCCGGGATCAGGCCCTTGAGGAAGCCCTGCCCGACCGCCTTCTCGAACACCGGCCGGCCCAGCATCGCCCGGATCAGCGGGTCGGGCTCGGCGCGCACGGCGGTGGCGAGGTCGCGGAGGTGCTCCTCGGCGAAGCCGCGCGCCGCGGCCTTGAGCTGCTCTTGCTCGGGGCTCAGCAGGAACGACACGGCCATGGCGACTCCTCGGGAGGCGGGGCTCCTGAGCCTCGCGGCGCCCGGCGCCGTGGTCTCGGCCGCACGTGCACCGATCCGTGCCGTGCGTGCACGTCAGGGACGCATCTCCCGGGGGGAGACCCCGAACCGTCGGCGGAAGGCCCGGCTGAACGACGTCGGGTCGTCGAAGCCGTGGGCGCCGGCGACGGCCGTGACGGTGGCCGTGGTGGTCGGATCGGCCAGCACGGCGGCACTCCGCTCGAGACGCCGGCGCCGTACGGTCGCCGCGAAGGACTCGTCGGCGTCGGCGAACAGGTTGTGCAACGTGCGAGGCGAGATCGCGAACCGCCGGCACACCCCGGCGACGGTCAGGTCGCGGTCGCCGAGGTGGCACTCGACGTGGGCCAGGACCGCGGCCCGGGTGACACCGGCCGGACGGTCGGCGCGAGACACGGTGTCGGTCGTCGCGGCGGCCACCGCGCACGCGAAGGACTCCACGATCTCGGCGGCGTTCGGCGCGGCGGCGTCGAGCGACCAGAGGACGGGCATCAGGGTGGCCACCGCCGCGGCCGTGCCGGTCGCGGGGAAGGGGCGGCCCAGGGCCGGACATCGGCCCCGCAGGTACGTCGCGAGGTCGCCGTGCGGCACCCGGAACGACAGCATCTGCCAGGGCTGGTCGAGGTGGAAGAAGTAGGGCTCGGCGGTGTCGACGACGACGAACTCGCCCGGGCGGACGACGGTGGTGCGGCCCCGGACCGTCGTGATGCAGCGCCCGGAGAGCTGCAGGTTGACGAAGTAGAAGGCGCCGTCGGTCCGGGCCACCTCGCGCCGACCGTGGTCGGTGCGCTGCGGCCGCGAGCGGAGGCGGGCGCGGTTCGTCCCCGCCAGGGCACGGGTCTCGACCTTCGCGGCGAAGCCCTCCTCGTCGAGCGTGCGGTGGGGCGTCAGGGGCACGAAGGCCTGGCAGATCACCTCATGCCAGTAGCTGAACTGCTCCCGCGCCGGCAGCGCCGCGATGTCCCAGACGCCCACGCCCCACCACCTCCTCCGCCCGTTGAACGGTAGTCAGCGGGAGGGTCGGTGTGTCCCTCGTCCGCGCGGGGGTTGTCGGGGGTCTGCCTCACATTCGAACACGTGAGCGAGCGAGGAGGTCTCGGTGCGGCCGAGCGGGAGGCGCTCGACCGGACGCGGGCACGCCTGATCGCGGTGCGGGTCGAGCACTTCCGGCTGCTCGAGGACGTCCCCGACCTCGAACGCCAAGGCGATGGTCCGGTGGGGGAGGATCGACGCGGTCACGGTGGAGGACCGGGTGACCGCGGAGCGGACGCTGGCGGAGAAGGCGACGGTGATGTCGCCGCGGAAGCTCCAGGAGTACGTGCAGGCGTTGATCGAATACTTCGACCCGGACGGGGCGGCTCCACCGGACGGGGAGGACCGGGGCGACGAACTGCACATGGTCCCGCCCAGGAACGGCTCTGTGGTCTTCACGGGCCAGTGGTGCGACCCCGTGGACGGGGACGCGTTCCGCGGGGTGATCGACGATCTCTCGGGACGGTGCGGCCACGAGGACGGCGTGAGCTCAAGCGGCGCCGCGTGGACGCGCTCAAGGACCGAGATCGTCCCCGTGGTCCTGGGGTCGGCGTCCGAGCCCCTCGACGTCGGGCGGCTCTCGCGCACAGTCACCGACGCCATCCGCCGCGCGCTGAACCTGCGCGACGGCGGCTGCGCCCCGGGCTGCTCATGCAGACCGCCTGCCACGCCCACCACGTCGTCACCACGTCGATCATTGGCTCGACGGCGGCGACACGGCGCTGGAGAACGACAAACCTTGCGAGTGGTACGTTGCTGCCTGTGACGCAGGTCAGCGCCCCTACCCTCGCCCGTGAGTACTTGCGGGTGTCTGTCGACCGCTCCGGCCGTGCCCGTTCGGTCGACGAGCAGCACGCCGACAACGCCCGCGCCGCGGAGTCGCACGGGTGGGCGCTGGGCGAGCCGTACACGGACAACTCCGTGTCCGCGTCGCGGTACTCGCGCAAGCCCCGGGGTGGGTTCGCCGAGCTGATGGCCGACCTCGACGCCGACCGGTTCGGCGCGTCGGTGCTGATCTTGTGGGAGTCGAGCCGGGGGTCGCGCAAGGTCTCGGAGTGGGCAGCGTTGATCGAGGCGTGCGAACGACGCGACGTGTCGATCCACGTCACCAAGGATGGACAGACCTACGACCCGGCCAAGGGCCGCGACGTGCGGTCGCTGATTGACGACGCGAACGACGCGCAGTACGAGTCGAGCAAGGTCTCCGACCGCACCAAGCGCAGCAACGCTGTCAACGCCGCCGCGGGCCGGCCGCACGGCCGGGTGGCCTTCGGCTTCCAGCGCCGGTATGACCCGCGCACCAAGACGCTCGTCGCCCAGGAACCGCACCCGCAGGAGGCTCCGGTGGTGCGGGAACTGTTCGCCCGGATCGCGGGCGGGCACTCGCTGAAGAGCATCGCCCGCGACTTCGAGGCGCGCGGTGTCCGCACCCGCTCCGGGGTGCCGTTCAGCGCGGCCAACCTGCGATCGCTGGCCGTGCGCGACGCCTACGCCGGGCGCCGGGTCCATGACCCGGGCCGCGCCAACGGCACCACCCGCTCCCCGAACGCGCAGACCGTGACCGGGACGTGGGAGTCTCTGGTCAGCGAGGGCGACTTCCTCGCGGTGCAGAGGATCTTGTCCGATCCGTCGCGGCGGACCAACCGGCCCGGCCGGGGGGTGCACCTTCTGAGCATGATCGCGCTGTGCGCGGCGTGTGGGGGGCCGCTGTCGGCGGCGTTTCGTGCTGACCGGGGGAAGCGGCGGCAATATCAATGCCACACCGGCGGGCATGTCCGGGTCGATGCCGACGACCTCGACGGTGTGGCCACCGAGGCGATGCTGGGCTACCTGTCGCGCGCCGATGTGCACGAGGCGCTGACCGCCTCGGAGGACGAGCACGGTGACGAGATCGAAGCCGTGCGCGGGGAGATCGCCGCGCTGCGGGTGCGGTTGGACGAGCTTGCCGACGCGGTGGCCGCGGGCGCGGTGTCGGTGGGTCTCGC
>JAQSWW010000280.1 GCA_029266415.1 Actinomycetospora sp. | reverse complement strand
ACGATGGTGAGTCGCCGGGGCACGTCCTCGATGCGCATGACGTCGTCGCTGGTGTGGAACGGCACGCGGCTGGTGGCGATGCTGTCCGGGATCGAGGGGCGCGCGCCGGCGGCGACGACGACGCGGTCCGCGGTGATCGTGGTGGGCGCCTGGTCGGCGGGGCCGTCGGTCGGGGCCACGTCGAGGGTCCGGTCGCCGGTGAAGCGCGCATGCCCGAGGTAGACCGTGGTGTTCGGCAGCCCGTGCTGGCGGTAGCGCCGGCCGCCGGCCGCGATCGGGTCGATGCGCCCGAACACCCGTTCCCGGATGTCGGTCCAGCGGACCTTGTCGATCGTCGCGTCGACGCCGAACGTGCCCGCCCGGCGGATCGTCTGGGCGACGTCGGCGGCGTAGACGTACATCTTCGTCGGGATGCAGCCCACGTTCAGGCAGGTGCCCCCGAAGACGCCGTGCTCGACGATCGCGACATCGAGGTCGGCGAAGCGGTCGTCCGGGATCGTGTTGCCCGAGCCGGTGCCGATGATGACGAGGTCGTGGTGGGGCACGGGTCCACGGTAATCCGCGGCGAGCGGTCGCGACGAGCGGTCGGAGATCGACCGCTCGTCGGTGTTCACTGACCGCTCGTCGCGGTCGGGCCACTCCATGGTGACGTTTGTCGACGAAAATCGACCGTTCACCGTCGCTCGGCGGAGCGAACCTTCCCCTCCTCGCCTTGTCGGCCGCCCCGGCGGCTGCTGTCGTCTCTCCCGGCGAACGACCGAAGGACCGAACGGTCCTCAACAGAGCGCCGAACGGACCTGCGGGCGGGGAAGGGCACGAGCGGATGACGAACGGCGTGCGCAACGGGCTGACGGTGCTCACGGTGCTCACGGTGCTCGGACGGACCCTCGTGCTCGCCGGGGTGGCCCTGCTGCTCGCGCTCGCCGGTGCCGCCGGCGCCCGGGCGACCGAGGCCGCGCCGCCCGACGACGACCCCGGGGCGGACGCCGACACCACGTCGGGCCTCGTCGTCGAGGCCGGCGTCCGCGTCGTGGGCGGGGCGCGCACGACCACCGACGAGCACCCCTGGGCGGTGTACCTCACCGATGCCGCGGGCTTCCCGTTCTGCGGCGGCACGCTCGTCGCCCCGACCAAGGTCGTCACCGCCGCGCACTGCATGGCCACGACCACCGCGCCGCAGGTCAAGGTCGTGGCCGGCCGCGACGACAAGCAGTCGACGGCGGGGGAGACCTCGGAGGTGACCTCGGCGTGGGTCAGCCCCGAGTTCGAGGGCGTCGGGCGGGGCACCGACCTCGCGGTGCTGACGCTCGCGACGCCGAGCACCCGCACGCCGCTGCCGCTGGCGACGCCGGGCGACGAGGGGCTCTACGCCGAGGGGCGCGCCGCCCAGGTCTACGGCTGGGGGGCGACGGCGGAGAGCGCGGCGCCCTCGCGCTACCTGCTCACCGCCACCGTGCCGATGCGCGGCGACGACTACTGCCGCGCCGGCGACCGGGACTTCGACCCGCGCCGCCTGGCCTGCGCGGGCTTCGACAGCGGCGGCGTCGACTCGTGCCAGGGCGACTCGGGCGGCCCGCTGGTGGCCGCCGGGAAGCTGATCGGGGTGACGTCGTTCGGCGACGGCTGCGCGCGCGCCGGCCGACCCGGCTACTACGTCCGCATCGCCGCGGTGAGCGACGTGCTGGCGGCTCAGCTCACGTGAGCGATCTTTGGGCCCATCGGCCCAGAGATCGCTCACGAGGACCGTGCGGACCGGCGGGCAGGCCGGTCCGGCGAGACGGTGGCGGGACCCGGGCCAACGCCCCCGGCCCGGGTCCCGCGCCGTGGTCGGCTTCATCTCAGCGACCGCTCAGATGTCGTGGGTTAGGGTCGGCCGACCCTGCTGCCCCTCCGTGAGGACACCCGTTGCCCTTCCCGTTCTCGGCCGTGGTCGGCCACGAGGACCTGCGGCTGGCCCTCATGCTCACCGCGGTCGACCCGGGCATCGGCGGCGTGCTGGTGCGCGGGGAGAAGGGCACGGCGAAGACGACGATCGTCCGGGCGCTCGCGACGCTGCTGCCGCCGGTCGAGGTCGTCGCCGGTGACCGCTTCTCGGTCGACCTCGACGCCGGCGAGCAGAGCCCCGACGGACCGTTCGCCGCCGACGCGCCCCGCGAGCGACGCCCGGTGCGGCTGGTGGAGCTGCCGGTCGGGGCGTCGGAGGACCGGGTCACCGGGTCGCTGGACCTCGAGGAGGTCCTCGCCCACGGCCGCACCGCCGTGCGCCCCGGGCTGCTCGCGGCCGCGCACCGCGGCGTGCTCTACGTCGACGAGGTCAACCTGCTCCACGACCACCTCGTCGACCTCCTCCTCGACGCCGCCGCCACGGGTCGCGCGCACGTCGAGCGCGACGGCGTCTCGCTGACCCACCCCGCGGCGTTCCTGCTGGTCGGCACCATGAACCCGGAGGAGGGCGAGCTGCGGCCCCAGCTGCTCGACCGCTTCGGGCTCACCGTGCACGTCGCGGCCTCGCGCGACGTCCCCCTGCGCACCGAGGTCGTGCGCCGCCGCCTGGCCCACGACGCCGACCCCGAGGGGTTCGCGGCACGGTTCGCCGCCGACGAGGACGCCCTGCGCGCCCGCCTGGTCGACGCCCGCGCCCGGCTGGCGTCGGTCGCGCTGCCCGACGCCGAGCTCGTGCGCATCTCCGCGTTGTGCGCCGAGGTGCAGGTCGACGGGATGCGCGCCGACGTCGTCCTCGCGCGCACCGCCGTCGCGCACGCCGCGTGGCGCGGGGCGGACGCGGTGGACGCGGACGACGTGCGCGCCGCGGCGCGCCTCGCGCTGCCCCACCGACGCCGCCGCGACCCGTTCGACGAGCCGCACCTCGGCGACGACGAGCTCGACCAGGCCATGGAACGGGCGAACGAGGCGGCGGCCGAGGAGCCGGAGCCGCCCGAGCCGCCCGAGGGCCCGGACGGCGGGCGCGGTGACGAGGACGGCGGGCCCGATGATCCCGGACCCGACGGCGGCGGTCCCGGGGGAGGCGGCGGGGCGGCGCCCCCGGCAGGTCACCCGCCCCCGTCTCCGCCGGCGAGCACGAACGGCGACTCCGAGGCGGGCCCGACCCGCGAGGAGCCCGAACCCGCCCGGCCGTCGCTCGCGCGCTCGCGGGCGGCGGGGCCGCACCGTGCGGAGGGTGCCCGAGGCCCGCGTGGCGACCACGCTGCACGTGCCCGCCACCGTCCTCGCCGCGGTCGGGCGGGGGGCCGGCCGGGACCTCGCGCGTGCCGACCTCCGCCACGCCGTCCGCGAGGGCCGCGAGGGCAACCTCGTGCTCTTCTGCGTCGACGCGTCGGGCTCGATGGCCGCGCGGAAGCGGATGAGCGCGGTGACCGGGGCCGTCGCCGCCCTGCTGCGCGACGCCTACCAACGCCGGGACCGCGTGGGTGTGGTGACGTTCCGCGGGTCCTCGGCCACCGTCGCGCTGCCGCCGACCACCTCGGTGCACGCCGCCCACGCCCGCCTGCACGATCTGCGCTCCGGCGGGCGCACCCCGCTCGCCGACGGCCTGCGCACGGCGCGGGCGGTCCTGCGCACCGAGCGCACGCGCGACCCGCGCCGGCGCGGCCTGCTCGTGGTGCTCACCGACGGGCGGGCCACCGCGTCCGGCGGGCTCGACGCGGCGCTCGACGCGGCCCGGGGGCTCGCGCGCGACGCAGGGGCCGCCGGGCGGGGCGCGAGCATGAGCACGGTCGTCGTCGACTGCGAGTCGGGGCCTGTGCGGCTCGGGCTCGCCGGGCGCGTGGCCGGCACGGCCGGCGGCACCGTCGTCACCCTGGACGACCTCACCGGCGAGTCCGTGGCGGGCGTCGTGGAGCAGTTCCGCGCCTCGTGATCGATCTTCTGGGCGATGGCCCAGAAGATCACGCACATAGGGAAGGAGGCAGACAGTGCCGCAGGGGGTCCCCACGACGGTCCAGGGCAAGTCGACCGCCGCGTTCGGGCTGGCGCTGCGCCAGTGGACCGCGGGGTCGTCGATCGCGGTGTTCCAGTTCGTCAAGTCGGCGAAGTGGCGGGTGGGCGAGGAGACCGCGCTGCGCGCCCTCGGTGACCTGCACCGCGACACCGGCCAGGGCGGGCCGGTCGAGTGGCACAAGATGGGCGAGGGCTGGTCGTGGTCGCGCAAGCAGGGGTCCGAGGAGGACCACGCGGCCGCCGCTCGGGAGGGCTGGGCGGAGATCCGGCGCCGCCTCGAGGCTTCGGCCCACGACTTCTACGTGCTCGACGAGTTCACCTACCCGCTGAAGTGGGGCTGGATCGACGTCGACGAGGTCGTCGCGGTGCTGCGTGACCGCCCCGGCCACCAGCACGTCGTCGTCACCGGCCGCGACGCCCCGCCGGCGCTGGTCGACGCCGCGGACCTCGTCACCGAGATGACCAAGATCAAGCACCCGATGGACGCGGGGCAGAAGGGGCAGAAGGGCATCGAATGGTGAGGGCGTGGTGACCTTGCCGCCCCGCGTGGTGATCGCGGCCCCGTCCTCCGGCAGCGGCAAGACCACCGTCGCCACCGGCCTGCTCGGCGCGCTCGCCGCCCGCGGTATCACCGTCGCGCCGTTCAAGGTCGGCCCCGACTACGTCGACCCCGGCTACCACGCGCTGGCCGCCGGGCGCCCCGGTCGCAACCTCGACCCCGTCCTCGTCGACCCCGCGACGCTGCCCGGGCTCGTGGTGCACGGCGCCCGCGGTGCGGAGCTGGCCGTCGTCGAAGGCGTCATGGGCCTCTTCGACGGGCGCATCGCCAGCGACCCCGACACCGACGGCTCCACCGCGCACGTCGCCCGCATGCTCGGGGCGCCCGTCGTGCTGGTCGTCGACGCGCGCGGCCAGTCCCGCTCGGTCGCCGCGCTGCTGGCCGGCTTCCGGGACTTCGATCCGCGCCTGCGCGTCGGCGGCGTGGTCCTCAACCGCGTCGGCACCACCAGGCACGCCGACGTCCTGCGCGCGGCGTGCGAGGAGGTCGGCCTGCCGGTGCTCGGCGTGCTGCCGCGCCGCGCGGAGCTGGCGGTCCCGTCGCGGCACCTGGGCCTGGTCACGGCCGCGGAGCACGGGGGCGAGGCCCGGGCGGCCGTCGACGCGATGGCCGCGCTGGTCGCCGAGCACGTCGACCTCGACGCCGTCGCCGCGCTCGCGCACTCGGCGCCGGCGACGCCCGCGGTCGCCTGGGACCCGGCCGTGGCGGTCGGCGAGCCCGTGGCCGGCGCGCCCGTCGTGGCGGTCGCGGGCGGGTCGGCGTTCACGTTCGGCTACCCCGAGCACGCCGAGCTGCTCGCCGCGGGCGGGGCGCGGGTCGTGACCGTCGATCCCGTGCACGACGAGGCGCTGCCGGCGGGCACCGCGGGTCTGGTCCTGCCCGGCGGGTTCCCCGAGGAGCACGTCGAGGCCCTGAGCGCGAACGCCCCGCTCCGCGCGGCCGTGCGGGCCTTCGCGGCCTCGGGCGCGCCCGTGCACGCCGAGTGCGGCGGGCTGCTCTACCTGTCGAGGTCGCTGGACGGGGCCCCGATGTGCGGGGTGCTCGACGCCGACGCCGCCATGGGACCGCGACTGTCCCTGGGCTACCGGACCGCGACGGCCTGCGCGGACTCCCCGTTCGCCGCGGCCGGCGAGACCGTCACCGGCCACGAGTTCCACCGCACCGTGGCCGTCCCGCGCGCCGGGGCGGCCGCGGCGTGGCGCTGGGACGGCGCCGAGCCCGAGGGCTTCGTCGCCGGCGGCGTCCACGCGTCGTACCTGCACACCCACCCCGCCGGCCGTCCCGGCGGTGTCGCACGATGGCTCCGCCACGTCACGGATCGGAGGTCCTCGTGAGCGGTGGGACCGATCGCCACGTCACCGTCGACGGACGCACCGTCGCCCTCGCCGAGCACGGCGACCCCGACGGTGCCCCGGTGTTCTTCTTCCACGGCACGCCCGACAGCCGCCTGGGCAAGGAGTTCACCGACGCCCCGGCGCGCGAGCGCGGCCTGCGGGTGCTGTGCCCCGACCGCGGCGGCATCGGTGGCTCCGACCCGCTGCCGGGCCGGACGATCGCGGGCTACGCCGGCGAGGTGCTCGCGCTGGCCGACGTGCTCGGCATCGACCGCTTCGCGACGGTCGGCTACTCCGCCGGCGGGCCCTTCGCCCTGGCCTGCGCGGGCGGGTGCGGGACGCGGGTCACCGGCACCGCGCTGATGGCCGGCGCCGGCCCGATCGACGACCGGCCCGGCGCGAAGGAGGGGCTCGCGACGTCCGATCTCGAGCTGCTCGAGCTCATCGAGCACCGCCCCGGCCGCGCGGCGACGACCCTGCGGGTCCAGCGTCTTGCCACCAAGCTCGTGCCGGCCATGGCCAGCAAGCAACTCTCTGCGGAGCTCTCGCCGCCGGACCAGGAGTTCCTCGCGCGCCGGCCCGCGGGCGAGGAGATGGGCTTCTTCGTCGAGTCCCTGCGCCAGGGCTCCGCGGGAGTGATGGACGAGTACCGCCTGTGGGCCGGGCCGTGGCACCTCCAGTGGTCGGCGGTCGTGACGCCCGTCGAGATCTTCCAGGGCGAGGACGACCGGATGGTGCCGATGCACCACGCCGAGGACATCGCGTCCCGGCTCCCGGAGGGGATCGCGCGGATCCACCGACTGCCCGGCGTCGGGCACCTCTCGGTGCAGGACCACGTCGGCGACGTCCTCGACGCCCTGACCACCCCGTAGATGCTGGTCCTCGGCGTGGGGATCGAGCCGGGCACCCCGCTCGAGCACCTCCGGGAGGCCCTGGACGCGCTGGGGCTCGCCGGGTTCGACGTCGTCGCCACCATCGAGACCCGCGCTGCCGAGCCCGCCGTGGAGGCCCTCGCCGAAGGACGGACCCTGCGGACCTATCCCGCCGCGGTGCTCGACACCGTCGACGTCCCGCACCCCTCGGCCGTCGTCCGCCGGCTCACCGGCACCGGCAGCGTCGCCGAGGCCGCCGCCGTCCTGGCCGCGCGCGAGGTCGGCGAGGGCGTGCTCGTCACCCCCAAGCAGCGCGGCCGGGGCGTCACGCTCGCGGTGGCCCGCTGAGGGCGCCCTCGGCCACCAGCTCCCGCGCACGCACCGGCGCGCAC
>JAQSWW010000006.1 GCA_029266415.1 Actinomycetospora sp. | reverse complement strand
CGCCACGACCGCCACCGGCCGTCGCGCCACGCGGCCGAAGTCGCCGATGGTCAGCGACAGCCCGAGCCCCAGCATCACGACCGCGAGAGCGGCAGGCAGACCGACGGTGGTCAGCGCGGAGTCCATGAACACCCCTGAGTGTGAACAGGGTGCCCATCGTGCCGTCGGGACATCTCGCGAGGAAGCGGTCGAACGCGACGTTCCGGGCGCTTGCGATCGACTCCTCGGCAAAACAAAGGGGCCGCAGCGCTGCTGCGACCCCTCTGAGCTGCCTCGACCGGCGCGCGCCCGAAGGGATTCGAACCCCTAACCTTCTGATCCGTAGTCAGATGCTCTATCCGTTGAGCTACGGGCGCATGTCTGTGGTTGTCGTAGCCCCGGACCCGTCCGATCCGCAGCCGCGGAGGCTCCGGGATTTGAACCCGGGAGGGAGCCGAACTCCCAACCGCATTAGCAGTGCGGCGCCATAGACCAGACTAGGCGAAGCCTCCCGAGGTCCCCCTGGGGCCTCCGTCGGGAAACAGTACACAACGCCGGCCACCGGGTTCGGCGCCACCCCCCGCCCCGCGACCCGTCCGGACGTGACGTGTGCACGGCCCCGCATGGGCCCGGGGGCGACGGGTAGCCCGCAACCGAACCCACCCCGAGGAGGGAACGCCGTGAAGGCGACGTTGATCTACGGAGCAGGCGACATCCGGGTGGAGGAGGTCCCCGACCCGGCGCTGCAGAACGCCACCGACGCGATCGTGCGCATCACGCACGCGTGCATCTGCGGTAGCGACCTGTGGCCGTACAAGAGCCGCGAGCAGACCGAGCAGGGCGACCGCATCGGCCACGAGTTCCTCGGCGTGGTCGAGGAGACCGGCGCGGACGTGAGCCGCGTCCAGAAGGGCGACGTGGTCGTCGCCCCGTTCTTCTACGCCGACGGCACCTGCGAGTACTGCCGGGCCGGCCTGACCAGCGCGTGTCCCAACGGGAACGCCTGGGGCGCCGAGACCGACGGCGGCCAGGGCGAGGCAGCGCGCATCCCGTTCGCCGACGCGTCGCTGATGAAGCTCGACGTCTCGCAGGACTCGGCGCTGATGCCGAGCCTGCTGACACTCTCCGACGTCTTCGGCACCGGCCACCACGCCGCGGTGTCGGCGCAGGTCGGCCCGGGTAAGGACGTTGTGGTGATCGGCGACGGCGCCGTCGGCCTGCTCGCGGTGCTGGCCGCCAAGCGGCTCGGCGCCGAGCGCATCGTGCTCATGGGCCGGCACAAGGACCGCACCGACCTCGGCAGCGAGTTCGGCGCCACCGACGTCGTCTCCGAGCGCGGCGAGGAGGGCGAGCAGCAGGTGCGCGACATCCTCGGCACCGACGGCGTCCACTCCGCCATCGAGGCCGTGGGCTACGAGCAGTCGCTGACCTCGGCGATCAACCTGACCAAGCCGGGCGGCCACGTCGGCATCGTCGGCGTCCCGCAGAGCGGCTCGCTGCCCAACCTGGCGCAGAAGTTCATGAAGAACGTGACGGTCGCCGGCGGCATCGCCCCGACCCAGGCGAACATGCACGAGCTGCTGCCCGACGTCATGGACGGGAAGATCGAGCCGGGCAAGGTGTTCGACCGGACGATCCCCCTCGACGAGACCCCGGACGGCTACCGCGCGATGAACGACCGCGAGGCCCTCAAGGTGCTCGTCAAGCCCTGACACCCGACGGTGCGAAGGGCGCCCTCGCAGCTCCGGGGCAGCGAAGGCGCCCTTTGCTGCGTCCACGACCCGTCACGCGACCCGGGTGCCCCGGCTCCCTCGAGGCCGTGCTGGACCAGATTCTCGACCAGATCCTCGACCCGCTCCTGGTCCGCGCCGGCGAGCGAACGGGGAGTTCGCGCGCGTAGAAGCAGCGAGATACCCGTTCGTCGCGATCTGGCGCCCGGGTCAGCGGCGCAGCAGCCGCAGCAGGGCCGGCGGGCGCCCGCCGTAGCCCTCGGCCTCGAACGCCGCGACGGCGATGCGGGGCAGGTCGCGCACGGCGTCGAACACCAGGTACCGCGGCACCCACACCGGGCCGAAGCGGGCGTTGAAGCGGTAGAGCGTCTCGATCTGCCACCACCGCGACGCCGTGCGCAACACCCGCGCCCAGAGCCGCGCCACCGGGCCCGCGCCGATCTTCTCGCCCCGCTCGAGCGCGGACCGGAACACCGCGAAGTTCAGCGACACCCGGTCGACGCCGAGCCCCCGGCAGGCGCCCAGCAGTTCGGCGATGAGCAGCTCGTTGAGGCCGTTGTCGGGCACGGCGGGGTCGCGGATCATGATGTCGAGCGACAGGCCGTCGACGCCCCACGGGACGAACTGCAGCACGCCGCGCGTCTCGTCCTCGCAGGTCGCGACGACGAGCACGGCGTCCGGGTCGGCCTCGGCGTCGGCGACGCGGGAGAGCGCCATGGAGAAGCCGCGCTCCGCCGGACCGCCGCGCCAGCGGGCGACGAGCTCGCGCAGCGTCTCCAGCTCGTCGGCGGGCACGTCGCGCAGCCGGCGCACCCTGGTGTCGTAGCCGGCGCGCCGCACGCGCGACACGGCCTGGCGCACGGTGCGCATCGCGCGCCCCTGCAGCGAGAACGTGGCGACGTCGACCACCGCCTCGTCGCCGAGCTCGAGCGCGTCGAGGCCGCCTTCGCGGACCCACACCCGCGCGCCGGCCTCCGAGCACCCGAGCACCGCCGGCACCCAGCCCGCGAGCCGGCACGTCGCGAGGAACTCCTGGATCGCGCCCGGCCAGGCCTCGAGGTCGCCGAGCGGGTCACCGGACGCCAGCGCGACGCCGGCGACGACCCGGTACACGACCGCGGCCTTGCCCGACGGGGAGAACACGGCGGCCTTGTCGCGGCGCAGGGCGAAGTAGCCCAACGAGTCGGTGCGCCCGTGGCGGGCGAGCAGGTCGCGGATGCGCTCGGAGTCGTCGTCGGTCAGCGACGGGCGGGGCTCGGCCGAGCGCAGCAGGAAGTAGCCGCCGAGCACCAGCGCCGCGATGCCGAAGGCGAGCCCGACGCCGGCGGTCAGGTCGTCGAACCACTCGGCGCGGAAGCGCAGCGGCCCGCTCACCCCGATCAGCGACAGGGCCGCCTGCGCGGCCTTCTCCCCCAGCCCCGGTCGGCCGTCGATCAGCGACGGCCGCGCGACCAGCAGCAGGAGCACCACGACGAAGCCGCCGAGCAGCATCTGCACCACGACGCGCACCGCGGCGAGCCGTCCGACGGGATCGGGCTGGGCGGTGAACTCGCGGCGGGTCAGGAGCAGGCCCGCGAGCAGCACCAGGACCACGACGCCCGGGACGATCGACTGCCGCCCGAGCACGTGCGAGACCACGAGCAGCACGCACGCCAGCACCGCGAGCTGCCAGGCCCGGCGCTTGCGGCGGCGCAGGCCCGTCGCCAGCATCGTCAGCCCGAGGCCGAGCGTCGCGACGACGACGGTGCCGACGAGCGAGGCCTGTGCGGGGAAGCCGAACCACGTCGCGGGCTGCAGGTTCCGGCGCAGGACGGGCAGGGCCAGCGAGAGGATCGTCAGCAGCCCGGCGACCCGCGCGGCCCAGGTGAGGACGCGCGCGACGCGGCGACCGCGCCAGCGGGCGCGGCCCGCGGTGGCGACCGCACCCGGACGGTCCGTCCGCACCCCCGCCGGCACCCCCGCCGTCATGTGTCCTCCGGTCGGTGTGAGCGCTCTCCCGTGTCCTGGCACGGGCAAGCGCTCACGAGCGCGTCAGCGCAAATGTGCGTCCAGCCAGTTCAGTACCCGGCTGCGGGCCTCCATCTTGGTGCCCTCCTCCGAGCTCCCCTCGTCGAGGGGATCCGGCTGGTCCCCGGCGCGCTCGTCGTCGTCGAAGCGGTGCTCGCGCGAGGGGTAGACGACCACGTCGACGACACGGCCGGACGCGTGCGCGGCCTCGCGGAGACGGTCGACGTCGGCGGGGTCGACGGGGTCGCCGCGCTCGCCGTAGAGCCCCAGCCACGGGCAGGTCAGCTCGCCGACGACGTCGACCAGCGCCGGGAGCCCGGCCGCGAGCGGCGACGAGACGCCGCCGGCGGCGACGGTGACGACCGCGCCCAGCGAGCGCTGGGCGGCGACGACGAGGGCCGCCGTGGCGCCGAGGTCGAAGCCGAGCACGGCCATGCGGTCGGAGCTGACCCCGCGGTCGGCGAGCACGCCGAAGGCGGCGTCGGAGTCGGCGAGCACCGACTCGCCCGAGATGGCGGAGGCCGCGCGGTCGGCGGCCTCGTCCTCGCCGGTCTTCTCGTCGATGCCCGGGTCGTCGCGGTGGTACAGGTGCGGGGCGACGGCCAGCCAGCCCTCGCCCGCGAGGGCCTCGACGATGGCCTCCGTCCGCGACGTCACGCCGCGGGACTCGTGCAGCACCACGACCCCGCCGCGGACCGCCCCGTCCGGCTCGCCGATGGTCACCCTCAGCTGCGTCTCGTCGACCAGCGGGATGGTCTCGGTACGGGTGCCGTCCATGCGATCAGCCTTCCACGTCGGCGGGCCGGCGTCCCGCGCACCTGGTCGATCACCGGCGACGACCACGGGCCTCGCGGGACCGGCGTCTACCGTGGTCGCCGTGCCCGTGCGACTCCGTGACGACCTCGCCGCCCTGCCCGCCTACGTCGCCGGCCGCACCGTGCCGGGGGCGGTCAAGCTCGCGAGCAACGAGATGCCGCTGCCGCCCCTGCCCGCCGTGCTCGCCGCGATCGGGCGGGCGGCGGAGGCCGGCAACCGCTACCCCGACATCGCCGTCACCACCCTGACCGCCCGGCTCGCCGAGCACCACCGTCTCGACCCCGCCCGCATCGCCGTGGGCTGCGGGTCGGTGGCGCTGTGCGGGCAGCTCGTGCAGGCCGTGTGCGCGCCGGGCGACGAGGTCGTGTTCGCGTGGCGGTCGTTCGAGGCCTACCCCATCGTGGCGCTCACCGGCCACGCGCGGGCGGTGCGGGTGCCGCTGACCGACGGCCACGTCCACGACCTCGACGCCATGGCCGCGGCGATCACCCCGCGCACGCGGATCGTGTTCGTCTGCAACCCGAACAACCCCACCGGCACCGCGGTCGGCGAGGACGCGCTGCGGCGGTTCCTCGCGCAGGTCCCCTCGGACGTGCTCGTGGTGCTCGACGAGGCCTACCGCGAGTTCGTCAGCGACCCGGCCGTCCCCGACGGGCTGGCGCTGGCCGCCGAGCACGACAACGTCTGCGTGCTGCGCACGTTCTCCAAGGCGCACCGTCTCGCCGGCCTGCGCGTGGGCTACGCCGTGGCCCCGCCGGAGCTCGCGGCGGCACTGCGCGGGGTCTCGGTGCCGTTCGCGGTGTCCGCGCCGGCCCAGGCCGCGGCGCTGGCCGCGCTCGACCACCTCGACGAGCTGCACGCCGACTGCGCGGGCGCGGTGTCCGAGGTGGAGCGGATGACCGCGCAGCTGCGCTCGCTCGGGTACGAGGTGCCCCCGTCGCAGGCCAACTTCGTGTGGCTCCCGCTGGGCGAGCGGGCCGCGGAGTTCGCCGAGCACGCGCTGGAGAACAAGGTGGTCGTGCGCGCGTTCGCCGGCGACGGCGTGCGGGTCAGCGCCGGCACGGCCGAGGAGGTCGACCTGTTCCTCGCGGCCGCGGGCTCGTTCCCCCGCTGACCCCGCCGCCGCCCCAGCCGACGGTGCACGGGGCGCTCGACGGCGACCGTCAGCGCCCACCCGAGCACCACGGCCACGACCGCCAGGAACCGCGGCCACCCGTGGACGCCGAAGCGGGCCTCGAGCCCAGGCCACGAAGGAGCCGATCTGCTGGTTGACCAGGTAGATGCCGTACGAGAGCCCGGCCAGCCACGTCACCAGCCGCGGCAGCCGCCCCGCGCGCCCGATCCCGCGACGGCGTAGGCCAGCCAGCAGGCGCGCGAGCCGGTCGGGCCTGAGAGGGACCCACGACCCGCCTGAGGTCACACCCCGAGCTCGTGAGCGGGGACACGGCGGGTGACCTCGTGCACCGGCCCGTCCCGCCGCCCGCCCGTGAGGCGCACGGCACCGAGGCAGAACTGCACCCAGAGCGCTGCCTGGATCTCCTGGCCCACGCCGAGCCGGCCGTAGACGAACTCGGCCGCCCGGTCGCCGGCGCGCGACCACACCTCGATGGTGAAGTCGACGACGCCGGGGCCCTCGTCCGACGCGCGGAACTCGATCATCCCGGCCTCGAGGTGCCCGGCGAGCGTGCCGAAGCGGAACAGGTAGGCGGTGCGCGCCAGCACCCGCACCGGCCCGTCCCACGGCGCCGGCATGTACACGCGGTACTCGTCACCCAGCAGCATCCGACCGGGCTCGCCGCGCTCACGGGCGAACGTGACGACGTGCGGGGGTGCGCCGCAGTCGAGGTCGCGCGACAGCGTCTCGATCACGTCGCCGGCGCCGTGCTCGGTGTCGACCACCCGCACCGTGAACGTCCGGTGGAACAGCGCGCCGTGCCCGTCGGCCACCGTCTTGGTGCGGTCGTCGACGAGCGCGAGCGGCCAGGGCGCGGGCAGGTCGGTCACGTCGCCCGACACGCGGCGCCGCCGGGTGATCGGCAGCGACCGCAGGTGCCGGCCCACCAGAATCAGGGCACCCCAGCCGCGCCGGAGGCGCCCGAGCGGAGGGCGCCGGGAGAACGCGCGTCGCAGCGACATGGTGGAACGGGTAGCCGCCCGGCGGTGACACCATGCGCCGGGCCGTCCGCCCGCGACGATCACCCGCGATCCGCCCGCCCCACCGTCGAGAGGGACCACCCGCGTGAGACCCGCCGTGAGGACCGATCCGTGAGGCTCGGCGCCCACCCCGACCCGGCCGGCGCCCTGCGCACCATCGCCGGCTTCGAGCTCAACTACGACCCGGCCGACACCGAGGGGCGCGGCTGGCACCACGACCGGGTGCGCCACCTGCTCGGCGACGAGCTTCCCGGCGAGCCCGTCCCCGACGGGCCGTTCGCCATCGCGTGCGGGCTGGTGCACGACTACGAGTTCGCCGAGCCGTCCATCATGCGGGCGTACTTCCACCACGACGCCGCGCTCCTCGGGCGGAACATGCTGCTCGAGGGCCGGTTCGCGATCCTGCGCTTCCCGATGGGGGTGCGGGTGGACGCGGAGGTCGACGAGGTCCGCCAGCGGGCCGACGGCACGCGCGAGCGTTCGTGGGGCTGGAGCTACCGCACCCTCGAGCACCACCTCGAGCGCGGCCGGCTCGTCTACGAGGTGATCAAGAACCTCGACACCGGACGTGTCGAGTTCGTCATGACCGGCGTCTCGAGCCGGGCGCGCATCCCGAACCCGATCGTCGCCCTCGGCTTCGGGGTGTTCGGGCGCATGACGCAGACGCGGTTCTACCGCCTCGCGGGCCGGCGCCTGGCGCGCCTGGTCGCCGAGATCTACGCCGGTGCCGAGCGTCCCGTCCCCCGACGGATCGGCCCCGGCGACCTGGTGGTGGCGCCCACGGACTGACGTGGGTGACCCGCTTCACCATCCCGGGCAGCGGGCATCCACGCCGCACCCGACGGGGAGGGGCCGACCATGTCCGCACACGAGGGCGACCAGCCGAACGAACAGGCCGACGAGTCGCAGATCGCGGGCGCCGTCGAGGAGGCCCTGAAGCCCGAGGTGTGGCGGGCCCTGGCACCGCGGTTCCAGCGCCTGACGATGCAGCACGACGAGATCCGGGCACCGCGCGAGCGCCAGGACGAGATCCTCGACGAGCTGCGGTGGAAGGACGCGCGGGACGAGCGGCCGGAGTGAGCTACCGCTGGTGCCCGGTGACGGCGACGATCTTCTCGAGCAGTCGGGAGTGAACCGCCGACTTGTATGGGCGGCGGGCGCTGGGGCCAGGGCAGCAGCACCTCGCGCCGTTCGCGGGCGACGGCCGGCGCGACGGCCTTCGCGTCCCAGCAGCGGCGCGGACTACGGGGACGTGCCACCCGTCCAGTCGTGGACGGTGAGCACCCCGTCGGCGAAGGCCTCCGGAGCTTCGTGGGGCAGAGCGTGGCCCGCGTCGACGACGCGGTGCTCGTGGCGGGCTGTGAACATGGCGGCGTGGTCCGCGGTCCCCCCGGGCTTCAGCGTGTCGCTCGCGCCGTCGAGCGTCACCGCCGGCACCGTGATCGCGGGACGCTGCGCCAGCCGCCGCTCGAGCGCCTCGTACGCGAGGTCCCCCTCGGCGTTGCCCAGGGCGTGCCGGTAGGCGTGGACCACGACGTCCACGAAGTCCGGGTTGTCGAAGGACACGGCGGTGCGCTCGAAGGTGGCGTCGTCGAAGCGCCAGTGCGGCGACCACTGCTGCCAGAGCAGGCGGCACAGCTCGCGACGGTGCGCCGCGAGCCCGGCGCGACCACGCTCGGTCTGGAGCAGGTGCTGGTACCAGACGGCGTGCTCGACGGCCGGCGGGTGGGCGCGTCGCTGACCCGCGATGTCGATGACGTCGTAGCTCGCCAGCGACACGAGTCCGGTCACGCGGTGCGGCCACAGCGCGGAGACGACGCAGGACGAGAGACCGCCCCAGTCGTAGCCGGCGAGGATCGCCGCGTCGAGCCCCAGCGCGTCGAGCAGGGCGAGCAGGTCGGATCCGAGAGCGGCCTGCTGCCCGCTGCGCGGCGTCGCGTCGGACAGGAAGCGCGTCGGGCCGTGTCCGCGCAGGTACGGACGCACGATCCGCGCGCCCCGCGCCGCCAGCAGGGGGACGACCTCGTCGTAGGCGTGCACGTCGTAGGGGAAGCCGTGCGAGAGCACCACCGGCCACCCGTCGGCACGCCCGTCCTCGAGGTACGTGATCGCGAGGACCCCCGCTGTCGCGACCCCCATCGGCGGGGCTGCTGTCACCCGGCGCTGTCAGGTCGACTCAGGACCAGCCCCGGGCCACGGCCCAGAGGCTGAGTCCGCGGCCCTCGCGACGGAGGGCGAGCCACGTCCTGATCGTCCGCATGCGCTGGGAGGTTGCCCGGCGAGTTCCCGGCTGTCCATCGAACACGTGTACGAGCAGCGCGCGGTCACCTGCGCGCGTCGATGTCGCTCCGGCCTCGTTCTCCGACCAGCCAGGCCGCGACGTCGTGGAGCTTCATGTTGGTCTCCTGGGACGTGGTGACCAGCATCTGGAAGGCGGCGTCGTCGGTGATGTCGAAGCGCTCCATGAGGATGCCCTTGGCCTGGCCGATCACGTCGCGGGTCTTCAGGGCCTGGTTGAGGCCGGCGGCACGGTCGGCGCCGTAGAGCAACGTGGCCGCCTGGAGCCCGAACAGCGCTGCGGTCAGCCGAGCGTGCTGGTCGAAGACGTCGGGGCGCGCCGAGTAGAAGTTCAGCGACGACCGGCGGTTGCGGGTGACCGACAACGAGACCGACATGACCGCCTGCACGCCGAGCTCGAGGGCGCGCGGGGCGAATCGCGGCCAGCGCTGGGCGTCCGGTCCGGCCAGGTCCTGGGCCACGAAGACGCCGCTGGGTGGTGGCTCCTCGGCCGCGCTGACGCACGGTCCCTCACCCAGCTCGGCCTGGAGCTCGTCGACGCGGCGGCTCTGGTCGTCGACCGAGTGGCTCGAGCGCACCCGTCCGGCCTCGGTGCGGGTGATGCCCCCGCCGATGGCACCGGGGACGGTGTCGATGGCGGCGTCGACGATCCGGGTCAGGGTCTCGTCCTGGTCGCGCTCGACGTCGTGCTCGACCATCCGCTCGACCGACCGCCGCAAGGCGGTGACCAGCTGGTCGTTGTCGCTCACTGTCATCCTGCGCTATCACCCTCCGGAGTCGGCACGGAACCCGAACGCGTGGCTCGCCGGGGGCTGGGACGAACGCTGGGCCGATGGCTACGTTACGTGTACGACAGCGCGCGCCACGGCGATGCGGTCACTGCTTCGCCGAGCGGTGGGGACCACGCCAGGGACCCGTCGCTGTCATCGACCGGTGTCACCGGGTCACCGACGAACCGTGGAGATCATCCACATCGGCTCGCACCTGCGGAAGCGGGGGGATTCGAACCCCCGGTCACTCTCGTGACGTCCGCTTTCAAGGCGGATGCAATCGGCCGCTCTGCCACGCTTCCGCGGGCCAGGGTAGGGCGGGTCAGGAGTCGCCGCGCAGCTTGGTCTGGACGCGCTCGAAGACGTCGCCGATGACCTTGCGCTCGTGGTCGTCGAGCAGGTCGACGAAGTGGGCGCGCACGCCCTCGAGGTGGTCGGGCGCGGCGCGCTGGAGCAGGTCGAAGCCCTTGTCCGTGAGGACGGCGAACACCCCGCGGCCGTCGGACGGGCAGAGCTCGCGGCGCACCAATCCGTCGGCCTCGAGCCGCGACACCTGGTGGGACAGCCGGGACTTCGACGCGACGACCTCGTCGGCGAGCAGGCTCATCCGCATCCGGTGGTCCTGCTGCTCGGAGAGGCGCACGAGGATCTCGTAGTCGGCGAGCGAGAGGCCGTGGGCGTCGGAGAGCTCGCGGTTGAGGCGCCCGGCCAGCAGCGCCTGGCCCGCGATGTAGTTGCGCCACGCGTGCCACTCGGCGGGGTCGAGCCAGCGCGGCTCCTGCTCGGTGGCCATCGCACGAGGGTACTGCGGAAGGACCTACTCGCGGTACGGGACGCGGCGGGCGCCGGTCGGCGCTAGCGTCGCGCGCCGTGTACGCGATCAGCATCCACGAGCCCGGTGGCCCCGACGTCCTCGAGTGGACCGAGCACCCCGACCCGGAACCCGGTCCGGGCGAGGTCGTCGTCGACATCGTCGCCTCGGCGGTCAACCGCGCCGACGTCATGCAGCGCCAGGGCAACTACCCCCCGCCCGCCGGCGCCTCGGAGGTCCCGGGGCTGGAGTGCGCGGGACGGATCGCGGCCCTCGGCGAGGGCGTGCAGGGCTGGTCGGTCGGCGACGAGGTCTGCGCGCTGCTCGCCGGCGGCGGCTACGCCGAGAAGGTCGCGGTGCCCGCCGCGCAGGTGATGCCCGTCCCCGACGGCGTGTCGCTCACCGACGCGGGCGGGCTGCCCGAGGTCGCGTGCACGGTGTGGTCGAACCTCACGATGGCGGGGCGCCTGCAGGCCGGCGAGACGCTGCTCGTGCACGGCGGGACCGGCGGCATCGGGACGCACGCGATCCAGGTCGGCAAGGCCCTCGGCGCGCGGGTCCTGGCCACCGCCGGCTCCCCCGAGCGCCTGCGGACCTGCCTCGACCTGGGCGCCGACGTCGCCATCGACTACCACGACGACCTGCCCAGCGAGGTCGCGAGCGCCACGGACGACCGCGGCGTCGACGTCATCCTCGACAACATGGGCGCCTCGAACCTCACGGCGAACCTCACCGCGCTCGCGGTCGGCGGGCGCCTGGTGATCATCGGGCTGATGGGCGGGGCGAAGACCGAGATCAACCTCGCGTCGATGCTCGGCCGACGCCTGTCGATCAGCGCCACCACGCTGCGGGGGCGCGAGGTCGAGGGCCCCGACGGCAAGGGCGCGATCGTCGCCGCCACGCGCGACCAGGTGTGGCCGCTCATCGGCCAGGGCCGCGTCCGCCCCGTGATCCACGAGTACGTCCCGGTCGCCGAGGCCTCGCGCGCCCATGCGGCGCTCGACGCGGGCGGCGTTGTCGGCAAGCTCGTGCTCGTGGTGCGCGACGAGGACGGCGTGCTGGGCGGCTGAGCGTCGACGCCGCCGGCGGAGCGCGCGAGCCCTACAGCCGGGCGAGCGCGCTCACGAGCGTGTCGATCTCGGGGCGGGTGCTGTAGTGCGCCAGCCCCACGCGCACGACGCCGCCCACCTCGGCGCCGCCGAGGACCTCGAGCGCGCCGGTGTCGCCGGTGTCGGTGACGACGCAGACGCCGTGCTCGGCGACGCGTTCGGCGACCTCGCGCGCGGTGCGGCCGGCGACGGTGAAGGCGACGACCGGGATCCGGCGGGGCGGCTCCCCGATGACCATGACCCCGGGCAGATAGCGCAGCTCGGAGACCAGGTAGGCCGTGAGGTCGTCCTGGTGCGAGCGCACCGAGCTCATCGAGGTGAGCACCCGGTCGCGCCGCGACCCGTGGGCGGTGTCGTCGAGGTCGGCGAGGTAGTCCACCGACGCGACGAGCCCGGCGAGCAGGGCCCACGGGGCGTCGCCCACCTCGAGGCGCTCCGGCCCGCGGGCGGAGGCGTCGAGCGAGGCGGCGGGCAGGCGGTCGAGCAGGTCGGGCGTGCGGAACACCAGCGCGCCCACGGGCGGCCCGCCCCAGGCCGCGGCCGAGAGCACCATGACGTCGGCGCCCATCGTCTCGAGGTCCAGCGGCAGGTACGGGGCGGCGGCGGTGGCGTCGACGACGATCAGCGGCTCGATGACGGCGCCCCGGTGGGGCAGGGCGTGGACCTTGCGGGCGATGGCCGCCACCTCGGTGCGTGTGCCGATCGCCGGGCACGCGGCGGTGACGGCGACGACGCGGGTGCGCTCGTCCAGGAGCTCGTCGAACTGCCAGCTGGGCAGCTCGCAGGTCTCGACGTCGATCTCGGCGGTGCGCAGCCGCCCGCCGCTGCGGTGCGCGGCGCGCTCCCACGGGGCGACGTTGGCGAGGTCGTCGAGGCGGGAGACCACCACCTCGTCGCCGAGGGCCCAGTCCGCGCCGAGGGCGTCGGCGAGGCGCTCGATCAGGGCCGCCGGGCCGGGGCCGAGGACGACGCCCTTGGGGTCGGCGCCCACGAGGTCGGCGATCGCCCGGCGGGCCGCCTCGACGATGGCACCGCCGCGCTTGGACGCCGGGTAGACGCCGCCCGGCCGCGACACGGGAGCCCGGAGCGCCGAGGACACGGCGGTGGCGACCTGCTCGGGGACCTGCATGCCGGTGGGTCCGTCGAGGTGCGCCCATCCGTCGCCCAGGGCCGGCACGAGGCCGCGGACCCGGGCGACGTCGAAGGACACGCCTTCGGAGGGTACGGAGCGACCCACGGGGCGGCGACGGTGGTCAGCTCAGGTGACGCCGCGGGGCGCCGGGCGGGCGCCGCTCGCCGACGGGTGGAGGATGGAGGACATGAGTGAGGCCACCGGCGACCGCACCCCCACGCCCGGCGACCAGGTGATGGTCGTGGGGCCCGACGGCCAGCCCGTGGGGACGGTGCGTGTCCCCGGCGGCGAGGACGGCGGGTCCGGCGACGGCGCGGGCGGCGCCACCGGCGAGGACGCGCCCGCCGAGCGCGAGGACCTGCACGGGGCCGTCGAGGAGCCCGCCAAGGTCATGCGCATCGGCATGATGATCAAGCAGCTGCTCGAGGAGGTCCGCGGCACCGACCTCGACGACGCCAGTCGCGGGCGGCTGCGCGAGATCCACGCCTCCTCGCTGCGTGAGCTCGAGTCGGCGCTGTCGCCCGACCTGCGCGAGGAGCTCGAGCGGCTCGTCGAGCCGTTCGCCGCCGAGGAGCCCCCGTCGGCGGGCGAGCTGCGGATCGCGCAGGCCCAGCTCGTCGGCTGGCTCGAGGGGCTGTTCCACGGCATCCAGACCGCGCTGGTGGCCCAGCAGATGGCCGCCAAGGTGCAGCTCGAGCAGATGCGCCGCGGTCTGCCGAGCGGCGCATCGGCGTCCGCCGGCGGCGGTACGACCGGCCAGTACCTCTGAGCGCGGGACCGGCGCGACAGGCCCGGCCCGTGGGCTCCCGGCGCGCACCCGGTGCGCAGGTACCCTCACACGACGTGGCCGTCCCCGCTCTCGCGCGCCAGGACGCCGACGAACCGGCACCCCTGGAATCCGCGCCCTCACCGCGCAGCTGGGGACGTGCGTTCGAGGACATCCGCAAGGCCCTCGCCCAGCGCGAGCTGTGGGGTCACCTGGGCTGGCAGGACATCAAGCAGCGGTACCGCCGCTCGGTGATCGGCCCGCTGTGGATCACGATCAGCATGGCCGTCACGGCCGCGGCGCTCGGCGGGCTGTACTCCCAGCTCTTCGGCCAGCCCATCGGCACGTTCATGCCCTACGTGACCGTCGGCTTCATGATCTGGTACTTCATCAGCGCCTGCGTGCTGGAGGGCACCGAGACCTTCATCGCCAACGAGGGCCTCATCCGCTTCCTGCCCGCGCCGCTGATGATCTACGTCTTCCGGACGGTGTGGCGGCAGATCCTCTTCTTCGCCCACAACGTCGTGGTGTACGTGGTCGTGCTGGCGATCTTCTTCAACCAGCTCGACGAGCCCTACCGGATGATCGACGTCGTCCCCGGCACCAACGGCGAGCCCGGGATCCTGCACCCCGGCCTGAGCTGGTGGGCGCTGCTCGCGATCCCCGCGTTCGTACTGATCGTGATCAACGGGCTGTGGGTGACGCTGCTGTTCGGCATCATCTCGGCGCGCTTCCGCGACATCCCACCGGTGGTCTCCAGCTTCATGCAGCTGTTCTTCACGATGACGCCGATCATCTGGACCACCGACCTGCTCAGCGGCGGCGCGCCCGGGAGCATCAAGGCGGTCATCGAGCAGCTCGCGAAGCTGAACCCCTTCTACCACTTCATCGAGATCTTCCGGGCTCCGCTCGTGGGCCAGGTCCAGAGCTGGACGCACTGGGCGGTCGTCGGCGGCATCACCGTGGTCGGGTGGACACTGGCGCTCGTGGCGCTGCGCAACTACCGATCCCGCGTCGCCTACTGGGTGTGAGCAACATGGTCAGCATCGAGGTCCGCGGGGCCTCCGTCGAGTTCCCCATCTTCGACGCCAAGAACAGGTCGTTGAAGAAGTCCGTCCTCGGGCGCGCCGGCGGGCGGATCAGCGCGCAGAAGGTGCCGGTGGTCGAGGCGCTGCGCGACATCGACCTCACGCTGGGCCAGGGCGACCGGGTCGGGCTCGTCGGGCACAACGGCGCGGGCAAGTCGACGCTGCTGCGCCTGCTCGCGGGCATCTACGAGCCGACCCGCGGCCGGGCGGCGATCCACGGCCGCGTGGCGCCGGTGTTCGACCTCGCCGTCGGCATGGACCCGGAGATCTCCGGCTACGAGAACATCCTCATCCGCGGGCTCTTCCTCGGCATGAACCGCCGCGAGATGGAGCGGCGCGTCGACGAGATCGCCGAGTTCACCGAGCTCGGCGACTACCTCGACATGCCGCTGCGGACCTACTCGACCGGCATGCGCGTGCGGCTCGCGCTGGGCGTCGTCACCTCGATCGACCCCGAGATCCTCATCCTCGACGAGGGCATCGGTGCGGTGGACGCGGCGTTCCTGGAGAAGGCGCGCGACCGGCTGCGCGACCTCGTCGGCCGCTCCGGGATGCTCGTGTTCGCCTCGCACTCCGACGAGTTCCTCGTCGAGCTCTGCGACACCGCGATCTGGATGGACGGCGGGATCATCCGCGAGCAGGGCCCGCTGCGCGACGTCGTCAGCCACTACAAGGGCCGCGACATCTTCGAGGGTCTGAGCCCGGAGACGCTGCGGCGCCTCGACGGCGCGGAGTCGACCCCGTGACGGACCCCGAGACGGTCACCGCCGTCGTCGTCACCCGTCACCGCGCCGACCTGCTGGCCAAGGGCCTGGCGGTGATCGCCGAGCAGACCCGCCGGCCCGACCACCTCGTCGTCGTCGACAACGGCCCCGACGACGCGACGCGCGAGGTCGTGGAGAACGGCGGGCTGCCCGCGACCTACCTGCCCTCGCACCACAACCTCGGCGGCGCCGGCGGCTACGCGCTGGGCATGCTCACCGCGCTCGCCCGCGGCACCGACTGGCTCTGGCTCGCCGACGACGACGGCCGTCCCACCGACGAGCACGTGCTGGCCACGCTGCTCGACGTCGCGCGCCGACGCGGGCTCGCCGAGGTGTCGCCGGTGATCGCCGACCTGGCCGACCCCGAGCGGCTCGCGTTCCCGCTGCGCCGGGGCCTGCGCTGGATGCGGCGGCGCTCGGAGCTCGCCGGCTACGCCGACGGCGAGCTGATGCCCGGCATCGCGCACCTGTTCAACGGCGCGCTCTTCCGGGCCTCGACGCTCGACGTCGTCGGCGTCCCGGACCTGCGGCTGTTCGTGCGCGGCGACGAGGTCGAGCTGCACCGGCGCCTGGCACGCTCGGGACTGCCGTACGGGACGTGCCTGACCACGGCGTACGTGCACCCCGACGGCTCGGCGGAGTTCCGCCCGATGCTCGGCGGGCGGCTGCACGCACAGGACCCGGGCGACGCGACCAAGCGGTACTACACCTACCGCAACCGCGGGTACCTGCTGGCGCAGCCGGGTCTGCGCCGCTTCGGGGCGATCGAGCACCTCCGCTTCGCGTGGTACTTCCTGGTCTCGCGCCGCGACCCGGCCGGCCTGCGCGAGTGGCTCGGGCTGGTGCGTCTCGGGCGCCGGGAGCGCTTCCACCGTCGGTGAACGGAGTGGGCGCGGTCACCCACACCGGGACACCTCACGGGCGTCTCCGGGGCCCCGACTAACCTCGCAGCGTGCTGACCTCGGAACAGGCCGTCAGCCCGGCGCGCCCGGGCCGTGACGGTTCCGGGGACGCCGCCGAGACCCCGCCCGGTCGTCGCCCCACCCGCGGACCACGGTGGCTACGTCTGCTCGCCGTCGGGCTGGGCCTGCTCGGGACGGTCCTCGCGGTGCTGTTCCCGATCCTGCCCGTCGTGCAGGAGACCTCGACGATCACCTGGCCGAGCGCCACCACGGGCACCCGTCCGGTCGACGCCCCGTTGGTGGTCTACCGGCCCGAGACGATGAGCATCACGGTGCCCTGCCGCGCGGTCCAGGACCTCGACGCGCGCACCGGACCCGCGGCCACCGTCGTCTCGACCTACCCGCCGCTGTCGCCCGACGGGCCGCAGGTCGGGATGCGCCTGACCGTCGAGAACGGCCAGCTCGTCCTCAACGACCTCGGCCAGCAGATGGCCACCGCGACGGTGCCGACCGGCGACTGCACGGTGCGCATCACCTCCGACGCCGGCTCGACGCTCGTCGACCTCGGCATCGGGCAGCAGATCCGGCTGCCGTTCGACGCGCGTCCGCAGGTGGTCGGCGTCTACTCCGACCTCGACGACTCGCGCGACGACGTCGCCGGCGTCGCGGTGTCGATCACGCCCGACACGCGGTTCGAGACGACCCCGACCACGCTGAAGGTGCTGGCCGGGCTCTTCGCCGTGCTGGCCGCGATGGGCGGGGTGTGGGCGCTGCACGCGCTCGACGTGCGCGCCGGGCGCCGGGCGCCGCGTCTCGCGCCGAAGGGCTGGTGGCGGCCCACGAGCCGCGACCTCGTCGTCACCGCCGTGCTCGCCGTGTGGGCCGTGATCGGCAGCCAGACGTCCGACGACGGCTACATCCTCGGCATCGCCCGGGCCCGCGAGTCGGCGGGCTTCATCGGCAACTACTACCGGTGGTTCAACGTCCCCGAGGCGCCGTTCGGCTGGTTCTACGAGCTCTACGCGCTATGGATACGCGTCGACGACTCGGTGCTCTGGCTGCGCGTGCCGTCGTTGCTCATGGGGATCGTGTCCTGGATCCTCATCAGCCGCGAGATGCTCCCGCGCCTGGGCCAGCAGGTCCGGCGGTCGAAGGCGGCGGCGTGGGCCGCGGCGATGGTGTTCCTCGCGTTCTGGCTGCCCTACAACAACGGGCTGCGCCCCGAGCCCGTCGTCGTCATCTCGGCGCTGCTCGCGTTCTGCGCGGTCGAGCGCGGGGTGGCGACGCGGCGGCTCGCGCCGGTGGCGCTGGGGCTGATGGCGGCCGCGTTCGCCGTCGCGGCGACCCCGACCGGCTTCATCGCCGTCGCCCCGTTCCTCGCCTCCGCCCGCCCGCTGTGGCGCCTGGTGATGGAGCGCGTGCGCTTCGGCGGGTGGCTGCCGGTGCTCGCGCCGGTGTTCGCGGCCGGGCTGCTCGTGCTCGTGGTCGTCTTCGCCGACCAGACGTGGTCGGCGGTGTGGGAGGCGACCCGCCTGCGGACGCTGATGGGACCGAACTGGAGCTGGTTCCAGGAGGTCGTGCGCTACCAGTCGCTGTTCGGCACCGCGGCCGACGGCTCGCTGGCCCGGCGCTTCCCGGTGCTGCTGCTGATGCTCGGCATCGCCGTGTGCATCGTCGTGCTGCTGCGCCGCGACAAGATCGCCGGCGCCGCCCTCGGCCCCTCGCAGCGCCTGATCGGCTCGTCGGTCATCGCCTTCGCCGTCCTCGCACTGACCCCGACCAAGTGGACGCACCACTTCGGCGCGTTCGCCGCCCTCGGCGCCGGCATGGCCGCGCTGACGGCGCTGGCGACGTCGTCGGACGTCCTGCGCTCCCGGCGCAACCGGCTGCTGTTCCTCGCGGCGCTGTTCGTGGTGCTCGCGCTGGCGTTCACCGGCCCGAACACGTGGTGGTACACGAACAACTGGAGCGTGCCGTTCAGCGGCGGCCCGGTGTTCTGGGACGGCTGGCCGTTCGGCTACGGCCTCACCGCCCCGTGGCCGGTCTACACGCTGTGCCTCCTCGTGGCGGTCCTGCTGCTGGTGTTCGCCGGGATCGAGCACATCCGGGGCGCGCCGCCGCGGGCACCGGTCACCGGCGACGAGGAGGGCGACGAGCCCTCGGCCGCCTCCTCCGCGGTCGACGCCGTCCTCAAGCCCCCGCGCGAGGCGCTGGGCCGGCTGCGGCGCACGCGCGGCGGCTCGACCGTCGAGCGCCGGGCACGGGCGCTGCGCATCGGCTCGGCCCCGATCGCGCTGGTCTGCGCGGCGCTGCTCGCGTTCGAGATGGTCTCGATGACCGACGGGATCGAGGCGCAGGAGGGCAGCTTCTCCCTGGGCGGCGACGTCCTCGAGAACCCCTTCGGCGGCAGCTGCGGCCTCGCCGACCGGGTGCGCGTGGAGGGCTCGACGCTCGCCGGCGTCCTCGGCGCCGCCCCCGCGCCCACCGGGCTGGCGCCGTCCGCGCCGGGCGTGCTGCCCACCGTCGCGCCGCCGACCCCCGCGCCGACGACCGACCCCGCGACGGGCACGTCCGCGTCCGGGAGCACCGGCGCCGCGGACACCGACGGCGGCGGGACCACGACCACCACGCCCCCCGACACCACGACGACGACCGCGCCCGGCACCGCGGCGACCCCGAGCCCCGCGCCGCTGCCGCCCGGCTCCGTGCCCGCGTCGGCGCCCGAGGCGCAGCTGGTCGACCCGCAGCCCGGTAACTCCGGGTTCTCCGCGGCCGGCGCCGACCCGCCCGTCGGGGGCGGCACCGGGGTGTCGGGCTTCGAGTACTCGCTGCGCAACGGGCTCGCCGACCAGGCGCTGGGCTCGTACGCGCCCGGCTCCGGTACCGGGGTGCTGCGCACCGACTGGTACCGGCTCGACGACGACCTGCGCAGCGGCGCGACGCCGCTGGTGCTCTCGGTCGCCGGGCGCCTCAACGGCGGCAACTTCCTCACCATCCAGTTCGCCGACCGCCTGCCCGACGGCCGTGTGCAGATCCTCGGGCAGGACGGCATCGACGACGGGGCGTTCGGCGAACCGCCGTGGCGCGAGATCCGCCTGAACCTCGCCACCGGGGCCGGCGCCCAGGCCGACGAGGTGCGCCTGATCGCGCAGGACCGCGCGCTGGGACCGGACGGCTGGCTCGCGGTGGCGCCCATGCGCGCGCCGCAGCTCGTGCCCCTGACCGAGATCCTCGGGCCGGTGAACCCGGGCTACCTCGAGTGGCCCGTGCAGTTCGCCAGCCCGTGCCTGCGCCCGTTCGACGTGCGCGATGGCATCGCCGAGGTCGCGCGCTACCGCCTCATCGCCGACGCCAGCCAGCTGCGCCCCGGCGGCGTCAACTGGTCGCAGGCCAGCGCCGGCGGGCCGCTGGGATGGATCGAGGTCCTCGAACGGCGCACCGAGCTGCCGACCTACCTCGAGGGCCAGCCCCAGCGCGACTGGGGCGTCGTCGAGCGCCTCGACCCCTACACGCCCGACGCGGCCTCGCCGACCGTCGTGCGCGGGGAGCGCGAGGTGTGGGGGACCTACACCCCCGGCCCCATCGGCAACCCGCCCCCGGGCACGCCGTCACCGGAGCGCTGAGGCCGGCGGTCGTCGCGACGAACGCGCTGTTCGTTGCTTCTATGCGCCGGAACGCCGCGTTCGCTCGCGGGGCCGCATGATCAGCAGGCCCTGGGGGCGGGCGCGGAGCCGTCGGCGACCACGCAGGCCTGGTGATCATCGGGCGGAGGCGGCGCGCCCCGAGGAACCGCCCCCCGATCGTCGCGCCTCATCAGCCGCGAACGGGGAGTTCGCACGCATAGAAGCAGCGAACAGCGCGTTCGCTGCTTCCTGGCCGGCGTCCTCAGTCGCGGAAGATCACGGTGCGCATGACGACGAAGTTGATCGTCGTCGCGCAGGCCTGCGCGATGAACCACGACAGGAAGCCCGCGAGCACGCCGGGGTTGATCGACGGCGCGGCCATGAGGTACAGGACGAGGCTCGCGACGCCGACGTTGACGGCGAAGGTCGAGCCGTAGAGCAGGAGGAACCCGAGGAACCTGCCCGCGCCCCCGGAGGACGAGGCGAAGGTGAAGCGGCGGTTGAGCAGGTAGGCCGTCGTGGTGCCGAGGATGAACGACACCGCCTTGGCCAGCGGCGCCCAGGTGCCGAGCGCGAGCAGGCCCGCGTAGAAGCCGAGGTCGACCGACGCCGCGACGGCGCCGATCGCCACGAACCGCACGATCTGCGCCCCGAGCCCCAGCGGGGCGGGCCGCTCGCCGGTGTCCGGTTCGGTGGCGGTCATGGGTCGAGGGTACGAGCCCCCGCGGGCCGACCTCGTCGGGGTGCGTCCCGGGCGCGTCGATATCGTCGCGACCCATGGCCGTGGTGGCAGCGCAGGAGGACCGGGCCGACCCGGCTCCGGGCGCGGGACCCCACGACGAGACGTCCGGGCCGCCGCGCCGGGGGCCGCGCGCCGGCGGGTGGTGGCTGGCGGCGCTGGCCGCGCTCACCGTCGTGCTCGGGCTCGCGATCCCGCTGGCCCCGGTGCTCGCCGACGATCCCGTCATCACCTGGCCGAAGGCCGGGGCGCCCGCGACGTCCACGAGCATCCCGCTGACCCCGTACCGCCCGCTGTCGCTGACCGCCGACGTGCCGTGCGCGGCCCTGCGCCCGGGCGGCGACGCGCTGCGCACCCAGCCGGTCTCCGCCGGCACGCCGGGGCGGGGTCTGAGCTTCGTCACCAGCGGCGGCCGGGTGATCATCACCAGCTCCGGCGACACGGTGCTCGACGAGCTGCTCCCGCTCGGCGACTGCACGTACCGCGTCGTCGCCGACCAGGCCGGGACGCGGGTGTCGCGCGACGGGCAGCTGCTCGTCGACCGGCCGGGCGCGCTCGTCCCCCAGGTCGCCGAGCTCGCCACGGACGCCCCGGGCACGCCGGGCCTCGCCGCGACGATCCACACCGACGACCGCTACTCCTCGGTGCCGAGCGCGTTCAAGCTCACCCTGCTCGTGCTCCACGCGCTGGCCCTCGGCGCCACGCTCTGGCTCGCGACCCGGCGCTGGCGCGGCCGCGGCCCGCGGCTGGAGCGTCCGCGGTTCCACCCGGCCGACGCCGTCGTGCTGCTGGTGTCCGCCGCCTGGGTGATCCTCGGGCCGCTGCAGAACGACGACTCCTGGTACCTGCTGATGGCGCGGGGCGCGACGCCCACCGGCTACATCGGCAACCAGATCTACATGTTCAACACGACGGAGAACCCGTTCGTGCTGACGCAGTACCTGATGGCCGTCTGGGGGCACCTCGGCGAGGCGCTCGGCCTGCCCGGGTGGGGTCTGCTGTGGATGCGCCTGCTGTCCCTGGTGCTCGGGCTGGCGACGTGGTGGCTGCTGCGGATGCTGCTGGTCGCGGTGCTCGGGCGCGCCGGGCGCCTGCCCCGGGTGGCGTGGGCGCTGCTGCTCGCCCACCTGGCGTGGTGGCTGCCCTACGGGATGGCGCTGCGCCCCGAGGTGGTCATCGTCCCGCTGGCCGCGGCAGTGCTCGTGCTCACCGAGGTCGCCCGCCGGCGCGAGGCGGTCGGCCCGCTGGTCCCGGCGACCGCGCTGGCCGCGCTCGCGGTCACCGTCTCGCCGTCGGGGCTCGTGGCCGCCGCGCCGGTGGTCGTCGCCCTGCCCTGGTTGTGGCGCTGGCTGGTCGCGCACGGCTGGCGCTCGCGCCTCGGCGCGGCGGGCGCGGTGGTCGCCGCCGGCACGATCGCCATCCCGATCGGCTTCGGCGACGCCACCCTCGGCGACGTCGTCGAGGCCACCGCCGTGCACAGCTGGTACTACCTGACCTTCCCCTGGTACGAGGAGTGGGCCCACTACCGGACCCTCATCGAGACCGGGACCTGGGGCCGGCGCCTCCCGGTGCTGCTGACCGTGGTGCTACTGGTCGTCGTGTCCATCGGCAGCGGCCGGCAGGGTCCCGCCGGCGGGCGGCTGCGGGACGCGACGCTGGCCGCCGCGGTGACCACGGCCGTCGCGCTCGGTCTCCTGGCGCTGGGCCCGACGAAGTGGGTCAACCACTTCGGCGCCGTCGCCGCGCCGGCCACCGTGCTGCTGGCACTGACGCTGCTGCGCTCGCCCCTGCCGCGCCGGCCGGGCGCGCTGGTCACCGGCGCGTCGGTGGCCCTGATCGCCGGCGCGACGGTGTTCGGCTTCGCCGCGCCCAACGTCTGGAAGCCCTACAGCGACCGCGGGCAGCTCTACGGCGACCACCTCGACCCCGAGATCTCGATGCTCGACCTCGAGATGCTCGCCCCGCACTGGGGCGAGTTCTACCTGCGCGACGTGTGGTGGTGGCTGCTCGTCGCCGCGGCCGCCGGCCTGTGGCTGGCGTGGCGCCGGCGCGCGCGGCGCCGGACGTACGGGGTGACCCCGGAGCGCGCCGTGCTCATCACCGCGACGGCCGTGCTCGTCGGGCTGATGGTCTGGGTGATGGTGCTGGCGCCGATCCGGCAGTCACCGGGGTGGACGGTGGCGGGCAGCCAGCTGCAGGCGCTCACCGGGAGCGGCTGCGGGCTGTCCGAGGCGGTGTTCGTCATGGCCCGTACCCCGGCCGACGTCGCCGCCCCCACCACCCCCGACCAGCGCGCGGGCGACTTCGCGGTCGCCGTCGACGACCCCGCGCCCGTGCCGGCGCCCGGTCCGGGCGCGGTGTGGCACGACCAGGTCGAGCTCGTGCCCGGCGCCGACCCGACGACGCCGCCCGCCGGCGTCACGGGGCTCGGGACCGTGACCACCGGTTGGTACCCGCTCCCGGCCGCCGACCCGCAGAACCCCGGCGCGCCGACGCACGTGGTCGTCCCCGTCGCCGGCAACGACCCCGACCGGCAGCGGATCGTGGTCCAGTTCGGCTCCGGCGACCCGGCGGCGCCGGTCGAGGCCGAGTCGGTCGCGGTGACGCCGGGCTCCGGGTTCACGGTGCGGCAGTGGCAGGAGATCCCCGTCCCGCTGCCCGGCAGTCGGCCGACCGCGGTGCGCCTGCAGGTCGAGGACCGCGTCGCCGGCCCGGAGAGCGCGCTCGCCGTCGCCGCGCCGCACCTCGCCCGGATGCAGCCGGTGTCGGCACTGACCGGGCCCGCGGCACGTCCCGCGGCGAGCGTCGCCGGTGGCGTGTTCGGCGATCAGCTCTCCGCCGTGCTCTGGCCGTGCGTCGACCAGGTCGCGGTGCGCCACGGGATCGCGCCCACCCCGACGCTGCGGTTGATCGCCGCCGAGGGCACCCCGGAGTTCATCCTCACCAACCCGACCTCCGAGTCGTGGGGCGGCACGATGGTGCAGTCGGAGCGGACGTGGGCCACCGTGCGCCCGTTCTCGGCGATCACGCCGGGTGGGGTGCCGGCGCTGCCCTGGGGCAACGTCGACCGGATCGTCTACGACCAGCCCACCGACGGCTACGACCTCACCGTGGGCCAGGTGAGCCGCGGTGGCCTGGAGCAGTTCGCGACCCTGGCCTCGGAGGCCTACACGGGACGTGAGTACATCGGGTGAGGCACGCGGATGTGGGCTCCTGCTCGCGTCCGCCGTGCTCACGCTCGTGTGCGCGATCGCCTTCCCGCTCGCGCCGGTCAGCCAGCCGGTGGTGACGTTCGCGTGGCCGCAGGCCCCGGTGCAGACGGCGGTGGCGCTGCCGCTGATGCCCTACGAGCCCGTCGCGCTCGACGCCGCGGTGAGCTGCGCGGCGCTGGCCGCGACCCCGCCCGGCGCGGCGACGCTGGCGACGACCCCGCCGGGCACCCCGGCCGCCCCGGTCGGCGGCCTGGCCGTGCGCCCGGTGGGCGGGGGCGTGCTCGTGACCAGCGACGGCGAGGTGCTTGCCGCCCTCCCCCGGCCGCCGGGGCCGTGCACGCTGACCGTGGCGTCGACGCCGGAGCGGAGCACCGTCACGCTCGACGGCCGCGTCGTGGCGACGCGCGAGGGCGACGTGCGCCCGGTCGTCGCGGCCGTGATCACGGGCGCGCAGGGCACCGAGGGGCTGTCCCTGGCCCTGCGCACGGACACGCGGTTCCAGACGACGCCCTCGGCGCTCAAGCTCCTGCTCGGGCTGGGCGTGCTGCTGGGGCTGGCGGGAATGGTCGTCGCCGCGGTCCGCGGGCGGTCGTGGCGCACGCCGCGGCGTCCGCGGCCCCGGGTCGTCGACGGCGTCGTGGCGCTCGGGCTCGCCGGCTGGGCGGTCGTCGGGCCGGCCACGGTGGACGACGGCTACATCGCCGGCATCCTGCGCTCGCGCGGCGAGAACGGGTTCACGGGCAACGTGTACCGCTGGCTCAACGCGCCCGAGGCGCCGTTCAGCTGGTTCTACGAGGTGACGCGGGCGTGGGCGTCGCTGGCGCCGGGCCCGGGCGCGTCGGTGCTCTGGCTGCGCGTGCCCGCGACCGTCCTCGGGCTCCTGCTGTGGTTCCTGCTGCGCCGCCACGCGCTGCCCCGCCTCGGGCCGGCGCTGCGCCGGCCGGGCACGACGTGGGTGGCCGCGGCGGCGTTCGCGGCGTGGTGGGCGCCCTTCGGGCTCTCGCTGCGCCCGGAGCCGTGGCTGGCGCTGGGGGTGCTGGCGGTCTGGGTGTGCGCGGAGCGGGCCGTCGCGACGCGGGCGCTGCTGCCGCTGCTCGCCGCGGCGGTGCTGGCGGGGTTCACGGTGGCGCTGACGCCCGGCGCGCTGCTGGGGCTCGCGCCGCTGCTGGTGGCGCTGCCGGCGCTCGCGCGGGCACGTCCTCGGGACGGGTGGACCCGCGTGCTCGTGGTGGTGGCCGGGTTGTCCGTCGCGGTCCTGCCGATGGCCGCGGACCAGTCGCTCGCGGGCCTGCTCGAGGCCACCCGGGTGCGCCAGCTCATCGGCGGCGGGCAGCCGTGGTGGCAGGAGCTCTCGCGCTACGTCTCGCTCGTCGAGCCCGGCAACGTGCAGGGCGGGCTCGGGGCGCGGCTGGCCGTGCTGCTGACGCTGCTCGCGCTGCCCGCCGTGGCCTGGGCGCTGCTCGCGGCCCGGGTGCGCGCCGGGGTGGCCGTCGGGCCGGCGCGGCGCCTGCTCGCGGTCACGGCGCTCGGCCCGGTGACGCTGATCGTCAGCCCGACGAAGTGGACGCTGCACTTCGGCGAGCTCGCGGGCGTCGGGACCGCCGTGCTGACGCTGCTCGTGGTGCTGTGGTCGCCCCGCGCCGTGACGGCCGTGGCGCGGCTGCGCGGGCCCGCACTGGTCGCGGTGCTCGGCGCGTTCGGGCTGGTCACGACGCTCGTGCTCACCGGCTACAACCAGTGGGCCTACGCCTCGGCGTGGGGCGTGTTCTGGAACGACATCCCGCCGCAGATCGCGCGCGTGCCGCTGGCGGACATCACGCTGCCGGTGACGATCGCCGGGACGGTCGTGCTCGCGCTGGTCGTCGGGGCGCGCGGGCGGCTGCCGCGGCGCGCGGCCCGGGTGCTGGCGCCGGGGGCGCTGGCGCTGGTGCTCGTCGTCGCGGTGGTCGCGGTCGAGGGCGGGTCGTTCCTCAAGGTCACCACCGACCGGATCGGCACGTTCAGCTACGGGTCGGACTCCCTCGCCGCGCTGCGCGGGGACCCGTGCGGGCTGGCGCCGGACCTCGCCGTCGAGACCGATCCGCGCGCGGGACTGCTCCCCGCCGGCCCGCCCTCGAGCGAGCTGGGGGATTTCCTGGCGTTGAACGCCAGCGTGGCCCCCACGCTGGCATTCACGCCGACCGAGCAGACGCCCGCCGCGGTGCCGTTGCGGGTCGGGGGGACGGAGCTGCCGGGGTGGGCGGCGCCGCCGACGTCCGGCGCCACGGGGCCCGCGACGCTGCACTCCGACTGGTTCGTGCTGCCGCCCGAGGCGCGGGAGCGGCGCGCGCCCGTGGTCGTCGCGGTCAGCGGGAGCATCGCCCGGGGTTCCGTCGCGCTCGAGTTCGCGGCGTCGCCCACCGACACCCCGCGCACCGAGATCCCGGGCGGGCCGACCGCGGGCGTCGCGCCCCGCGACCTGCGCGCGCTCGCCCCCGAGGGCACCACGCTCGTGCGCGTGCGGGCCACGAGCGCGGCGCGCGACGCCGCCGACGCGCAGGTCGCGAGCCCGAGCGGGGCGGCGCCGGAGCTCCCGCTCGCGGCCAGCGTCCCCCGCGTGCCGCGCACCGTGCCGTTCGACGACGTCGTCGCCCCGGGCAGCACCGCGCTCGTCGACTGGCCCGTCGCCGTCGTCTTCCCGTGCCTGCGCCCGCCGGCGCTCACCGGCGGCACGGCGGAGGTGCCCCCGTGGCGGCTCACCCCGCCCGGGCTGTCGGACGCGGGCGAGATCGCCGTCGCGCCCACCACCGGCGGCCCGTTCCTCACCCCGCGCCTGCTCGTCGAGGAGGTGCGCCTGCCGGTGTACCTCGGCGGCGACCCGACCCGCGACGCCGTCGGGCTCGCGCGGTGGGTGCCGCGCCTGCCGCTCGGGGCGCTGTCGCCGCAGGTGGGCGAGGAGACCGTCGCCGGGTGGCGCCGGACGGGACGCGCGGGAGTCCCCGTCCTGGACACCCCCTAGACTCGCGCGGGATGCCACGCTCCGTGAAGACGCTCGCCGGGTGGGCCCGCACGGCCCCGAGCCGGGCCACCGTGCTCACCGGCGACGACGTCGCCTCCACCCCGGCGCTGGCGGAGGCGATCGCCGGGGCCGGCTCGCGCGGCGTGATCGCGCGGGGCCTCGGGCGGTCCTACGGCGACACCGCCCAGAACGCCGGCGGGCTCGTCCTCGACATGACCGCGCGGGACCGCATCCACGCCGTCGACGCCGAGACCGGCCTGATCGACCTCGACGCGGGCGTCTCGCTCGACCGCCTCATGCGCGTCGCGCTGCCGTTCGGCCTGTGGGTGCCGGTGCTGCCGGGCACCCGCCAGGTGACCATCGGCGGGGCGATCGCCAACGACATCCACGGCAAGAACCACCACACGGCCGGCAGCTTCGGCGACCACGTCGTGTCGATGGACCTGATGCTCGCCTCGGGCGAGGTCCGCCGCCTCGAGCCCGACGGCCAGGAGTCCGAGCTGTTCTGGGCGACGGTCGGCGGCATCGGGCTGACCGGCGTCATCCTGCGGGCGACCATCCGCATGACGAAGACCGAGACCGCGTACTTCGTCGCCGACACCGAGCGCACGGCGGACCTCGACGAGACCATCGAGCGCTTCTCCGACGGCTCCGACGAGGCCTACGACTACTCGTCGGCGTGGTTCGACTCGATCTCGACGGGATCGAAGCTGGGCCGCGCGGCGCTGGGCCGCGGCTCGCTGGCGCGGCTCGACGAGCTGCCCGCGACGCTGCGCCGCGACCCGCTGAAGTTCGACGCGCCCACGCTGGTCGACCTGCCCGACGTGTTCCCGAACGGGCTCGCGAACAAGCTCACCTTCTCGGCGATCGGAGAGCTGTACTACCGCAAGACGAAGAACAAGCGTGGCCAGATCCAGAACCTGACGGCCTTCTACCACCCGCTGGACCTGTTCGGGGACTGGAACCGGGCCTACGGCTCGAAGGGCTTCCTGCAGTACCAGTTCATCGTCCCGCTGGCGGCCGAGGCCGAGTTCCGGGCGATCGTGCGCGACATCGCCGAGTCCGGGCACGTCTCGTTCCTCAACGTCTTCAAGAAGTTCGGCGAGGGCAACCGGGCGCCGCTGTCGTTCCCGATGCCGGGCTGGAACATCTGCGTCGACTTCCCGATCGTCGAGGGCCTGGGCGCGTTCTGCCGCTCCCTCGACGAGCGCGTGCTGGCCATGGGCGGGCGTCTCTACACCGCCAAGGACTCCCGCACCGACCACGACACGTTCGCCGCCATGTACCCGCGGCTGGACGAGTGGCGCAAGATCCGCGACGCCGCCGACCCCGACGGTGTGTTCGCGTCGGACATGTCGCGCCGCCTCCGGCTCACCCCCTGAGGAGAACCATGATCGACGCCGTCGGCCACCCGACGTCCCTGCTGCTCCTGGGCGGCACGTCCGAGATCGGCCTCGCGATCGCCGAGCGCTACCTCACCGGTGGCCCGGTGCGCGTGGTGCTGGCCGGTCGCCAGTCGCCGCGGCTCGCCGACGCCGCCGCCCGCCTCACCCGCGCCGGCGCGTCGGTCGAGACCGTCGAGTTCGACGCGCGCGACGCCGCGGTGCACACCGAGGCCGTGCGCAAGGCGTTCGCCGGCGGCGACATCGACATCGCCGTGGTGGCCTTCGGGCTGCTCGGTGACCAGGAGAAGGCCTGGCAGGACATCGACGTCGCGGTCGAGCTCGCCGAGGTCAACTACGTGGCGACGGTGTCGGTCGGCGTCGCGCTGGCCGCGGAGTTCCGCGCCCAGGGCCACGGGCGGATCGTCGCCCTGTCGAGCGTGGCCGGGGAGCGCGCCCGCCGCTCGAACTTCGTCTACGGCTCCACCAAGGCCGGCATGGACGCGTTCTACACCGGGCTCACCGAGGCCCTGCGCCCCGACGGGATCGGCGTGACGATCGTGCGCCCCGGCTTCGTGCACTCGAAGATGACCGCCGGGATGGACCCCGCGCCGCTGTCCACCACTCCGGAGAAGGTCGCCGAGATCGTCGTCGACGCCGTGACGAAGGGCCGGGAGCTGGTCTGGGCGCCGGCCCCGCTGCGCGCGGTGATGTCGGTGCTGCGACACATCCCGCGCCCGGTGTTCCGCCGCCTGCCCGTCTAACGGGTCGTCTGCCCGTACCCGGCGAGGCGGCGGGCGACGTCCGCGACCTGCTCGTCGGACAGCTCGCGCGGCACCCCGACCGCGGCCGCGCGCAGCCACACGTCGCACAGCCACTCGAGGTGCCGGGCCCCGACGTCGGCGCCGGCGAGGGTGTTCGCGACGACCAGCGTGCCGTGGTGGCGCATCACCGCGGCGGTGCGGTCGGTGAGGGCGGCGGAGACGTGGGCGGCCAGCTCGTCGGTGCCGAACGGCGCGTAGTCGGCCACGGCGACCCGGCCGCCGAAGATCGCGGTCTGGTAGTGCACCAGCGGCACGTCGTCGCGCAGCAACGACAGCGCCACCGCTGCGGCCGAGTGGGTGTGCACCACCGCCCGGGCGTCGTGGCGGCGGTGGCAGAGCAGGTGCAGCGGCAGCTCGCTGGTGGGCCGCAGGTGCCCGTCGACGACGGCACCGTCGAGGTCGACGAGGACGACGTCCTCGGGGGTCATCACCGCGTAGTCGACACCCGAGGGCGTCACCGCGATCAGCTCGCCCACGCGCGCCGAGAGGTTCCCGGCCGTGCCCACGACCAGGCCGTCGGCCACCAGCCGCCGCGCGTGCTCGACGACGGCGGCGCGGGTGGACGCGAGCTCGCGGGATGTCACGGGCACCCTCCCCTCGTCCGGCCCCGCGATCATGGCGGCTCGCGCCGTGTCCGGCGAGGGCACGGTCCTCCGGGGCGTCATCGACGGCGGGGCACCGACCCGCGGCGCGTCGGCGGTGTCGCGGTGGACACCACGTCGCGCTGTCGTCCTGGCCAGCGACGGCCACTGACACTGGGTGTCATGTACGACGACGCCCGCGACCACGATTCCGCGATCGACGAGCGCTACGCGGCGTTCCGGGCCACGCTGGCCGACCGCGGCGGGATCGGCCCGCCCGGGGAGGACACGTGACCGAGCTGGTGCTGGTGCGCCACGGCGAGACCGTGTGGCACAGCGACCGCTACGCGGGGCGCTCCGACGTCCCGCTCACCCCGCGCGGGCGGGAGCAGGCGGCTGAGCTCGCCCGATGGGCGGCCCGGGCGGACCTCGACGCGGTGCTGACGTCGCCGCTGCGGCGGGCCCGCGAGACGGCCACCGCGGCCGCCGAGGCCGCGGGCCTGGCGTGCCGGGTGGACGGGCGCCTGGTCGAGGTCGACTTCGGCAAGGCCGACGGGCACACCCGTGAGGAGACGTCGGCGGAGTACCCCGACGCGGTCGCCGCGTTCCTGCGCCGGCCCGCGAGCGCCCCGCTGCCCGGGGGCGAGCCCGGCGCCGACGCCGTCGCCCGCGCGGCCCCGGTGCTCGCCGAGGCCGTAGCCGCCCACCCCGACGGCCGGGTGCTCGTCGTCGCCCACCAGACGCTGCTGCGCCTGCTGCTGTGCTCGATGCTGGGGCTCCCGCTCGACCACTACCGCGCGGTGTTCCCGCGGCTGGAGAACGGCGCGCGCACCGTCGTCCGGCCCGCGGCCGACGGTCCCGCCGCACTGCTGCGGCTCAACGACCTCGGCCCTCCGGGCTCGTGAGCCCCCGGCTCAGGCCGCGTGCAGCGACGGGGTGTTGCCCGTCGCCGGCCGGACGGCGTGGCTGCCCCCCCGCCGCCCGGCCGCCCGGTGACCGGAGGGCGGGGTGACCTCCGGACGCCGGGTCTCCGCGACGTCGCGGCGCGCGCCACCCCGGCGCCGCGACGGGTCCCGGTCCCGCATCCAGGCCTGCGCGGGCTCCTCCACCCAGCGGTACGCCAGGTGCGCGAGCACCAGGGACGCCACCGCGAGGTGGGGCACGAGCAGGGCGGCCGCCGCCGTGTCCGGGGCGAGCGCAGGGATGCGAGTCATGGCGACGAGCGCCATCTCGATCAGGGGGAAGTGCACGAGGTAGACCGCGTAGGAGATGCGGCCGCCGTGGCGCAGCCGCGCACCGCCCAGCGCCCGGGCCACGGGGCCGTCGGTGAGCGACAGCGCGCCCAGCAGCACCGGCATCAGCGGCGCGGCGAGGAAGACGCGGGCGTCGGCGGCGAACGCGGCGGAGGGCGGCGCGGTGGCGGCCCAGTAGACGACCAGGACGATCTCGGCGATCGCCACCAGCAGCACCCGGTGGGCCCAGCGGGAGACCGTCGCCGTCCGCGGCACGCGCCGCACGACCAGCCAGGCCAGCACCCCGGCGGTGAAGCCGGCGACGAGGCGGACCGCCCAGAACCCGTCGAACGACCCGCCGAAGGCCCCGCGGACCGCGACGAGGGCGGTCGGTGACGCGGCGAGGACCGCGAGCACGGCGAGCAGGGGGCGCGGCCAACCGCGCACCAGCCAGGCGGCACCGGCGAGCAGCGGGAACGCGAGGTAGGCCGCCCACTCGGCGCTGATCGACCACGCCGGCAGGACGAACGAGACGCCGTCGATGCCGCCGGAGTCCCACATCTGCGTCATCGTCAGCTGACGCAGCCAGCTCAGGGGGTCCAGGCCGGGCTGGGCGCCCTGCCACGTGATCACGCCGTCGCTCCCCAGGACGGCGCGCGCGGCGCACCACAGCCCGGCCAGGACCACCACGACCGCGTACAGCGGCCAGACACGGGCCACGCGGGCCCAGACGAAGCCCAGCGCCTGCCGCGGGCCGGGGGTACCGCGCCACCGGTCGAGGTAGGAGCGGGCGAGCAGGAAACCGGAGAGGGCGAAGAACAGGTCGACGCCCAGCGTCCCCGCCCCGATCAACGGCGCGACGGGGGCGAACCAGCCCGCGTAGCCGGAGACGGGCAGGAAGCTCAGGTGGTGCAGCAGCACCCAGACCGCGGCGACCGCGCGCAGGCCGGTCAGGGCCGGGAGCTCGACGGTGACGGGGCGGGTGCGGGTGGACGTCGGGCGGGACGCGGCGGCGCCTCGCGGCGCCGGGATGTCGTGGTCCTGCCGCACCACCGTCCGCACCGCGCCTCCCCCGACGTCCACCTCCGGGCCGGTGTTCCGACCCTCGACCCGGTCAACGGCGCCGAGTGGCCGTCACCTGATACTCCGATCGGTGGATAGGGGTGGACCGCCGTTCGATCCGGGAGCGTGAGCGGTGCGCAGCATCGCTCTCCGTCACCACACCCCGATCGGAGCAGTCACCCCCGGGTGGCAATGACACCGGGTCGAGGGTTGGCGCACCCGGGGCAAGATCACGGCCGTTGAACCCTCCCGTTGCCAGTGAAGTGCAACAGTGACGCCATGACCGTCGCCCTCGCGCCGCCCGTCGTCCGGCCGGTGCGGCACGAGGACCTCCCGGCCGCCGGTCCACATGCGTGCGGTGCTCGCCCGCGACCTCGGGGGGTACGACCCCCGGCTGCACGCCGACCTCGACGACCTCGCAGGCACCTACCTCGCGACACCGGGCACGCGGCTGTTCGTGTGCCCGGCCGACGGGCCCGCCGGGCCGGTCGTGGCGCTGGAGGACTGAGCCTTCCGGGCGCCCGTGGGCCTCAGCGGTCCTGGTAGGGGATGCGTCCGCCGGCACCGCCCGCGGTGCCGCGGCCGTCGTTCGACGTGGAGCGGGCGGCCTGGTTGCGCAGCAGGTCGCGGATCTCGGCCAGGAGCTCGACGTCGGTGGGGTCGGCGGGGCCCGCCTCCTCGCCGCGTCGGCGCCGCTCCTCGACGATCCGCAACGGCGTCACGACGAGGAAGTAGATGACCAGGGCGGTCAGCAGGAACGTGATGACCGCGTTGATGAAACTCGCGTAGTCGAACACCACGCCGCGCACCAGGAACGACCCGGCGAATTCGCCGCCGCCGGATACCAGCTGGATCAGCGGCTTGAGGAACGCATTCGTGAACGCGGAGACGACGGCCGTGAACGCCGCGCCGACGACGACGGCGACCGCGAGGTCGACGACGTTCCCGCGGAGCAGGAAATCCTTGAATCCCTTGAGCACGGGTATTCCTTCGGCTTGCGGAACACTTGCCGTGCCGAGGATAGGGGTAGCGGCGGACGGGCCCTCGACCGCACACGCCGTAGGTCCGTGACGGCCTCGCGGTGGGCGTCGACGGTCCGCCGTCCCGCGCCGGAGGAGGACCCGGCGCGAGACCCTCCCCCGACGGGCGGCCTCGCACCGGGTCCTCTACCCGAACGCACCCCGAGGAGAGGGGAACCCCTCGGGACTCCCGGAGCGGGTCGGGCAGCCATGGATCGGCCCGCGCCCCGGCACCGACGACGGCGTCGCGACGGCGCCGGTCGGGCGGATCCTTCGGTCGGGGGGAGCGAGCAACCCCTCGGCACCGCAACCGGTACCGAGGGGGCTCGTGCCCCTCACGGGCCACAGATGTCGATGCGGGGATCGACGAGCCCGCTCGGTCTGGTGGTCGGTCTAGTTGTCGGCGCCGACGGCGTTGCCGCAGTCCTTGCTGATGCCCGCCTCCTGCTCGCTGCCCTTCTCGACGGAGCTGAGGATCGGGACGGTGCCGGCGACGTCCTGGACCGGGACCTGGACCCCGAGCACGTTGACCGGGACGTTGTTGCCGCAGACGTTGGTCGGCACGATGGTCTGGACGTCGCTGACGTTGACCAGGCCGTTCTGCTCGGTGCCGCCGTCGTGGTGTCCCTCCCCGGCGAAGGCCGCACCGGTGGTGCAGGCCAGGCCGGCGCCGATGAGAGCGGTGGCGGTCAGGGAGCGACGCAGTAGCTTCACAGCAGGGTTCTCCTCGGTCGAGGTCGTCGACCCCTCAACTCGACGGGATCGTGGGGAGCCGGGCGACCGACCGTGAGGGGAGCAGGGGCTGGCCTGCTCTCCGGACACAGGGCCGCCGAGTGCTGGTGGTCTGTCGGGGTGCGCCGGGGGACGAGCGCGGTCTCGCTGATCAGTCGTTGTCCGCGGCGACGTCGTTGTCGCAGTTCTTGGCGACGCCCGCGGCCTGCTCGCTGCCGTGCTCGGCCGGGCTGAGGACCGGGATGGTGCCGGCGACGTCCTGGACCGGGACCTGCACCCCGAGAACGTTGACCGGGACGTTGTTGTTGCACGCGTTCGTCGGAACGATCGTCTGGACGTCGTCGATGTTCGCGAATCCCGACTGGCCGCCGTCCTCGTGCGCGATGGCGGAGCCCGTCGTGCTCGCCAGTCCCGCACCGATCAGCGTGGTCGCGAGCACGGACTTACGAAGAATTCCCACAGTGCTGTCCTCCCGTCGGGTCTTCCCCACCACGAAGTGGGCGGGGATTCGGCATCGGAATGCCGCGTGCCGGAACGTAGCGAGGACGCGCCAGCAGTTCGAACACGGAGCATCCCCGAAAGGTGATCACTCCTCCGTGATCATCGCGCTCGAGAGGTGATCGTTAGACAGACTTCCGTACCTTCGCGGAGGCAAGATCGAACTCTGCGCCCCGGCCTGCCACGGTCGGGTGACTCGCGGTGACACATCCCGTCACGGAAGAAGCAGGAAGAGGCCGACCGAGCGAACGCCGAGCGGCGTTCGAGCGGCGCTCAGTGGCAGCCTTGCGTCGCGTCGCCACTGCCTGCGGCCGTTCACCCGCCCGTCCGGGGCGGGCGCCGCGTCACCCCGACTCGCTACCGTTCGTCCGTGTCGTCACCGACCGCCCCGTCCACCCCGCCGGCGACCTCCCTGCTGCGCCCCCTCCTCGCCTGGGCCTCCTGGGACTGGGGCGTCGCGTCCTTCCAGGCCGTGATCACGACGTTCGTGTTCACCGTCTACCTGACGGGGACCGTCGCGGCGGACGAGGCGAGCGGCTCCTCGGCGCTCGCGACCACCATCGCGATCTCGGGCGTCCTCGTCGCGCTGGTGGCACCCGTGTGGGGGCAGCGCAGCGACGCCGCCGGGAAGGAGTACGGACGGCAGCGTCGGCTCGGTGTCCTCACCGTCCTCACGGTGCTGGCGACGGTCCTCATGGCGTTCGTGACGCCCGTACCGTCGTCGCTGCTGCTCGGCCTCGTGCTGCTGGCCGCCGGCACCGTCACCTACGAGCTCGCCCAGGTCGAGTACAACGCGCTCATCTACCGCCTGGCGCCGCCCGGGCGCACCGGGTGGGTCTCCGGCTTCGGCTGGGCCGCGGGCTACGTGGGCGGGATCGTCCTGCTGATCGTCTGTTTCGTGCTCTTCCTCTCGGACGCGCCGGTCTTCACGTTCGCCGAGCCCGGCATGTCCGTGCGGGTGATCGCGGTGATCTGCGCGGTCTGGCTCGCGGTCTTCGGGCTCCCGGTCCTGTTCATGCGGTTCCCCTACCCGCCGCCGCCCGGCGACGAGGACGCCGCGCGGGTGAGCGTGCTCGGCTCCTACCGCCTCCTGGTCCGGCGACTGGTGCGCCTCTACCGCGACGACCGCCACCTGCTCGGCTTCCTCGTCTCCAGCGCGATCTACCGGGACGGGCTCACCGCGGTCTTCACCTTCGGCGGGGTGCTCGCGGCGGGCACGTTCGGGCTCAGCGCGGGCGACGTCATCATCTTCGCCATCGCGGCCAACGTGGTGTCCGCGGTGGGCGCGGTCGCGGGTGGCCGGCTGGACGACCGCGTCGGCCCGAAGGTCGTGATCGTCGTGTGCCTCGCCGCGCTCGTCATGACCGCGGCGTTCATGCTCTTCGCGTCCGGGACCACCGCGTTCTGGATCGGTGGCACGTTCCTGGCGCTGTTCGTCGGACCGGCGCAGGCGTGCTCGCGCAGCTACCTCGCGCGCGTCGTGCCGCCCGGGCGCGAGGGCGAGCTGTTCGGGCTCTACGCCACCACCGGGCGCGCGGTCAGCTTCCTCGCACCGGCCATGTTCGCCCTGTTCATCACGCTCTTCGGCGCCCAGCGCTGGGGCATCCTCGGCATCGGGCTCGTGCTGCTGCTCGGGCTCGTGACGTTCCTCCCCGTGCGCGCCGTACCCGGCAACGCCCCGGCGGGCGGTGCCGCCGCCGTCTGACCGCCGTCAGGCCAGGCGGGCGCCCAGCCAGCGCACCAGGCGTGAGCCGAACTCGGCGACGAGCACCCAGAAGACCGCCGCCAGGCCGAAGCCGACCATGATCGTGGTGATGGGGTCGGCCATCAGGAACAGATCGCGGAAGCCGAGCACGACCGTGTCGCCGATGCTGCCGATGACCTGCGCGACGCCGTTGGACGTGTTGACGCCCACGAGCGCCAGCACGATGTAGGCCAGCAGGACCGCGGCGAACGCGTAGCCGACGATCCGCACGACCGTCGCGAGGACGTTCGCGACCTTCCACGCCGTCTCGCCGAGGTCGAGCGGCGAGCGCCGTTCGCGACCGTGGGGCGCCTCGCCCTCGTCCTCACCCTGCTGCTGGTCCTGCTGCTGGACCTGCTGCTCGGTCTCCTGGGACGACGACGGCGCGTCCGACGACCCGGAGTCCGAGCCCGAGTCGGACGAGGCCGAGTGGGACGACCCCGAGGAGGACCCCGAAGTGGACCCCGAGTCGCCACTCGACCCGTTCGACGACCCGGAGTCACCCTCGTCCCCGGACTGCTCGTTCGGGCCGGCCATCTCGTCGGCCTCGTCCTGACTGGTCTCGGTCCGCGTGTCCGTGCTGTAGGTCCCGGTCTCCGCCTCGCCGCGCTGCCCGGTCTGCTCCGTCACGCGGGCAGTGTGGCACTACCGCCCGGTAGCCAGCGGACCGGGACGGTCATCACATGGACGTGGCGCCGTCGATGTGCTCGCGCAGCATGTCCGCGTGGCCGGCGTGCTGGGTGGTCTCGGCGATGATGTGCAGCAGCACGCGGCGCACCGACCAGGTGGTGCCCGGCTCGTGCCACGGCGCCTTCGGCAGCGCGTGGCGCGCGTCGAGGTCGGGGATCGACGCCAGCGTCGCCTCGGTGCGCGCCGCCGTCTCGTGGTACGCCGCGACGACCCCGGCGAGGGTCTCGTCGGGCAGGAGCCTGAACTCGTTCTCGCGCTCGACGAGCCAGGCGGGCTTCTCGTCGAGGCTCGCGATCCAGCCCTCGAAGTCGTCGATCGTCATGCCCTCGGGCAGCTCGAAGTCCTCCTCGGGCGAGGCGCCGTGCACCGCGAAGCGCATCCAGCCCTCCTCGACCTTGGTGACGTGCTTGATCAGGCCACCGAGGCAGAGCTGCGAGGCCGTCGGGCGGGACGCCGCCTGCTCGTCGGTGAGGTCGCGGGTGGGGAAGACGAGCCAGTGCCGGGCCTGGGCCAGCTCGGCGAGGATGTCGGCGCGCTCGTCGGTGTCGGTGGCGGTCATCGGGTTCTCCTGCGCGGCGATCGTGGTCATCGGGGGGCCTCTCATCGTCGTCCCTGATGACACGAAAGCTACGGAGCGAGGAGGACAGCTTCGGTCCGCCTTCAGCGGAAGCGGTCGAAGACCTGCCGGCGCCAGGCGGTGCGGCTGACCAGCTCGCCCATGTCCTCCTGGTAGCGGCGGCGCGTCGACGCCCAGGCCCGGGCGATCTCGGCGTGCAGCGCCACCGACTCGCGCAGCATCGACCAGAACATCTCGCGGTCGCGCTTGCGGAAGGTCACCCCGGAGCCGTCGGACGTCGTCACCGTCGCCCCGTCCAGGCGCGAGAGCAGGAACCACTGCCCGTGCTCGGCGGGGACGTCGCGCTGCGGGCGCTCGTGGGCGTGGGGGTCGACGGGGCGCACCTGGTGCGCCAGCCCGCGCGCGAGGGCCGCGACCTGCGACAGCCGGCTCGCCGGGGGCTTCGGCCACAGCTGGGACTCCCGCGCGCCGACCGCCGGGCGGGGCAGGTCGCCGGCGTCGCGGTGCACCGTGCCGTCCGGGAACTCCGCCCGCGTGGCCCGCACCGCGCCCAGCGCGGTCGGCAGCGCCCCGAACAGCGCCTTCGGCCCGGACAGGAAGTCACGCATCGCCATGTGGTGCAGCGCGATCGTCGAGTACTCGAGCAGGAACAGGTGTCGCAGCGTGCGCTTGAGCGAGTCCGCGAGCATCGGCCGCGGGTTGTCGGGGCCGTGCAGGGCGGCCACGACGAGGCGGTTGCGCACGTGGAAGTACGCCTGCCAGTCGGAGCTGTCGTCCTTCTCGACGAAGCTCATGTGCCAGATCGCGACCCCGGGCACGGTGGCCGTCGGGACGCCGTGGCTGCCCGCGCGCAGGCCGTACTCGCAGTCGTCCCACTTGATGAACAGCGGCAGCGGCAGCCCGATCCGCTCGGCCACGACGCGGGGGATCAGGCACATCCACCAGGCGTTGTAGTCGACGTCGACGCGGCGGTGCATCCACAGCGTCTCGCGCAGCGAGTCGACCGCGAAGTCGTGGTCGTCGGTGGTGTGCGGGGCGATCTGCCAGAAGAAGGTGCCACGGTCGACGACCTCGCCCATGGCGTGCAGGTGCGAGCGCGCCTGCAACGAGAGCATCTGCCCGCCGACGAGCATCGGCTCGCGGGCGAACCGGGAGAACGCGAGCGCCCGCAACACCGAGTCCGGCTCGAGGACGACATCGTCGTCCATGAACAGGATCTGCTCGCAGTCGGTGGTCTCCAGCGCCTCGTACATGATCCGCGCGTAGCCGCCGGAGCCGCCGAGGTTGGGCTGGTCGATGACCCGCAACCGGTCGCCCAGCGCCGCGGCCGCCTCGTCGAAGCCGGGCTGGTCGCGGACCTTGGACGAGCCCTGGTCCGGGATGATGACCGCGGTGAGGGTCTCGCGGACCAGCGGGTCCTCGCCGAGCGCGGCCAGCGTCGCGACGCAGTCGCTCGGGCGGTTGAACGTCGGCATGCCGACCGCGACCGCCGCGCGCCCGGGGGCGGCGCGGTCGGCGTACCAGCCGCCGGAGAGCAGCTCGAGGGAGCCGCCCTCGCTGGAGAGGTCGAACCAGATCCAGCCGCCGTCGCCGAACGGGGTGAGCGCGACCGGGACGGCGACCTCCTGCTCGGCGCCGTCGCCGGCCTCCCCGACGAGCTCGCCGGCCAGGTGCACGGCCACACCGCGCGCGGTCGAGCGGTACACGTCGACCCGCCCGCGGCCGCGCACGCGCAGCCGCAGGACGACCTCGGTGAGCACCGACCACCGCCGCCAGTACGCCGCCGGGAAGGCGTTGAAGTAGGCGGCGAACGACACCTCGCTGCGCTCGGGCAGGCGCACCGAGGTCCGCGAGGCCACCTCGGCGACGCGCGTCCCGCTGCGCCGCACGTGCATGACGTACTCGTCGGCGGTCTCGTCGTAGGTCCCCGGTCGGTGGGCGGTCGGCGCCGTGGTGGTCACCGACGTCGCCGTGCCTTCGTCGAGGTACAGCGCGCGCACCGAGGTGGGGTCGGCCGGGCGCGGCAGGATGACGCGCTGCAGCAGCGCCGGACCCGAGCCTGCGGGGCGCACCGTCGTCTCCACCGTCCCGGCGGCGCCGCGGCGCCGTCCCTCGTCGACCGTGCTCGTCACACCGACGACGGTAGCGGCGGGGAGTCCGCGTCACCGGGAGCCCCCCGGCGGGTCGGCGCGGCCGGCACCCCGACGGGGGTCACGTCCCGGAACCGCCGGGGCTCGCGGTGGGCCACGAAGGTGTCCGCGCGCCCGGCCTCGAAGTCCTCCGGCACGGCGTGCACCCCGCCCGTACCGACCGATGGCGAGGGAGCCCGGGACGATCACCGGGAGGTGCTGCCCACTCCGGCGACCGCCCGCGCGTGCCGTCTCAGCAGACGAGGCCGGTGGGGCACCGCGACGGGTCGAACTCGCCGGTCGGCGCCGCCGGGGTGTGGTGCGACGTGGGGTGGGACCCGCTGTGCGGGGCCTGGTGCCCGCCCTCGTGACCCCCGCCCGCGCCCCCGGCCGGTGCCGAGCCACTGGTGTTGCAGGCCGAGAGCGTCAGCACGAGGGCGCAGGACAGCATCGCGGCGGCCCGCGCCGCACGGATCCGGGACACGGGCACGGCCAGACCTCCGGAGGGAAACGATCGACGGGCGTCGTCACGCTACGCATCGGTCGTCGCCCCCCGAAGCGGCCGACCGGGTGATCGATCAGACCTCCGCGAGGTCGGCGTCGTCGAAGGAGGCACCCTCGGTGAACCACGGGGCGATGCGGTTGTCGAACAGCGTCAGCGCCGAACCGATCGCCATGTGCATGTCGAGGTACTTGTACGTACCGAGGCGCCCGCCGAAGAGCACCTTGCGGTTGGTCGCCTCCTTGCGGGCGAGCTCGCGGTAGCGCTCGAGCTTGGCGCGGTCCTCGGCGGTGTTGATCGGGTAGTACGGCTCGTCGCCGTGCTGGGCGAACCGCGAGTACTCGCGGACGATGACCGTCTTGTCCTTCGGGTACGACGCGCGTTCCGGGTGGAAGTGCCGGAACTCGTGGATGCGGGTGTAGGGCACGTCGCGGTCGGCGTAGTTCATCACCGGGGTGCCCTGGAAGTCGCCCGTGGTGGTCAGCACCTCGGACTCGAAGTCGAGCGTGCGCCAGCCGAGCTCGCCCTCGCTGTAGTCGAAGTAGCGGTCCAGCGCGCCGGTGTAGACCGTCGGCACGTCGGCCGGCAGGGACTCGCGCAGGTCGAACCAGTCGGTGTCGAGGCGGACCTCGATGTTCGGGTGGTCGGCCATCCGCTGCAGCCACGCCGTGTAGCCGTCGACCGGCAGGCCCTCGTAGGTGTCGGAGAAGTACCGGTTGTCGAAGGTGTAGCGCACCGGCAGCCGGCTCACGATCGACGCCGGCAGCTCCTTCGGGTCGGTCTGCCACTGCTTGGCCGTGTAGCCGGCGAAGAACGCCTCGTAGAGCGGGCGGCCGACCAGCGCGACGCCCTTCTCCTCGAAGTTCGCCGCGTCCGCGACGTCGATCTCCGCGGCGTGCTCGGCGACCCAGGCGCGGGCCTCGTCGGGGCTCATCGCGCGCCCCGCGTACTCGCAGATCGTCGCGAGGTTGACCGGCATCGGGTAGACGCGGCCCTCGTAGATCGTGAAGACGCGGTGCTGGTAGCCGGTGAAGTCGGTGAACCGGTTGACGTAGTCCCAGACCCGCTTGTTCGAGGTGTGGAACAGGTGCGCCCCGTAGCGGTGCACCTCGATCCCGGTCTCGGGGTCGGGCTCGGAGTACGCGTTGCCCCCGAGGTGCGAGCGGCGCTCCACGACGAGCACGCGCTTGTCGAGCTCGGTGGCGGCCCGCTCGGCCACGGTCAGCCCGAAGAAGCCCGAGCCGACGACGACGAGGTCCGGATCCCTGCTCACACAGGCGACGGTAGCCGGAACGGTGCGTCGCGCCCGGCGCGGGTATCCGCGCCGATGCCCACCATCGAGCGCACCGTGCACTCGCCCGCCCCCGTCGGCACCGTGCAGGCCTACCTGCGCGACGTCGCCAACACCGAGGAGTGGGACGCCCCCACGGTCTCCTGCGAGCCGCTGGACCCGTCGGCCCCGATCGCGGTGGGCAAGCAGTGGCGCAACGTCTCGGAGTTCCGCGGCAAGCGCACCGAGCTCGTCTACACCCTCGAGCTCGACGAGCCCGGCCACCTGCGCCTCCGCGGCGAGAACGAGACCGTGACCAGCCAGGACGACATCACGGTGGTCGCCGACGGCCCGGGGACGACCGTGACCTACCGCGCCGATTTCACGCTGAAGGGCGTCGCCAAGGTCGCCTCGCCGGTCCTGTCCCCCGCCCTCGGGCGCCTCGGCGACGACGCCGAGCAGTCGCTCCAGGAGGCCCTGGAGCGCCTGCCCGTCGGCTAGGACACCGGCGGGCAGCCCGTGACCGGCGGCCCGGCCCCGATGCGCCCGGCGATCCACGGCAGGGAGTCGGAGAACGCGCGGGAGAAGACGTCGAAGGTGTGCCCGCCGCCGGGCACGACCACCTCGCAGGTCGCGATCCCCGCGCGGCGGGCCTCGGGCACCAGCTGCTGGGTCGCGGCGTAGGGCTCGGTGTCGGCGTCGCCCACCTCGAACCAGCCGCCGAGCTCGGGGAAGCGGCGGGCGGCCAGCAGCGACGACGGCTCGTGCGCGGCGAACGCCTGCTGCGAGCCCCCGAACAGCTGGGCGACCGCCGAGGCGGTGTCGCCGTTGGTGTCGCCCGCGCGCGGCCCGGCCAGGCCGGCGTAGTCGCCGAAGGTGCCGAACAGCTCGGGGTGGCGCAGCGCGAGCATCATCGAGCAGGAGCCGCCCTCCGACAGGCCCGCCACGGCCCATGCCCGCCCGGGCGCCGCGGTGTGGAACACCTGCTCGACGAAGGCGGGCACGTCGACGGTCAGATAGGTCTCGACCTTGCCGGCCGGACCGTCGACGCACTCGCTGTCGGCGTCGATGTCACCGTTGATGTCGGGCATGACGAGGATCGGGGCCAGTCCGCCGTGCGCCGCGGCGTAAGCGTCCGCCGTCGCCGCGGCCTGGCCCCCGTCCAGCCAGTCCTGCGGGGTGCCCGGGGTGCCGTGCAGCAGCACGACCACCGGCAGCTCGGGGCGCGGGCGGGCGAACCAGGCCGGCGGGACGTAGATCGTCGCCGGTCGCCCCGTGAACCCCGACGTCCGGCCCGGCAGCACCGTCGTGGTGACGACGCCCTGCGCGGGCCGTTCGGTGCGCGCGAGCAGGGCGGCCAGCTCCACCTCGTCCGACGGCGGCAGCCCCATGACGTCGCCGAGGGTGCGGAAGTAGTCGAAGTGCGCGTTGACCCCGGCGCCGGTGCCGAGCAGGACGAGGACCGAGAGCACCAGCACGACGACCGTGCGGCCCAGGCGCGTGAAGCGCCCGACCCGCGTGCGCAGCACGAACACCAGCAGGAGCACGACGACGAGGGCCACGAGGGCCCCGGCGCCGAGGAAGGAGTTCGTGGTGATGTCCACCTCGGCGATCCCGTTGACGCTCACCCGGCCGGCACCGCCTCGGCCTCGTCACCGGCCTCGCCGCCGGTGCCCTCACGACGGGCCCGTCGCCGCGCCAGGGCCGCGAACACGAACGGCGGGGCGGAGAGCACGACCACGGCGGACGCGAGCAGCAGCACGTAGGTGACCGTGTTCCCGGTGGCCAGCTGGCCGGGCGGGACGAACCCGAGCACGAAGGCGAACAGGCACCCGGTGAGCCCGATCCCGCCGACCGCCCAGACCCCGGGCAGGCCGCCGGGGATGCGGTAGGGCCGCGGGGCGTCGGGCTGGGTGTGCCGCAGCCGCACGACGGCGGCGAACATCAGCCCGTACATGATGATCACGATCTGCGCGGTGACGGCCGAGAGCATCCAGTACGACGTGCTGACGCTGGGCACGAGCAGGAAGAGCAGCGTGAACACCGTGCCGGCGGCGCCCTGTAGGAGCAGCAGCGTCACCGGGACGCCGTTCGCGTTGAGGCGGCCCAGCCGCGGCGGCGCCGAGCCCTTCGCGGCGACGGCGGCGACGCCGTTGGCGGGACCGAGGATCCAGGGCGCGAGGTGGGCGACGCCGCCGAAGGCCACGACCAGCGCGAGCGGGGCGACCGCCCAGCCGATGCCGAGGCGCTCGAGCACCCGCGAGAAGAGCTCCATCGTCCCGGACACCAGGCTGATCTCGGACGCGGGCACGACCATGGCGAGGAACAGCGACCCGACGACCGAGAACACCACCACGACCCCGACGCACAGGGCGATGGCGCGGGGCACGGTGCGGCCGGGGTCGCGGGTGTCGCGGGCGTGGAAGCCCGCCATCTCCATGCCGGTGAAGAGCAGGATGATCCCGCCGAGGAAGGCCAGGTTGTTGATCTCCACGTCGGGGACCAGCGCGCCCGCCGAGAACGGGATCTGCGTCGGGTTGCCCTGCGCGAGGAACGCCGCGGCGAGCACGACCAGGCCGATCGCCGGGATGATCGACCCGGCGAGGGTGCCCACCGAGCCGATCCACGACGACGTGCCCACCCCGCGCAGGCTCACGATCGTCGTGGCCCAGAAGAACGCGAGCATGACCACGACGAGGAAGACCTTGTCGGTGGCCAGCGAGGGGTCGATCGCGTACGCGAGGCTCGCGGCCATGAACGAGAGCACCGTGGGGAACCAGGCGACGTTCTCCGCGTAGTCGCACCACACGGCCAGGAAGCCGGCGCGCTCGCCGAACGCCTCCTTGACCCAGGCGTACACGCCGCCGTCGCGGGGCCAGCCGGTGCCGAGCTCGGCCGCGACCATCGCGATCGGCACGAGGAACACCACGATCGACAGCGCGAACAGCGCCAGCATCGCCCAGCCGTACTCGGCCATCACCGGCAGGTTGCGGATGCTGACGATCGCCGCGATGTTGATCATCGCCAGCGCGAGCACCCCGAGCTTGGCGTTCACCGTGCGCCCTTCGCGAGCAGGGTGGCCTCCAGCCGGTTCGCGGCGGCGTCGTCCCCGCCGCCCCGGGAGACGACGACGAGGTCGCCGTAGGTCCGCACGCTCGCCGCGCCCCGCGGGCGCACCTGGCCCTCGAGGCTGCGGGCGGCGGCGTCGCGGTCGGTGTCGTCGGCGAACGCGTCGACCTGCACCAGCACGGTGTCCCCGCCGCAGGCGCCCGGCGAGGTCGCGACCACGAGCGTGCGGGCGGCGACCGCGTCGGTGGCGCGCGGATCGGGCACGTCGGCGCGCGAGCAGACCGCGAGGCCCGCCGCGGTGACGTCGGCCTCGAGCGCGTCGAGCGCCCCGGTCCCGCGCGGGCCCTGGCGCGACCGGTCGCCGCCGGCGGCGATGAGCACCACCACGAGCACGACGGCGAGC
>JAQSWW010000137.1 GCA_029266415.1 Actinomycetospora sp. | reverse complement strand
CTGGACGATCCGCTTGCCCTCGAGCTGCTCGGGGACGTCGCCGGCGACGATGCGCTGGGCGATGCCCTCGACCACCGCGGTCTTGCCGACGCCCGCCTCACCGATGAGCACGGGGTTGTTCTTGGTGCGCCGCGAGAGGACCTCCATGGTCTGGTCGACCTCGTCCTCGCGGCCGACGACCGGGTCCAGCTCGCCGGCCCGCGCCTTGGCGGTCAGGTCGACGCCGAACTGGTCGACGGTGGGGGTGCTGGAGTCTCCGTTGTCGCCGCGGCCGGCGCCGCCCTGGCCACCGCCGCTCGGGCGCTGGCCGCCGTTGGCGGCGGAGCGCTGCAGCGACTGGGGCGTGACGCCCTGGGCGCCGAGCGCGCGGCCGACCGGGCTGTCGTTGTTGGCGGCGAGCGCCAGCACGATGTGCTCCGGGCCGATGTAGCTCGAGCCGAGGGCGCGGCTGATCTGGTGCGCGTCGAGCAGGGTGCGCTTGGCCGTCGGGGTCAGCGACGGCGGCTCGGTGCGCGCCTCGTCGCGGGGCAGCTGCTCGTCGGCGGTGCGCTGGAGGGCGTCCGGGTCGGCGCCGGCGCCGGACAGCAGCTGGCGCAGCGGCGGGACCTGCGTGACGACGTGCAGCAGGTGCCACGCGTCGAGGTCGGCGTTGCCCCGCTCGGCGGCCTGCTGGGCGGCGGCCCCGACGAGCTGGCGCGCCGGCTCGGTCATGAGCTGGGTGATGTCGATCCGCTGGACGCCCCGCGGGGAGGCACCGCCCAGGAAGCGGGCCAGGAAGTCGTCGAACGGGCCGGACCCGGGACCACCGGGCCCGAAGGCGCTGGTCATGAAGCTCCTCAGTGGGTCTAGCAAGAGTTCGAGCCGGCGGGTGACGCCGGCACTGATCACCTCAGCAACGGTGGGGACGGAATCATTCCTGAGTCGGTGTGACTCATGTCTGACCGAGGAGCATGAGCGCCCCCCGCTCAGGTCCGGGGCTACCCGCGTCACGGAGTGGTCACGCGCGGGCGGGGAACCCCGACGGCATGGCAACCACGACCGTGACCGCCCGCGAGGTCCACCTCGTCCGCCGACCCTCGGGGATGCCCGATCCCGACGACTTCGCCCTCGTCGAGCGTGACCTGGGTGAGCCGGGTGACGGCGAGGTCCTCGTCGCCAACCGCCACTTCTCGGTCGACCCCTACATGCGTGGCCGGATGAACGACGTGCCCTCGTACGTCCCGCCGTTCCGGCTGGACGAGCCCATGGACGGGCGCGCCGTCGGCGAGGTGGTCGCCAGCCGCAGCGACGACGTCGCCGAGGGCGACCTCGTCACCAGCAACCTGGCCTGGCGCACCCACGGGATCGTCCCGGCCCGGCAGGTGCAGAAGGTCGCCGCGCCCGAGGGCGTGAGCCCGTCGGCGTACCTCGGGGTGCTGGGCGCGCCCGGGCTCACCGCGTGGGTCGGCCTGCTGGACAAGGCGTCGTTCCGCGAGGGCGACGCCGTGTTCGTCTCGGGCGCCGCGGGCGCGGTCGGCAGCCTCGCGGGGCAGCTGGCGAAGCTGAAGGGCGCGTCGCGGGTGGTCGGCAGCGCCGGCAGCGCGGACAAGGTGCGCTGGCTGACCGAGGAGCTCGGCTTCGACGCGGCGTTCAACTACAAGGACGGAGCGGTGGTCGACCAGCTGCGGGCGGCCGCCCCCGACGGCATCGACGTCTACTTCGACAACGTCGGCGCCGACCACCTCGAGGCCGCCATCGCCTGCGCCAACGACTTCGCCCGCGTCGCCGCCTGCGGGGCGATCGCGCACTACAACGACACGGCCGAGCACCCGACCCCCGGGCCGGCCAATCTCTTCCAGATCGTCAAGAAGCGCCTGTCGATCCAGGGCTTCATCGTCACCGACTCGCTCGACCGGATGCGCCCGTTCCTCTCCGAGGTCACGGCCTGGGTCGCCGACGGCCGGGTGAAGTTCTCCGAGACCGTCGTCGAGGGCATCGACCGGGCGGTCGAGGGCTTCCGCGGTATGCTCCGGGGCGAGAACACCGGGAAGATGATCATCAGGGTGTAGGTGCGGCAGCGCACCCGCCCTGTTTCGGGGCCGACCGGCGGCGGGCAGCCGGACCCATGCGTGCACTGACATGGCAGGGACAGCAGGACGTCCGCGTCGAGACCGTGCCGGATCCGACGATCCAGGAGCCGACCGACGCGATCATCAAGGTCACGAGCACCGCGATCTGCGGGTCCGACCTGCACCTCTACGAGGTGCTCGGACCGTTCCTCGAGCCCGGCGACATCCTGGGCCACGAGCCGATGGGCGTCGTCGAGGAGGTCGGCTCCGACACCGGCGATCTGGAGGTCGGCGACCGGGTCGTCATCCCGTTCAACATCAGCTGCGGGCACTGCTGGATGTGCGAGCGCCAGTGGTTCGCCCAGTGCGAGACCACCCAGAACCGTGACCAGGGGATGGGTGCCTCGCTCTTCGGCTACACGAAGCTCTACGGCCAGGTCCCCGGCGGCCAGGCCGAGTACCTGCGCGTCCCGCAGGCGCAGTTCGGGCCGATCAAGGTGCCCGAGGGCCCGGTCGACGAGCGCTTCCTCTACCTGTCCGACGTGCTGCCGACCGCCTGGCAGGCCGTCGCCTACGCGCGCGTCCCCGAGGGCGGCAGCGTCGCCGTGTTCGGGCTCGGCCCGATCGGGCAGATGGCCGCGCGGATCGCCCGCCACCAGGGCTTCCGGGTGATCGCCGTGGACAGCGTCCCGGAGCGCAACGCGATGGCGCGCCGCCACGGCATCGAGGTGGTCGACGCGAGCACGGTCGACGACGTCACCACGGCCATCCGCGACCTCACCGACGGCCGCGGCACCGACTCCGCGATCGACGCGGTCGGGATGGAGGCGCACGGCGGCTCCGCGATCCCGCAGCTCGCGCAGAAGCTGGCCAGCAAGCTCCCCGACGCGATCTCCGCGCCGCTGATGCAGGTGGCCGGCGTCGACCGCACCGCCGCGCTCGTGGGCTGCGTCGACGCGGTGCGCCGCGCCGGCACGGTGTCGCTGTCCGGCGTCTACGGGGGCACGGCCGACCCGATCAACATGCTCAAGATGTTCGACAAGGGCATCGAGCTGACGATGGGCCAGGCGCACGTCAAGCGCTGGATCCCCGACATCATGCCGCTGCTCACCGACGAGGACCCGCTCGGCGTGCACGACCTCGAGACCCACCGCCTGCCGCTCGAGTCGGCGGCCCACGGGTACGAGATCTTCCAGAAGAAGCAGGACGAGTGCATCAAGGTCGTCCTGGCGCCGTGAGCACGCCGCAGGACTCGTCCCTGACCTTCATCGGGACGGCGACGACGTTGCTGCGGTGCGCGGGGATGACGGTCCTCACCGACCCGAACTTCCTGCACCGCGGGCAGCGCGCCTACCTGGGCTACGGGCTCTGGTCGCGCCGGCGCACCGAGCCGTACCTCACGCCCGCCCAGCTGCCCGGTCTCGACGGCGTCGTGCTCTCGCACCTGCACGGCGACCACTGGGACCGGGTGGCCCGGCGGGGCCTCGACAGGTCGCTGCCGATCGTCACGACGCCGGCGGCGGCGCGGACGCTGCAGTCGCGTCAGCGCTTCCGCCGGGCCACCGGTCTGGAGACGTGGGAGCAGCACACGCTGCTCGGGGCGGGGGGTGCGACGCTGCGGGTGACGGCCCTGCCCGGCATCCACGCGCCGCGCCCGCTGACCCGCCTGCTGCCGCCGGTGATGGGCAGCCTGCTGGAGTTCGCCGACCCGTCCGGCGAGGTCGTGCGCCGGATCTACGTCTCCGGCGACACGCTGCCCTTCGAGGGCATCCGGACCATCCGCGAGCACATCGGGGAGGTCGACCGCGCCGTCCTGCACCTCGGCGGGACGACGCTGCCCGGCGGGCTGGTCGTGACGATGGACGGGCGCATGGGCGCCGACGTGCTGGAGACGATCGCGCCCCGGCGTGCGACGCCGATCCACTACGACGACTACGACGTCTTCCGCTCGCCGCTGTCGGACTTCCTCGGCGAGGTCGAGCGCCGCGGGTGGGACGACCGCGTCGACGTCGTGCGGCGCGGGGAGACGATCGCTCTCTAGGCCCCGGTCGGCCGGCCCTGCATCCGCGCGGCGATCTCGGCCGGCATGCCGGGTCCGGGGTCCGCGCGGAGCTCGGCGGGGTCGTGCACCTCGCCGCAGGAGTCGCAGACGAGGCGCTGCGCGACCCGCCCGCCGCAGCCCGCGTGGGTGTAGAGGACGGGCGGGCCCTCGGGCGCGAGGTGGCGGTCGCCCCACGCGGTGAGCGCGACGACGACGGCGGCGAGCTCGCGGCCCTGCTCGGTCAGCGCGTACTCGGCGCCGTCGGGGCCCGTGCGCTCCATGATCCCGGCGGCGACGAACCCGTCGAGGCGCTTGGCCAGCACGTTCGTCGCGATCCCGAGCGAGCGGAAGTCGCCGAAGCGCCGGGCGCCGGCGAACAGCGCGTTGCGCACGATCAGCAGGCTCCACCGCTCCCCGACGACCTCGAGGGCGCGGGCGGCGGAGCACACCTCCGCGTCGTAGGTCCGTCCCAGCACGGCTCGAGGTTACGGATGCGGGCTTGCATGACGCAACTTAGACCCTCTACCGTCCACTTGCATCACACAAGTGGAGGGACGATGAGCAGGCAGGACTTCAGCACCAGCATCGGCGTGGACCGCTCGCCGCAGGAGGTGTTCGAGGCGATCGGGGACGTCCGCGGCTGGTGGTCGGCCGGCGTACGGGGCGGGACGCGCGAGCTCGGGGACGTCTTCGTCTTCGAGGTCGACGGGGTGCACCGCAGCACGATGCGGCTGACCGAGGTGGTGCCGGGCGAGCGGGTCGTCTGGCACGTCGACGACGCGTGGTTGTCATTCGTCGCCGACACACAGGAGTGGGTCGGCACCGACGTCCGCTTCGAGATCACCCCGACCGCGGAGGGGTCGGAGCTGCGCTTCACCCACGCCGGGCTCACGCCGGACGTCGAGTGCTACGACGTGTGCGCCGGGGCGTGGGGCATGTACGTCGCGGAGAGCCTGCGCCGGCGGATCGAGACCGGTGCCGGCACCCCGCACGTGCCCGAGGACGGGATCACGGAGTACGAGCAGGACCTGCTCGCCGGCCACGTCGCGAGCGAGGTCTGAGGCAACGAACGACGCTCCCGCTGCTCCCTGAGAGAGCGCCGTTCGTACGCCTAGGGGCAGCGAACAGCGCGTTCGCTCCGGGAGGGGGCGAGGTCAGGCGTCGCGCAGGGTCAGGAGCAGGTGGTCCTTGCCCTCGGTGCTCACGAGCTTCGCGTCCCACCCACCGTCGACGGCCGCGGTGTGGAAATAGGCCGTCGACGGCGCGCGGACCGGGGCCCGGAACACGACGTCGACGGTGAACGCCGGGCCGTGGCGTCCGGCGAGGGCGGCGAGCGCCCGGGCCTTGGTCCACATCCCGTGGGCGATGACGCCGGGCATCCCGAACGCCCTGGCCGCGAGGCCGTTGACGTGGATGGGGTTCACGTCGCCGGACACCGCGGCGTAGCGGCGCCCGATGTCGCCGGGCACCGTCCAGATCGCGTGCGGGAGCCGGCCGACGTGCGGGTCGGGCTCCGGCGGCGCCGCGGCCACGTCGTCGGCGCTCTCGGGGGCCGGGGCCCCGCGCACGAAGTAGGTGCTGCGCGAGCCCCAGATCTCCTGGTCGTCCCGGTCGACCACCGCGGTCACGAGGTCCACCTGCGCGCCCTTGGGGTGGGCGGCCAGGCGGTCGGCGTGCACCGCGACCCGCAGCGGCTCGCCCACCCCGGGCGGGCGGGCCTGGGTGATGACGTTGCGCAGGTGCACCATGCCCGGCGCGGGCAGGGGGAACTCGCGGTCGGTCATCAGCCGCATCTGCAGCGGGAACGCCAGCATGTGGGGGTAGGTCGGCGGGACGACGCCGCCGACCTGGAACCCGCAGACGTGGGCGTAGTCGGCGACGGCGTCGGCGTCGATGCGCACGCCGGGCAGGTCCAGGCGGCGGTCGGGCAGCGTCGCGCCGCCCGAGCGCGCCGTCAGCAGCGCCCGGCCGTAGAGCAGGCCCAGGGTGGGCGGGCCGTCGAGGGTCTCGGTGACCATGCTCAGGCTCCCAGGTAGTTCTGGCCGTCGACCCGCAGGACCTGGCCGTTGACCGCGTACGAGGCCCCCTGGGCGAACCAGGCGATGGTCTCCGCGACGTCGACGGGCAGGCCGCCCTGGGTCATCGACGACAGCCGCCGCCCGGCCTCGCGGGTGCCGACGGGCATGGCCTTGGTCATCGCGGTCTCGATGAAGCCCGGCGCGACGGCGTTGATCGTGGCGTCCTTCTCCACGAGCAGCGGCGCGGTGGCGTCGACCATGCCGATGACACCGGCCTTCGAGGCGCCGTAGGCCGTCTGGCCGCGGTTGCCGGCGATGCCGGCCATCGACGACACGGTGACGATGCGCCCGCCGCGGTGGAACACGTCGGACGCCAGCAGCGCGTCGTTGATCTTCAGCTGCGACTCCAGGTTGACCGCGATCACCGAGTTCCAGCGGTCGCGGTCCTGGTTGGCCAGCAGCTTGTCCCGGGTGATGCCGGCGTTGTGCACGACGACGTCGAGCCCGCCGTGGCGCTGCGCGTGCTCGAGCAGCGTGGCGGGGGCGTGGTCGGCGGTGATGTCGAGCTGCAGCGCACTGCCGCCGATGTCGTTGGCCGTGCGCGCCAAGGCGTCGCCCGACGCGGGCACGTCGACGCAGATCACCGTGGCGCCGTCGCGGCGCAGCGTCGCCGCCACCGTCGCGCCGATCCCGCGCGCCGCGCCGGTGACGACCGCGGTGCGCCCGGCGAGCGGCTTGTCCCAGTCGACGTGCTGGCTCGACCCGGAGAACCCGGGCACCGTGCCGACGTCGAGGCGCTGGCCGTGCACGAACGCCGAGCGGGACGAGAGGAAGAAGCGCAGCGTCGACTCGAGGTCGGCCCCGACAGCGTCATCAGCGACGTGCACGAGGTTGACCGTCGCGCCGTCGCGAGCCTCCTTGGCCGCCGAGCGCACGAGGCCCTCGAGGGCGCGGCGGGCCGCGCGGACCGCGGGCGCCGTGGCCTCGGCGGGCACGTCACCGACGACCAGGACGCGGCCCGACGGGCCGATCCGGCGCATCACCGGGGTGAGGAAGGCCTGGATCTCGGCGAGGTCCATCGGCCCGGAGAGCCCGGTCGCGTCGATGATCCCGGCGGCGACCTTCGAGGTCGAGCTGCCGCCGCCGACCGGGGCGTTCGGGTCGTCGTGCACCTCGATGCCCAGGTCGGTCAGCAGCGAGCGCACGACCTTGGCCACCCGGCCGTCGGCGGTCGCCGTACCGAGCAGCGCCGGCCCGGACAGCAGGGGCTGGCCGGGCTCGTAGCGGCGCAGCCTCGGCACCGGGGGCAGCCCGACCTGGCCGGCGATCGTCCTGCCGATCGAGGAGTTGACGAAGTCGGAGTACCAGTCGTTGGACATCGGTTCAGGCCTCCAGGATCGCGACGACGCCCTGGCCACCGGCCGCGCAGATCGAGATCAGGCCGCGCCCGCCTGATCCGTCTCTCCGGCTCTTCTCGTGCAGCAGCTTCGCCAGGGTCGGGACGATGCGGGCGCCGGTGGCCGCGAACGGGTGGCCCGTGGCCAGCGACGATCCCACGACGTTGAGCTTGGACCGGTCGAACGAGCCCAGCGGCTCGTCGTACCCGAGCTTCTCCTTGCAGAAGATCGGGTCCTCCCACGCGGCGAACGTGGCGAGGATGGTCGAGGCGAACGCCTCGTGGAACTCGTAGAAGTCGAAGTCCTGCAGCGTCAGGCCGTTGCGCTCGAGCAGCCGCGGCACCGCGTAGGCCGGGGCCATGAGCAGGCCCTCGTCGCCGTGCACGTAGTCGACCGCGGAGGTCTCGGCGTCGACGAAGTGCGCCAGCACCGGCAGGCCCCGCTCGGCGGCCCACTCGTCGCTGGCCAGCAGCACCGTCGCGGCGCCGTCGGTGAGCGGCGTGGAGTTGGCCGCGGTCATCGTGGCCTCGGTGTCGGGGTAGCCGGCCGGCTTGAACACCGGCTTGAGCTTGGCCAGCCCCTCGACGGTCGAGTCGGCCCGCAGGTTGTCGTCCTTCGTCAGCCCGAGGTAGGGGGTCATGAGGTCGTCGAAGAACCCGCGGTCGTAGGCCTTGGCCAGGTTCTGGTGGCTCGCGGCGGCGATCTCGTCCTGCGCGCGGCGGCTGATCTGCCAGGCCGCGGCGGTCTGGGCCGCGTGCTCGCCCATCGACATGCCGGTGCGCGGCTCCCGGTTGGCCGGGATCTCGGGGACGATCTGGCCGGGGCGCAGGCCGGCGAGGGCCTTGAGGATGCCCGCGGTGGACGTGGCGCGGTTGGCGGCCAGCAGGACACCCCGCAGGCCTTCGTTGACCTCGATCGGCGCGTCGCTGGTGGTGTCGACGCCCGCCGCGATGCCGCTCTCGATCTGCCCGAGGGCGATCTTGTTGGCGATCAGCAGCGTGGTCTGCAGGCTGGTGCCGCAGGCCTGCTGGACGTCGTAGGTCGGGGTCGACGCCGCCAGGCGGCTGCCGAGCACGGCCTCGCGGGTGAGGTTGAAGTCGCTGCTCTTCTTGAGCACGGCACCCGAGACGACCTCGCCGACCTGCTCGCCGGCCATCCCGAAGCGGGCGACGAGCCCGTCCAGGGCGGCGGTGAGCATGTCCTGGTTGGACGCGCGGGCGTAGGCGCCGTTCGACCGCGCGAACGGGATGCGGTTGGCGCCGACGACGGCGGCGCGGCGCGGCAGGGAGCGGGACGATGGTGCCGAGGACGGGGTGGGGGCCACGTTTCCTCCCGGGTCGCGGACGGGGGTACGGCAGCGTGACGTGCGCCGTGGGGGCGGAGTTACCCGAAAGTATCAGGTACCGTCGGTAACGTGAGCCGTCGTTCCACGCATCACGCCGCGGAGGGCCCCGGTGTGGGCCGTGACGGCGAGCGCGACGGCTCGCGACCCCGGCGCGACCGGCGCTCGAGCCGCTGGGACGAGCATCGCCGCGCCCGGCGCCACGAGCTCACCGCCGCCACGATCGTGGCCATCCGCGCGCACGGCGCCGAGGTGGGCATGAGCCAGGTCGCCGCGCAGGCGCGCACCAGCAAGACCGTCGTGTACCGGCACTTCGCCGACAAGAACGACCTCTACCTCGCGGTGTGCGACCGGGTGGCCGAGGTGCTCGTCGGCCAGCTGCAGAGCGCGATGCGCGAGGCCGCGGACGACCCGCGCGAGACGCTGGTGTCGGGCATCGACGCCTACCTGCGGCTCATCGAGGCCGACCCCGAGGTCTACCGCTACGTCATGCGCCCGCCGAAGCTCGACCGGCCGGAGAACGATGACCCCGTCAGTGACCTCTGTTCGGTCATCGGCGACCACATCGCGGAGATCATCTCCACCGAGCTCCGCCGCCAGAACCGCGCCACCGACCCCGCACTGACGTGGGGCCACGCGCTGGTCGGCATGGTCCGGGCCGCGGGCGACCAGTGGCTCGCCGCGCGGCCGGACCTCGAGCGCGAGGTGCTCGCCGGCCAGCTCGCCGACCTGGCCTGGGCCGGGTTGTCGCGCACCGTGACGCCGTCCGCGGCGTCGTCCGCGTCCTGACGGGCCCCGCCGAACCCCGAACACCGCTCCCCCGGGAGGACCCCGTGACCCACCCATCGCACCGAGCTACTCACCAGTACGACGACGGCACCGTCGCCGCGGTCCGGCGCGCCCTCGACGGGCGCTGGCACACCGTGCGCGAGGAGATCCGCAGCCGGCCGGACTTCGCCGAGCTGCGCGTCCACCCCGGTACCGACGTCGAGTCCTACCGGGCGGCGATCTGGGAGATGCTGGCGCGCCTCGCCCGCGACGGCCACGCGGTCCACGGCTTCCCCACCGCCGTCGGCGGCCGCGGGGACATCGGCGCCTCGGTCGTCTCGTTCGAGATGCTGGCCTTCGCCGACCTGTCGCTGCAGGTCAAGAGCGGCGTGCAGTGGGGCCTGTTCGGCGGCGCGATCCAGGCGCTGGGCAACGAGGAGCAGCACGCCCGCTTCCTGCCCGGGGTCATGGACCTCTCGCTGCCGGGCTGCTTCGCCATGACCGAGACCGGCCACGGTTCCGACGTCCAGTCGGTGCACACGACGGCGACCTACGACCCCGACACCGGCGAGTTCGTCGTCCACACCCCCACCGAGTCCGCGCGCAAGGACTACATCGGCAACGCCGCGCGCGACGGGCGGATGGCGGCGGTGTTCGTGCAGCTCTACAGCGGCGGGCCGGGTGAGGAGACGCAGCGCCACGGCGTGCACGCCGTCCTGGTGCCGCTGCGCGGCGAGGACGGCGCGGTGCTGCCCGGCGTCGAGATCACCGACGACGGCCACAAGGAGGGTCTCAACGGCGTCGACAACGGGCGCCTCGCCTTCCACGGTGTCCGCGTGCCGCGCGAGAACCTGCTCGACCGCTACGGCTCGGTGGCCGAGGACGGCACGTACTCCAGCTCGATCGAGAGCGAGAACCGGCGTTTCTTCACGATGCTCGGCGCGCTCGTGCGCGGGCGCGTCAGCGTCTCGGGCAGCGCGGTGGGCGCCGCGTCGCTGGCGCAGACGATCGCCGTGCGCTACGGCGAGGTCCGCCGCCAGTTCGCCGCGCCGGGCGTCGAGGACGAGATCGTCGTCCTCGACTACCTGGCCCACCAGCGCAAGCTGCTGCCCGGGCTGGCGCGCACCTACGCGCTGCGGTTCGCGCAGAACGAGCTCGTCGAGATGCTCCACGACGTCCAGACCACGCGGGAGGCCGGCGGGGAGGTCGACGAGAAGCGCCAACGCGAGCTGGAGTCCCGGGCCGCTGGCACCAAGGCGCTGACCACGTGGCACGCCACCGCGACGATCCAGGCCTGCCGCGAGGCGTGCGGCGGGCAGGGCTACCTGTCGGAGAACCGCCTCGGGCAGCTGCGCGCCGACACCGACGTGTTCACCACGTTCGAGGGCGACAACACGGTCCTGCTCCAGCTCGTGGCCAAAGGCCTGATCTCCGGCTACGCCGACGACTTCGGCAACCTCGACACCCTGGGCACCGTGCGCTTCGTCGCCGACCAGGTGCTCGACACCGTCGCCGAGCGCACCTCGCTGCGCCAGCTCGCCGAGCGCCTGCGCGCCGTGGCGCCGGGCCGCGACGAGGACGACGTGCTCGACCGGTCCTGGCAGGTCAAGCTGCTCGACGACCGCGAGGAGCACACGCTCGACGGCCTCGTGCGCCGCCTGCGTCCCGCGCGCGACAAGAGCCTGTCGGCCGAGCGCCAGTTCGCGATCTTCAACAACGCGCAGGACCACCTCCTGCGCGCGGCGCGCAGCCACCTCGACGGCCTGGTGCTCGACGCGTTCGTGCGTGGCGTCGAGGCCGCGGTCGACCCGTCCGCTCGGGCCCTGCTGGGCAAGGTCTGCGACCTCTACGCGCTGTCGGTCATCGAGGAGGACAAGGGCTGGTTCCTCGAGCACGGACGCATCTCGGCCGCGCGGGCCAAGACCGTGACCGCCGAGGTCAACCGCCTCTGTCAGGAGCTGCGGCCCCACGCCCGCGCGCTCGTCGACGCCTTCGGCATCCCGGAGACCTGGATCGGCGCGCCCATCGCGACCGGCGCCGAGCAGCGCCGCCAGGACGAGGCCCGGGCCCATGCGGCGTCCTTGCACTGACGCTCCCGCATCAGCCTGGGGGCCATGCTGACGTCCGACGTCAGGAAAGCCCCCATCTCGGT
>JAQSWW010000279.1 GCA_029266415.1 Actinomycetospora sp. | reverse complement strand
TCGCCCCGACGAGGGAGAGCGCCCCGCACCGTCGCTCCCGGAGACCGTCGCGCGGGAGCGTGAGGAGGAGGAGGTCGCGGACAGCTCCCCGGCCGCCGCCGGCTCCCTGGCGGGCACGGAGCGCCGCACGCGTGCCGCCGCGAAGGACGACGCCACGTCGCTGCCCGGCACCGAGGACCGGGAGCGGCAGGCCGAGGAGGAGGCCGACGCCGAGCAGGGCAGCGATGTGGGGGTGGGTCGTGGGGTCGTGTTCTCCGTGCGTCGGCGGCGTCGCCACCCGCGCCCGGTCGTGCTCGGCGTGGTACTCCACCGCCGAACCGATGACGAAGTGGCCGATCGAGAGCAGCGTCCAGAACGCCTCGCGGGGCTCCAGCCCGGCCGCGACGAGCGTGGCGATCGTGGCCTCGACCGCCGGCAGCGACGCGTCGGTGGGGCGGTTGCCGGCCACCACGAGCGCCGCGTCCCGGTGGGCGACCAGCGCCCGGTACTGCGCCAGCGCGCGCTCGTGCAGCCACTCCCACCACGGCTGGCCCGCGGCGGGGCCGGGCGCGCGCCATTGCTCGGCGAGCAGGCGGTCGGCGACGTGGTCGAGCAGTGTGCGCTTGTCGGCGACGTGCCAGTACAGCGTCGGGGCGCTGACGCCGAGCTCGCGGGCGAGGCGGCGCAGCGACAGTCCCTCCAGGCCCACCTCGCCGAGCAGGTCCACGGCGGCGTCGACGACGGCGTCGCGGGTCAGCGCCACGGGTCCTCCTTGCCGTCTCTAACAGTGTGAGAGTAGCGTCCCTAACGCTGTTAGGGAGGGAATGGTGGACGACACCCCGGCCGTCGCGGTCCACGGCCTCGTCAAGCGGTACGGCGAGGTCGAGGCGGTGCGCGGCATCGACCTCGAGGTCGCGCGTGGCGAGACCTTCGGCTTCCTCGGCCCGAACGGGGCCGGCAAGTCCACGACGATCAACATCCTGTGCACGCTGGTGGCGCCGACCGCGGGCGAGGCGCGGGTCGTCGGCCTCGACGCCGTGCGCGACCGGGCCGCCGTGCGCCGGCGCATCGGACTGGTGTTCCAGGACCCGACGCTGGACGGCCCGATGTCGGGCGAGCAGAACCTGCGCTTCCACCAGGAGCTCTACGGCGTCGACCGCCGGCGCGCCCCCGCGCGGCGCGAGGAGGTGCTGCGCACCGTCGGGCTCTGGGAGCGCCGGGCCGACCCCGACGCGACGTACTCCGGCGGGATGCGGCGGCGCCTCGAGATCGCGCGCGGGCTGCTGCACTCGCCGCAGGTGCTCTTCCTCGACGAGCCGACGATCGGGCTCGACCCGCAGACGCGCAGCTCGATCTGGGCCTACCTCGCCGAGCTGCACCGCACGGAGGAGATCACGGTCTTCGTCACCACCCACTACATGGACGAGGCCGAGCACTGCGACCGGATCGCGATCATGAACGAGGGCCGGATCGTCGCCCTCGACACCCCGGACGCGCTCAAGGCGCAGGTCGGGGCGGACCGCGTCACGATCACCACCGACGACGACGAGGCCGCGCTGCGGGCGCTGTCCCGCGAGTTCGGCCTCGAGGGGGCGGTCCGCGAGGGGGCGGTGACGGTGCGGGTGCCCGACGGCGCCGGCTTCGTGCCACGCCTGTTCGCCCGGCTCGGGGTCGGTATCCGGTCGGTGACCGTCACCCGGCCCAGCCTCGACGACGTCTTCCTCGCCCACACCGGCACGACCATCCGCGACGCGGAGGCCGGCGCGGGCGGCAGCATGCACCCGATGGCCGTACGGATGCGAGGACGCTGATGACCACGGACACACCGTCCGGGCTGCGGGCCGAGGCGGTCCGCGTCCCCGAGAGCGGCCTCGCCACCGAGGCCCGCGCGGCCGCCGTGGTGTGGCAGCGCGAGATGATCCGCTTCACCAAGGACCGGGCGCGGATCCTGTCGTCGCTGGCCCAGCCGCTGCTGTTCCTGTTCGTGCTGGGCAGCGGGCTGGGCTCGCTGCTGAACCAGGGCCAGGGCGGCGACGGCCCCGGCACCGTCGCGTTCACGACGTTCCTGTTCCCCGGGGTCATGGCCATCTCGGTGCTGTTCACCGCGGCCTTCGCCGGCATCTCGATCGTCTGGGACCGCGAGTTCGGGTTCCTGCGCGAGATGCTCGTCGCGCCCGTGTCGACGGCGTCGATCCTGCTCGGCAAGGCGCTGGGCGGGGCGACGGTCGCGACCCTGCAGTGCCTGGTGCTGCTCGCGCTCGCCGGGCTGGTCGGCGTGCCCTACGACCCGCTCATGCTGCTGGCCATGATCGGGCTGATCTTCCTCATGGGCCTGATGATCACTGCGCTGGGCCTGGTGCTGGCCGCGCGCGTGCGCCAGGTGCAGTCGGCGATGCCGCTCGTGCAGCTGGTGATCACGCCGCTGATGTTCCTGTCCGGCGCACTGTTCCCGCTCTCGGGCCTGCCGACGTGGCTCGCCGTGCTCACGCACGTCAACCCGATGACCTACGCCGTCGAGCCGCTGCGCTCGGTGGTGTTCGACCACCTCGACGTGGACGCCGCCACCCGCGCGCGCTTCGACCCGGGCATCGTCTGGGGGACCTGGCCGGTGCCGATCGCCGTGCAGATCCTCATCACGGTCGCGTCGTGCGTGCTGCTGCTCGGGCTCGCGGTGTGGCGGTTCCGCCGGACGGAGTGAGGGTCAGTCCAGCGGGAGGCCGAGCAGAGCGTTCTCGATGACCTCGGGCAGTGCCGGATGGATCCAGTACTGCTTCTCGGCCATCGTGCGGGCGTCGAGGCCGAAGGTGATGGCCTGGATCAGCGGCTGGATGAGGGTCGAGGCCTCCGGGCCCATCATGTGCGCGCCGAGCAGCGTGCCGTCGGGGCGCGCGAGGAGCTTGACGACGCCGGTGGTGTCCTCCATGGCCCAGCCGAAGGCGACGTCGCCGTACTTCTGGGTCTTGGTCACGTAGGGGATGCCGCGCTCGCGGCAGTCCTGCTCGCGCAGCCCGATCGCGGCGATCGGCGGGTCGGTGAACACCGCGGCCGGGACGTGGGCGTTGTTCGTGCACCGCGGGTCGTCGGGGTGCAGCAGGTTGTGCCGCACGATCGACGCCTCGTGGTTGGCGACGTGCTTGAGCTGGAACTCCGAGCTGATGTCGCCCAGGGCCCACACGCCGGGCGCGGTGGTGCGCTGCTGTTCGTCGACGACGATGCGCCCGTCGGGGTGCAGGGCGAGCCCGCCCGCGGCGGCGTCGAGCAGGTCGGCGTTGGGGATGCGCCCGGTGGCCACGAGCAGGGCGTCGCCCTCGATCGCGCCGTGGCGGCAGTGCAGGACGATCGTGCCGTCGGGGCGCTGCTCGGCCGGGGCGGTGGGGGCGGCGTCGAGCAGCACGTTCCAGCGCTGCTGGGCCAGCGCGGTGAAGCGCGCGGAGATCTCCTCGTCCTGCTCGCGCAGCAGCGCCGAGCCGCGGGTGGCGATGGTGACCTCGGAGCCCAGCGCGGAGAACACGTGGGCGAACTCGGCGGCGATG
>JAQSWW010000136.1 GCA_029266415.1 Actinomycetospora sp. | reverse complement strand
TGCCCGAGTCGGGCTCGGGTCCCGGTGTCGTCGTCATCCAGGAGTGGTGGGGGCTGACCAGCCACATCGCCGATGTCACGAACCGGCTCGCCGCCGAGGGCTTCGTGGCGCTCGCGCCCGACCTCTACGGCGGTGCCACCACCCACGACAGCGACGAGGCCCTGCGCCTCATGCAGGAGCTGCCCGTGGACCGGGCCGCCACCGACCTCGGCGGCGCCGTCGACTTCCTCCTCGACCACGAGGCGGTCGTCGGCGAGAAGGTCGGGGCCGTCGGGTTCTGCATGGGCGGTGGCTTCGTCCTCGTCCTCGCCGCCCAGCAGGGCGACAAGATCGGCGCCGCGGTGCCGTTCTACGGGGTGCTGGGCGAGGACTTCCCGAGCTTCGCGAACCTCTCGGCGCCGCTGCTCGGCCACTTCGGCGAGGAGGACGAGATGGCGCCGCCGGACGCCGTCGAGGACCTCGCCGACCGGATCGAGAAGGAGTCGGGCGTCCGCCCCGACTTCCGCATCTACCCGTCGGACCACGCGTTCTTCAACGACGAGAACCTGCTCGGCACCTACGACCCGGAGCAGGCCCTCAAGGCCTGGAGCGCCACGCGCGACTTCCTCCGGGCGAACCTCGGCTGACCTCCGCTCAGACCAGGACCGCGAGCCGGGGCCGGCGGCGCCGGACGATCGACGCGCCGCCGACCTCGACGCGCAGCCAGCCCTCGTCCCCGGACACCGCGACCGCCAGCGTCGCGGTGTCCTCGGGCCACCCCATGCCCGCGACGGCGACGAGGCAGCGCGCGGGCACCCGCACGCCGCCGCCCTCCCAGGCGGTCTCGTCGAGCGTCGACGCCCCGCTGCGGGCGACGACGGCGTCGACCTCGGACGCGGGGATGCTGCCGACCGGCCGCCAGGGCCCGTCGCCCGGCAGGTCGCCGCGCCAGCGATCGTCCACCGGCGAGCCGGGGTCGACCTCGGGGGCGTCGACGACGCTCAGCGCGGCGAGCAGGTCCGAGGCGGTGACCGTGACGTCGGCCGGGGTCACCGACCCCGGCGCCTCGGCGGTCACGAGCACCTCGAACGGCGTGCCCGCCCACAGCACGACCCGGCCTCCGGCGTCGCGGAGCCGCACCACGGCCGTGAGGTCGAGGCGCACCACCCGGCCGACGACGTCGGCGAGCGCCGCCCGGTCATCCGTGCCGGGGATCGCCAGGCTCACGACGTGTAGCTCGCGAGGAACTCCCGCTCCACGGGGGTCAGACGTCGCGGCCGCTCGGTGGTCAGGTCGTAGGGCACGAGCTGGGTGGTCGCGGTGACGGCCGGCTTGGCCTCGTCCCAGTCACCGTCCCCCGTGGGCAGCAGCAACCGGTAGGCGACGTGGAACGACGCAGCGCGCACGTCCTGCGCGGTCATCTCCACGCGCACGCCGGTCGGGCTCCAGACGATCGGCCGCTTGTAGGCCACGTCGAGGGCGGCCACGAGCAGGCCTCCCGCGAAGTCCTCCACCCCGGCCTTCGTCGCGGCGTCGAACAACATGGCGGTACGCGCGTCCTCGAGCAGGGTGACCACGCGCGCGTGGTTGACGTGCCCGTAGGCGTCCTGGTCCGACCAGCGGACGGCGACGTCGTTGACGTAGGGGGCCACGCGGCTGTTCTCTCCCGGAGCTCGACTTCAGCGGACCATGCTGCGGAGCTGGCGCGCGGCCACCGACACCGTGGCCAGGTCGTCCCGGCTCGCCTGAGCGATCTCGGCGAGCGCCGTGCGCGCCCGCATCAGCCGCGACGCGTTCGCCTGCTCCCAGTGCCCGATCTTCTCGTCCACCGACTCCTCGGGCCCGGTGTCGGCGAGCACGTCGAGGGTGATCGACCGCAGCGAGGAGTACAGCTCGTCGCGCAGCGACAGCCGCGCCAGCGCGTTCCACCGGTCGGTACGGTCGAGCCCGGCGACGGCGGTGAGCAGCGCGTCGAACCCGAGGTGCTCCGAGAGCGCGTAGTAGAGCTCGGCGACCGCGATCACCTCGTCGTCGGTGACCTCGCCGTCGTGGGTGTGGACGCCGCCCTGCTCGCGCTCGGCGATCTCGGCGACCTCGACGACGTCGAGCAGGCCGAACGCGTTGAGCCCGCCGAGGGCCCGCCGCGCCAGGTCGATCGGTGTCCCGGCGTGGACGAAGTCCTGCGTGCGGCGGGCCAGGCCCTCGGCCTCGCCCCCGCGCAGCATGTCGGGCACCCGGGGAGCGAGCTTCGCGACCCAGGGCCTGAACCGCGCGATCTCGGCGCCGACCGCCAGCGGCTGGGGCCGGTGGGTGAGGAACCACCGTGCCGCGCGGTCGAGCTGGCGCCGCGCGGCGAGCGTGACGCGGTCGGCGACGTAGGTCGGCAGCACCTGGTCGGCGGCCGCGAGGTCGTCGGCGAGCGCGTCCAGCCCGAACACCGCGGTGGCCACGTGATAGGCGCGCACGGCGTCGGTCGGCGACGCCGCGACCTCCTGCACGAGCCGGTGGACGAACGTCAGCCCGCCCCCGTCGACGACGGCGTTGGACAGCATCGTGGTGACGATCTGCCGGCGCAGCGGATGTGCCGCGACCGCGTCCGGGTAGCGCTCGGCGAGCACCGCCGGGAAGTACGCCGGCAGCCGCCGGGCGAAGACGTCGAGGTCCGGGAGCTCCGAGGCGGCGAGCGCGTCGGTGAGGTCGAGCTTGACGTGCGCCAGCAGCGTGCACAGCTCGGGGCTGCTCAGGCCCTCGTCGGCGGCGATCCGCTCCGCGAACCCCTCGTCGTCGGGCAGCACGTCCAGCTCGCGGTCCAGCCGGCCGCGGGCCTCGAGGTCGGCGACCAGATCGCGGTGCACGTGCAGCATCCCCGCGGCGTGGGCGCGCGAGACGCCCAGCACCTCGTTCTGCGAGACGTTGTCCGCGAGCACGAGGGCGGCGACGTCGTCGGTGGTCGCGGCGATCTGCTGGTCGCGCTCCGCCGGGTCCAGCTCGCCGCGCTCGACCAGCGAGTCGAGCAGGATCTTGATGTTGACCTCGTGGTCGGAGCAGTCGACGCCTGCGCTGTTGTCGATCGCATCGGTGTTGACCTTGCCGCCGCGGCGGGCGTACTCGATGCGCCCGAGCTGGGTGAGGCCGAGGTTCCCGCCCTCGCCGACCACGGCCACCCGCAGCTCGTCGCCGTCGACGCGCACCGCGTCGTTGCTCTTGTCGCCGACGTCGGCGTGGGTCTCGGTCGACGCCTTGACGTAGGTGCCGATGCCGCCGTTCCACAGCAGGTCCGCGGGCGCGCGCAGCACCGCGCGGACCAGCGCCGGCGGGTCGAGATCACCGGGCTCGATGCCCAGTACCTCGGCCGCGCGCGGCGACACCGGGATCGCCTTCATGGTGCGCGGGTAGACCCCGCCGCCCTCGCTGATCAGCGTCTCGTCGTAGTCGGCCCACGACGAGCGCGGCAGCTCGAACAGCCGCTGCCGCTCGGCGAAGGAGGTCGCCGGATCGGGGTCGGGGTCGAGGAACACGTGGCGGTGGTCGAACGCGGCGACGATCTTCAGGTGCTCCGAGAGCAGCATGCCGTTGCCGAAGACGTCGCCGGACATGTCGCCGACGCCGACGACGGTGACCTCGTCGGTCGCCACGTCGCGCCCCAGCTCGCGGAAGTGCCGGCGCACCGACTCCCACGCGCCGCGCGCCGTGATGCCCATGGCCTTGTGGTCGTAGCCCACCGAGCCGCCCGAGGCGAACGCGTCGCCCAGCCAGAAGCCGTAGTCGGCGGCCACGGCGTTGGCGAGGTCCGAGAACGTGGCCGTGCCCTTGTCGGCGGCCACCACCAGGTAGGGATCGTCGCCGTCGTAGCGCACGACGTCCGGCGGGGTGCGGACCTCGGAGTTCGCCGCGTGCCCGGCCCGGTCGTCGACGAGGTCGAGCAGCCCGGAGACGAACATGCGGTAGCAGGCCACGCCCTCGGCACGCGCCGCCTCGCGGTCGGCCGTCGCGTCGCCCGTGGGGGCCGGCGGGCGCTTGACGACGAACCCGCCCTTCGCCCCCACGGGCACGATCACCGCGTTCTTCACGGCCTGCGCCTTGACCAGACCGAGGATCTCGGTGCGGTAGTCCTGCTGGCGGTCCGACCACCGCAGCCCACCGCGGGCGATCGCGCCGAAGCGCAGGTGGACGCCCTCGACGCGGTTGGAGTGCATGAACGTCTCCACCGCGGGCACCGGCTCGGGGACGCCCGGCACCTGGCCGGGGTCGAGCTTGAGGGCGAGGAACGCCCGCGGAGTGCCGTCGGCGTCGCGGCGGTAGTGGTTGGTGCGCAGCGTCGCGCGCACCACCCCGAGCAGCGCGCGCAGGATGCGGTCGGCGTCGAGGTTGGTGACCTCGGCGATCGCGCTCGTGACCTGCTGGTCGAGCTCGGCCACGCGCCGCGCGCGGTCGTCGTCGGCGAGCGCGGGGTCGAACCGCGCCTCGAACAGCGCGACGAGCCCGACCGCCACGTCGCGGTGGGCGCCGACGACGTCGGTGATGTAGCTCTGGCCGTAGGCGCTGCCGACCTGCCGCAGGTACCGGGAGAACGCGCGCAGCACCGCGGCCTGGCGGTACGTCAGCCCCGCGCGCAGGACGAGCGCGTTGAAGCCGTCGGCGCCGACCCGCCCGCTCCAGACCGCGTCGAACGCCTCGGCGAACCGCTCGGTGAGGTCGGCCTCGGTGCCCGGCGGCACGGTGTCGGCGGCGTCGGTGGCGCCGAGGCGCAGCCCGAAGTCGTTGATCCAGCACGTGACGCCGTCGCTGCGCGTCACCTCGTACGGGCGCTCGTCGACCACGACCACGCCGAGGGACTGCAGCGCGGGCAGCACCGACGAGAGCGTGGCGCGCCGGCCGGCGAGGTAGAGCTTGAGCCGCCGGTCGCCCGCGTCCGGGTTCACGGGCCGGTAGAGCCGCACCGCGGTGTCGCGTCGCACGCCCTCGGTGCTGCCGGGGGTCAGGCCGTCGAGGACGCGCAGGTCGGCGAGTCCTCGCTCGGGCCCGAAGTCCTCCTTGTACGACTCCGCGAACGGCTCCCCGATCGTGGCGAGGACCGCACGCTCCTCCCCCGTCGCCTGCTCGCGCAGGCGGTCCGACCAGGTGCGCGCGGCCTCCGCGAGGTCGTGCGTCAGCACGTCGAGGTCCGGCGTCACGGGCTCCTCGCGGCCGGTGTGCACGGTGACGTGCAGCAGCGCCAGCTGATCCTCGGTGACGCGCGCGGTGTGCTCGAGGTCGGTGCCGCGCAGCTCCCGGGTGAGCACCTCCTGCATGCGGGTGCGCGTCGCGGTGGTGTACCGGTCGCGCGGGAGGTAGATCATGCACGAGAAGTAGCGGCCGAACGGGTCGCGCCGCAGGAACAGCCGCACCCGCCGTCGTTCGGCCAGGTCGAGCACGCCGGTGGCCGTCGCCTCCAGCGAGGCCCGGTCGGTGCACAGGAGCTCGGCGCGCGGGTAGGTCTGCAGCACCTCGAGCAGCCGCTGACCCGACCACGAGTCGACGGGCAATCCGGCCTCCGTGACCACCTCCTGCACCCGCCGCGACACCACCGGGATGCCGAGCACGTCGGCGTGGCGCGCGGCGACGGTGAGGATGCCGAGGAAGCGGTGCTCGCCGACGAGCCGGCCCTCCTCGTCGTGGATGCTCACGCCGACGTAGAGCGGATGCTCGGGGCGGTGCACGGTCGAGCGGGCGCTCGCCCGGGTCAGGACGAGCAGCCGCCGGCGCGCGTCGTCCCCCCGCGTACCCGCCGGCGTGACGCTGTCGGGGCTCGCGGTCAGGGTGCGCGCGACGAGGCTGTCGCGGCGCAGCACACCCAGCCCGGTGGCCAGGACCCCGCGCAGCGCCGGGCCCTCGGGGGTGTCGACCACCTCCTGGCGCCGGTACCCGAGCATGATCAGGTTGCCCTGCGCGAACCAGCGCAGCAGGGCCACCGTGTCGGTGGTCTCGGCGTCCGCGCCGGACGCCGCCAGCTCGTCGGCCAGCGCCCGGGCGGTGGACACCATGCGGTCGCCGTCCTCGACGACCTCGCGCACGTCGGCGAGCACGCTCGACAGCCGCGAGTGCAGGTCGGCGGCGAGGTCGCGCGCGGGGTCCGAGCCGGGCAGGTCGCCGAGCTCGATGTTCATCCACGACTCGGCGAGCGTGCCGGGCGGGGGCGCCGCGGGGTCGGCGAGCGGCAGGATGTCCAGCAGCTCGCCGCGGACGTCGCGGCGCACCACGACCACCGGGTGCACCACGCGATGCACGGTCGCCCCGGTGCGGTCGAGCTCGGCGAGCACCGAGTCGATGAGGAACGGCATGTCGTCGGTGACCACGAGCACCGAGATCCGGCCCTCGGCGCCCGGGGTGTCGAGCACGGCGGTGACCGGCTTCCCGGGCACCCGCAGGCGCGCCAGGCTCCGGTGCGCGCGCACCGTGGCGAGCGCGTCCGCGGGGTCGTCGACGAGCTCGCCGTCGGGCACCCGCGCGAAGTAGGTGATCGCCAACTCGCCCAGCGTCGGGTCCGGCGGGTGCTGGGCGGCCGCGACGCCCCGGAGGACACCCCGCGCGGCGGGCCAGTCGTCCGCGGTGGGCGACGCCGTGGCGTCCCGGCTCGTGGTCGTCGTCATCGATCGCCACCGTGGGTCGCGGGTCGGGGTCGGCGGGCCGCGGGACCGTGCTGGCGCGGCCGCGCGCTCACGCGGATCACCCTAACGAGGTCGCCGGCGAGCACCACGGCCCTCGGGCGGGCGGCGGGGCTCACCGGCGTGCCCGGCGGTCGTCGGCGGACGCCGGGTCGGCACCGGTCCGGTGGTACACGTCCATGGCGTCGGCCAGCAGGTCCGCGAGGCGAGGCGTGGCGTCGGGTGCGTCGGGGTGCCGGGCCGCGGGGACCCCGGACCCCTCACCGCCCGGCGAGGATCGCCGCGGTGTCGAGCCGTTGGTCGTGGACCGCGACGGGCGGGGCGCGGATCGCCCGCCCGCCGGCCCGACCGGGGTTGGCGTGCGGGGCCCGCCGAGCGGGACGTCGGGGTCCTGGTACTCCGCGAGGAGGTCCACCAGCGTCAGCGCGAGCTCCCGCGCCAGCTCGTCGTCGGCGCCGCCGGGCGCGGCGGGACGGTCTCGCTCGGAGCTCGCCGACTCCTCGGCCTGCCCCGCGGCACGCCCCGAGGGCGCCGGCACGGTCGCCGTCGCGGGGTCCGGCTCGCGGGGCGGGGTACGCCGGCTCTCCCCGCCGTCGCGGTCGCGGCCGTCGTCGTGGCCGTTGCTCCGGTCGCCTCCCTCCGGCTCGCTCCGCCGTGACAGCAACGACTCGGGGACCTCCCACGGCGCCCGGGCTCGGGCGAGCCGCCGGCTGCGCGACGCCGCCGCGTCGTCGACGTCGTGGCCCGTGGCGGTCGGGTCGATGCCGCGCGTCCCCGGCACGAACCCCGGGGCGGTCGTGGTCCCGAGCGGGTCGGCGGGGTCGATGCGGGTCGCGTCGACCCACCACGGGGCGGGGACGTCGGTCGCGGTGCCGACCGGCACGTCGGACGGGGCGTCGGACGGGGCGTCGGACGGCACGCCGGCCCACGTGCCGGCCGCGGGGTCGGTCCGGGGGCCCTCCGGGAGATCGCCGCCGGCGGCGCCCGGGTCGGCGGGCGCCGCATCCCGATCCGCGCCGGTCGCCGCCCTCTCGTCGGCGGCGACCGGAGCGCCACCGTCCGCGGCGCGCGCCGCCAGCGCAGCGGCGAGGAGCCCCGCGGGTTCGGAGTCCTCGCGGTACCGCGTGCGCCGGCGTCGACCGGCCTCGCGCACCCAGGCGGTCTCGGGGACGGGCTCGGGTTCCGGGACGTGCTCGGGCTCGGCCACGTCGGCCGCCGGCCTCGCCTCGCGTGCGAGCGCCTCCCCGATGCTCGCCCCCACGTCCGGCCCGAAGCGCTGGTCGAGCTCCTCCCAGAGGGTCAGACCCGCCGACGTCCCGTTCGACGACGGCGGCGCGTCCTCGGGCACGTCGACCGGCGCCGCGTGCGACGGCGCCGTCGGGGCGGGCGGCGCGGACGCGGCCGGCGCCGGGTCGCCGCCCCGGTCCGCCTCGTCCTCCGACGCACGCCGGTGCCGCCGCTGCGTGGCGCTGTCGGCGGGCCTCTCGACCGCCGCCGTCGCGTCCGGGCGGCCGTCGCTCTCCGGCGCGTGGCGATCCCTGCTCTGGGAGCCCGTCGGAATCCGGTCCTCGTCCCGGGCCAGGGCCGCGGCGAGCGCCACCCGCGCTCGCGCCACCTCCTCGTGCGCCGCGATCGCGTGCTCGTGGGCACGTCGCAGGTACCGCCGCAGCCCCTGGGGGTCGCCACGAGCCTCGGCGACCGCGGCGAGCACCTCGAACGCCCCGGCGAGCTCGGCGAGCTGGCCCCGCGCAGCGAGGTCCTCGGACGCCTCGCCCGCCAGCCGCTCCGCGGCGTCGAGGTCGCCGGCGGGGAGGTGGACCGCGCGGGCCAGCCCGCACCGGAGACGGCCGAGCGCGAGCGCGGTCGTGGGTCCGGGCTCCGCGGCGAGGGAGGGGACGCCGAGCTCGCGTGCCTCCGCCGACCTCCCGAGCTCCCCCAGGACCTCGACCACGTCAGCCACGAGCAGCGCCGACTGCCGGCCCCCGTCCGCCGCCGTCGGCGCCGGATCGACCGCCAGCAGCACCGCGGCCGCGCCGGCCACGTCGCCGGCCGCCCGGCGCGCCCGCGCCCGCGAGCGCTGCAGCGCGACGCGGCGGATCTGGTCGGTCCCCTCCGCCCCGTCGCCCTCGACGAGGTCGGCGACCTGGCGCGCCGCGGCGTCCACCCCGGCCACGTCACCTCGTCCGGCACGGGCCGCCGTCCAGGCGACGAGAGCGTCCGCCCGCACGGCGCCCGGCAGGGCCCGGCCGCCGGCGAGCGGCTCCAGCAGGGTCTCGGCGGCGTCGACGGCTCCGCACTGCGCCGCGGCGAGCGCCACCTCGCACCGCAGCGGCGCCGCGTCCTCGGCCCGGGCGACCCGTTCCGCCTCGCGGAGGTGTGGCAGGGCCCGGACGACGACCTCGGCGGGGCGGTCGAGCTGCCCCAGCGCGAGCACCGCGGAGCGCTCCGCGGCGGCCCGGACCCGGTGGTCGTCACCGACCGCCCGGGCGACGTGCTCGGCGAGTGCGACGCTCAGCTGCGGGTCCGACCACCGCAGACCCTCGGCGACCTCGAGGATCGCGCTCGCGCTGAGGCCGTGGACGGCGGCCTCCCGTGCCGGCACCTCCACGTCGCCGGAGCCCTCAGTCCCGGGTCAGCTTGCGGTGGGTCACCCGGTGCGGGCGGGCGGCGTCGGGACCGAGACGCTCGACCTTGTTCTGCTCGTAATCGGCGAAGTTGCCCTCGAACCAGAACCACTTCGCCGGGTGATCATCGGTGCCCTCCCACGCGAGGATGTGCGTGCACACGCGGTCGAGGAACCAGCGGTCGTGCGAGACCACCACGGCGCAGCCCGGGAAGTTCTCGAGCGCGTTCTCGAGCGAGGACAGCGTCTCGACGTCGAGGTCGTTGGTGGGCTCGTCGAGGAGCAGGAGGTTCCCGCCCTGCTTGAGGGTCATGGCCAGGTTGAGCCGGTTGCGCTCGCCGCCGGAGAGCACGTTCACCGGCTTCTGCTGGTCGGGGCCCTTGAAGCCGAACGCCGAGATGTAGGCGCGCGACGGCATCTCGACGTTGCCGACCTGGATGAAGTCGAGCCCGTCGGACACGACCTTCCAGACGTTGTCGGTGCCGGAGAGGCCTTCACGTCCCTGGTCGACGTAGGACAGCTTGACCGTGTCGCCGACCTTCACCGACCCCGAGTCGGGCTGCTCGAGCCCGACGATGGTCTTGAACAGCGTCGTCTTCCCGACGCCGTTCGGCCCGATCACGCCGATGATGCCGTTGGGCGGCAGGGAGAACGACAGGTCCTTGATGAGCAGCCGGTCGTCGAACCCCTTGTCGAGGTGGCTCACCTCGACCACCACGTTGCCCAGGCGGGGGCCCGGCGGGATCTGGATCTCCTCGAAGTCGAGCTTGCGCGTCTTCTCCGCCTCGGCCGCCATCTCCTCGTAGCGGGCCAGGCGCGACTTGCTCTTGGCCTGCCGGGCCTTCGCCCCGGACCGCACCCAGGCGAGCTCGTCCTTGAGCCGCTTCTGCAGCTTGGAGTCCTTCCGACCCTGGACCGCGATCCGGTCGGCCTTCTTCTCGAGGTAGACCGAGTAGTTGCCCTCGTAGCCGATCGCCCGGCCGCGGTCGAGCTCGAGGATCCAGCCGGCGACGTTGTCGAGGAAGTACCGGTCGTGCGTGACGGCGAGGACGGCGCCCTCGTAGTTCGCGAGGTGCTGCTCGAGCCACTGCACGCTCTCGGCGTCGAGGTGGTTGGTGGGCTCGTCGAGCAGCAGGAGGTCCGGCTTGCTCAGCAGGAGCTTGCACAGCGCCACCCGACGGCGCTCGCCGCCCGAGAGGTGCGTGACCGGGGAGTCGCCGGGCGGGCAGCGCAGCGCGTCCATCGCCTGCTGCAGCTGGGAGTCGAGGTCCCAGGCGTCCGCGTTGTCGAGGTCTTCCTGGAGGCGACCCATCTCCTCCATGAGCTCGTCCGAGTAGTCGGTGGCCATCTGCTCGGCGATCTCGTTGTAGCGCAGGAGCTTGGTGGCCACGTCCCCCGCGCCCTCCTGCACGTTGCCGAGGACGGTCTTCTCCTCGTTGAGCGGAGGCTCCTGCTGGAGGATGCCGACGGTGGCGCCCGGGGCGGAGTACGCCTCGCCGTTGTTGGGCTGGTCGAGTCCGGCCATGATCTTGAGAACGCTCGACTTGCCCGCACCGTTGGGACCGACGACACCGATCTTCGCGCCGGGCAGGAAGTTCAGCGTGACGTCGTCGAGGACCACCTTGTCCCCGTGGGCCTTGCGAACCTTCTTCATGGTGTAGATGAACTCAGCCACGCCCACGATGGTAGTTGGCACGACTCGGCGCTCCCCGGCCCCGGGGCCGGTCAGGCGCTCGCCCGGGCGGGCTCGCCGCGCCGCCGCTCCCCGGCGTCGATCCCGGTCACCGTGGCGCCCTCCGGGTCGTGGGCGCCGGCCTCGCGGTCGCTCGCGACCGGGATCAGCGGGCGGGCCGCGTGCGCGAGCCCGCCGTCGGCCTCGGGCTGCCCCACCGCGGCCTCGTGCGCTCGCGTCTCCGCGGCCTCGGCGCCGTCGACGGGCTCCGACGTGGCCGCACCCTCCACCGCCTCGGAGGCCCGCCGACGACGCACCTCGGCGGTGCACCGCGCCAGGTCCGGCCCGATCGCCGTAGCGGCGATCTCGGTCATGTACCGCCGCACGCCCTCGACCTCGTACTCCCGCACCGACAGGCGCCCGGTGACGACCACCGGGTCGCCCTTCACGAGGCAGCGTGCGCCCTCGGCCAGCCGGCGCCAGCAGTTCACCGACGCGGTGAACCGGTCGCCGTCGATCCACGACTCCGAGGCCTTGTCCCACCGCCGCTCCGAGCTCGCGACCCGGAAGGTCGACAGCAGGTGCTCCCCGTTCCCGCCCACTCGCCGGGAGATCACGTCTCCGGCGACGTTGCCCGTCACCGTCACGGTCGTCTCGTTCACGTCGTCCTCCGCTGGTCCACGACGGGACGTCCTGACCGCCCCGCTCCGTACGAGCGTCGGGCCAGCGGACGGATCGGCGGGAGCGTCGCGAGACGACCTGGGGATGGCGAAGGGGGATGTGGACAAACGCCGGCCGTACTGGGGCCGGACTTCGTCCGTTCGCACCTCGACGAGGGGCCATGGGCACGAGTGCGGTTGTTGGGGGTGACGAGAAAAAGGGGCGGGACTCCTGGTGGGAGTTCCGCCCCTGGTGTGGGGGATTTCTC
>JAQSWW010000005.1 GCA_029266415.1 Actinomycetospora sp. | reverse complement strand
CCCGAGCTCGAGACCCGCATCGCGATCCTGCGCAAGAAGGCCGCCGGCGAGCGGATGGCCGCCCCGCCCGAGGTCCTCGAGTTCATCGCCGACCGCATCGAGCGCAACATCCGCGAGCTCGAGGGCGCGCTCATCCGCGTCACCGCGTTCGCGTCGCTCAACCGGCAGCCGATCGACCTGCAGCTCGCCGAGATCGTCCTGCGCGACCTCATCCCCGACTCGCGGCAGTCGGAGATCACCGCGCCGACGATCATGGCCGTCACCGCCGAGTTCTACTCGGTGTCCATCGACGACCTCTGCGGCCCCGGCAAGACCAAGGCGCTCGCCCTGGCCCGCCAGATCGCCATGTACCTCTGCCGCGAGCTCACCGACCTCTCCCTGCCCCGCATCGGGCAGACGTTCGGCAACCGCGACCACACGACGGTCATGCACGCGGACAAGAAGATCCGCAAGGAGATGGCCGAGCGCCGCCGGACCTACGAGCAGGTCCAGGAGCTCACCGCGCGCATCAAGCAGCGCGCCCGCGGCTGAGCTCGCCCCCTCCCGGCGGCCACCCAGGTCGCAACGAACGCGCCGTTCGCTGCTTCTCTGCGCGCGAACTCCCCGTTCGCTCGCGCCGCCCGTCCACCCGTCCGTCGAGCGATGGCGTCCTTCGCTGCGTCGGAGGCAGTCACGGCGTCCCTCGCTCCACGAACCGAGCGCCACGGCCGGCCGCGAGCCACCGAGATCGTCACCCTGCGTCGAGACCCTGCGGCACGTCGAGCGACGCTGCGTGACCACAGGAAGCAGCGTCGAACGCCGAGTCGACGGTGATCGGCGCCGAGCACCGGGGCCGGTAGCACACCGCGATCGGTCGACTCCCGATCGACCCACAGCTGGGGACAAGTCTGTGGACATCCCCGTCGTGGCGGTGGAGCGGCCCGGGACGGGACGGCGCCGGGACGATCTGTCCACCGGACACGCCGATCCGTCCCCGGATCCGGGGAGCCCCGACGCCGGGGTGTCCACACGGGCGAGCGCCCGCGGACCTGCGCCGACGTCCCCCGTCCACACCGCGCACAGGACCTACTGTTCCTACTGTCTTTCTCTCTCCAGAGAACTCCAAGAGAACAGGCGGTGTGGACGGAGCGCCGAGACCGCTCCGAGACCTGGGCGGGTGTACCCGATCGGCTCGCATCGAGAGCGGGCCCGGAGTGTCGGACCCCTGTTGCACGCTCTACCGTGATGCACCCGCGCCGGGGTGCACCGCCGGACGACGACGCCGCACCGGCCCAGCAGGGGGAGGACCCGCGATGAAGTTCCGCGTCGAACGAGACGCTCTCGCCGACGCCGTGGCCTTCGTCGCCCGCAGCCTCCCGAGCCGTGCGCCCGTCCCGGTCCTCGGCGGCGTCCTGCTCGACACCGAGGGCGACGGCACGCTGACGGTCTCCGGCTTCGACTACGAGGTCTCGGCCCGCGTCGAGGTGCCGGCGATGATCGGCGACGGCGGCCGCGCGCTGGTCTCGGGCCGCCTGCTCGCCGACATCACGCGCGCCCTGCCGCCCCACCCCGTGGACGTCACCGTCGACGGCCCGCGCGCCACCATCGCCTGCGGCAACGCCCGCTTCAGCCTCCCGACGATGTCGGCCGAGGACTACCCGCAGCTCCCGGAGATGCCCCCGGTCGCCGGCGCGCTCGCGCCCGAGGTGTTCGCCCAGGCGGTCTCGCAGGTCGCGGTGGCCGCCGGTCGCGACGACACGCTGCCGATGCTCACCGGCATCCGCATCGAGATCGACGGCTCGACGCTGACGCTCGCGGCCACCGACCGGTTCCGCCTCGCCGTGCGCGAGTTCAGCTGGGAGCCGGGCGAGAGCGCGGGCGGCGGCGACCAGGGGGAGGTCGCGCTGCTCGCGCCGGCCAAGACCCTCGCCGAGGCCGCCAAGACGCTGACCTCGTCGGGCTCGCGCATCGAGATGGCCCTGGCCCGCGGCGACGGGCTGCTCGGCCTCGCCGGCGGCGGGCGGCGCTCCACCACGCGCCTGCTCGACGCCGAGTTCCCGCGCTACCGCCAGCTGCTGCCCAAGGAGCACACGTCGGCCGCGGTGCTCGAGATCGCGCCGCTGGTCGAGGCCATCAAGCGCGTGTCGCTGGTGGCCGAGCGCGGCACCCAGGTGCGCCTCGAGTTCGCCGACGACACGCTGCGCCTGACCGCCGGCGGCGACGACGAGGGCAGCGCCGAGGAGGAGCTGTCCTGCCGGTTCGTCGGCGAGCCGCTGACCATCGCGTTCAACCCCGGCTACCTGCTCGACGGCCTGGGCGCGCTCGGCGCCGAGCACGCCCACCTCTCGTTCACCACGCCGAGCCGCCCCGCATTGCTGCGTCCGGCCACCCCGCCCGGGGAGTCGGCCGACGCCGGCGACGACGAACCCGGCGAGGGCGGGGCCACCGCGGTCGAGCCCGGTCCGGGCGACCACACCGACGACCTGCCGGACCCACGCCCCGGGTACCTCTACCTCCTGATGCCGGTGCGCCTGCCGGGCTGACCGGCCGCACGGCACGCACCACACCGAGCGCCCCGATCGGGGCGGCCGACGAGAGGAACTCCGACGTGCAGCTGGGGATGGTCGGGCTCGGGCGCATGGGCGGCAACATGGCCGAGCGGCTGCGCGCCGCCGGTCACGAGGTCGTGGGGTACGCCAACGACGGGTCCGGGGACGTGGGGTCGCTCGAGGAGCTGGTCAAGGCCCTCGAAGCCCCCCGCACGATCTGGCTGATGGTCCCGGCGGGCGAGGCGACCCACTCGACGGTGCGGAGCCTCGCGGAACTCCTCGAGGCGGGCGACCTGGTCGTCGACGGCGGCAACAGCAAGTTCACCGACGACGCGGTGCACGCCGAGCTGCTCGGCGGCCACGGCGTGCGCTACGTCGACTGCGGCGTCTCGGGCGGGGTGTGGGGGCGCACCGAGGGCTACGGGCTCATGGCCGGCGGCGACGCGGCCGACATCGAGCGGCTGCTGCCCGTCTTCGACGCCCTGCGCCCCGAGGGCCCCCGCGAGGAGGGCTTCGTGCACGCCGGCCCCGTCGGCGCGGGCCACTACGCGAAGATGGTCCACAACGGCGTCGAGTACGGCCTCATGCAGGCCTACGCCGAGGGCTACGAGCTGCTGAGCGCCGGCGGCCCGGTGGACGACGTCGGCGCGGTGATGAAGGCCTGGAGCCGCGGCACGGTGGTGCGCAGCTGGCTGCTCGACCTCATGGTCCGTGCCCTCGAGGCCGACCCGAAGCTCGACCAGATCACCGGCTACGCCGAGGACTCCGGCGAGGGGCGCTGGACGGTCGACGAGGCGATCGTGCACGCCGTGCCCGCGCCGGTCATCTCGGCGGCCCTGTTCGCCCGGTTCGCCTCCCGCCAGACCGACTCGCCGGCGATGAAGGCCGTCGCCGCGCTGCGCGCCCAGTTCGGCGGCCACGCCACCCACAAGGCGGGCGACGCCGCCAACGAGCCGCCGACGGGGGGCTGACCGCGCGTCCCGGGCGAGCGCAGCGACGGGAAGGACGGCGGCGAGCGGAGCGACGGGAAGGCGGATGTACGTCAGACAGCTGTCGGTCACCGACTTCCGCTCCTGGGAGCAGGCCGACCTGACCCTCGCGCCCGGTGTCTCGGTGCTCGTCGGGGCCAACGGCCAGGGCAAGACGAACCTCGTCGAGGCCGTCGGCTACCTCGCCACCCTGTCGTCGCACCGTGTCGCCGGCGACGCGCCTTTGATCCGCCGCGGCACGTCGGCGGCCACGATCCGCGCGGTCGTGGTCAACGAGGGCCGCGAGCTGACCGTGCAGGTCGAGATCGCCAGCGGGAAGGCCAACCGGGCGCGGGTCAACCGCTCGCCGGTGCGCAGCCCGCGCGAAATCCTCGGCATCGTGCGAACGGTGGTCTTCGCGCCCGAGGACCTCGCCCTGGTCCGCGGCGACCCGGGCGAACGCCGCGGGCTGCTCGACGACCTCCTCGTCGCCCGCGCGCCGCGCTGGGCCGGAGCGCGTGCCGACTACGACAAGGTGCTGCGCCAGCGCTCGGCGCTGCTCAAGACCGCCCGCCACGCCCGCGGCGACGCGAGCACCCTCGACGTCTGGGACGCCCACCTCGCGCGCGCCGGCGCCGTGCTCGTCGCCGGTCGCCTCGAGCTCACCGCGGCGCTGGCCCCGCACGTGCGCGACGCCTACGCGGAGGTCGCCCCGGAGTCCGTGCCGGTCGGTGCGCGCTACCGCTCCAAGGTCGTCGCGGTCGACGACCTCGGGGTCAGCGGCGCCGCGGTGCCGCCGGTCGAGGACCTCGAGGCGGTGCTGCTCGAGGAGATGCGCCGCCGGCGCAGCCAGGAGATCGAGCGCGGGGTGTGCCTCGTCGGGCCGCACCGCGACGACCTCGAGCTCGTCCTCGGCGAGGGTCCGGCCAAGGGCTACGCGAGCCACGGCGAGTCGTGGTCACTGGCGCTCGCGCTGCGGCTGGGCGGCTTCGAGCTGCTGCGGGGGGAGGGCTCCGAACCGGTGCTGGTGCTCGACGACGTGTTCGCCGAGCTGGATGCTCGGCGTCGGCGGGCCCTCGCGCGGACGGCCGGTCGTGCCGAGCAGGTGCTCGTTACCGCCGCGGTGGACGACGACGTGCCGTCCGACCTGCAGGGGGCACGCTTCGTGGTCGATTCGGGCACGGTGAGTGAGAAACGGGCGGCGGGTCGGACGACGGGGGGTGCGACTGGTGGGCCGGACGCGTGATGATGACCGTGGAGCTGGGGACAGACCTGTGGATGCTGTGGACAACTCGGGAGGGAGATCCGTCCCGGGTGATCGTCCGGGCCCGGATCCGGGGGCGGAGCAGGGCGGCGGCTCCGGGGAGGCTGTCCACACCCCCGGATCGGGCGATCCCGATACGGATCCGTCGTCCCGCCGGGGTGCGGATCTGGCCCGTGACGCCCTCGCCGCGGCGCGCGAGGCGGCCGCCGCGAAGCGGGCCGCGACGGGCGGGCGCGGCGACGCCGTGCGGCGCCCGGTGCGGCGCGGCGCCAACGGTCTGCGGCGCCCCCGTCGTCGCGGCTGGTCGGGCGCCGGCGCCGACGACCGCGACCCCCAGCCCCTCGGTCGCCTCGCCTCGCGCCTGTCCGGCGAGCGCGGGTGGGCGCCCAAGCTGTCGGGCGGCGCGGTGTTCGGGCGGTGGGCCGAGCTCGTGGGCGAGGAGGTCGCCGAGCACGCCCGCCCGGTGGCGCTCCGCGAGGGCGAGCTGACCGTCCAGGCCGACTCCACGGCGTGGGCCACCCAGCTGCGCCTGCTCCAGCGCCAGCTGCTCGGCCGTCTCGCGGCCCGCCTCGGCGACGGCGTGGTCACCCGCATGCGCATCCACGGGCCGACCGCCCCCAGCTGGCGTCGCGGCCCCCGCCACGTCTCGGGTCGCGGCCCGCGCGACACCTACGGCTGATCGCCCCGACTCCTCCCGAGGCGCTTCCACCGGCCGCCGAGAGGCGCTGGAGGGCCGTCCCGGGCGGTCGATCCCTCCCCGGGCCGTTTCCGTCGCCCTGTGACGCGCTGAGCCGCGTGCCCGGCCCGTTCTGGCGAGGGGGACCCGGTAGACTGGACGGCAGAGGTACCCGCCCGAGCGCCAGGCGTACGGGCCCGCGTCCACGCGAGGGAGAATCCGGAGCCCGTGGCAGCCGCACAGAACTCGGCCAAGAAGAACAACGGCGACTACAGCGCCTCCTCGATCACGGTGCTCGAGGGTCTCGAGGCCGTGCGCAAGCGGCCCGGCATGTACATCGGCTCCACCGGCGAGCGGGGCCTGCACCACCTCATCTGGGAAGCCGTCGACAACTCGGTCGACGAGGCGATGGCCGGCCACGCGACGTTCGTGGCCGTGACGCTGCAGGCCGACGGCGGGATCACGGTCGTCGACGACGGCCGCGGCATCCCCGTCGACGAGCACCCGGTGGAGAAGAAGCCCGCCGTGGAGATGGTCATGACCATGCTCCATGCCGGCGGCAAGTTCGACGACAAGTCGTACGCGGTCTCCGGTGGTCTGCACGGCGTCGGCATCAGCGTCGTGAACGCCCTGTCGACGGCCCTCGACGTCGAGATCCACCGTGACGGCCAGGTCTGGACCCAGCACTACGACCACTCGGTCCCCGGCCCCCTGGTCGCGGCGGGCAAGACCCGCAAGACCGGCACGTCGATCACGTTCTGGGCCGACCCGAACATCTTCGAGACCGTGACGTACAACCTCGAGACGGTCTCGCGGCGCCTGCAGGAGATGGCCTTCCTCAACAAGGGCCTCACCATCACCCTGCGCGACGAGCGCAAGCCCGAGAGCACCGACGCCGACGGGGTGGACCTCGACGAGGCCCCGGACGCCGAGGGCTACGTGTCGAAGGTCAAGGAGCGGACCTTCCACTACCCGGGCGGCCTCGAGGACTTCGTCGCCCACATCAACCACGCCAAGGACCCGATCCACCGCAAGCCGGTGGGGTTCCAGGCCGAGGGCACCGGCCACCAGGTCGAGGTCGCGATGCAGTGGAACTCGGGCTACTCCGAGTCCGTCTACACGTTCTGCAACACGATCAACACCACCGAGGGCGGCACCCACGAGGAGGGCTTCCGCTCCGCGCTGACCGCCACGGTCAACCGCTACGCGCGCGACAAGAAGCTCATCAAGGACAAGGACCCGGCGCTCACCGGCGACGACATCCGCGAGGGCCTCGCCGCCATCGTGTCGGTCAAGGTCGCCGAGCCCCAGTTCGAGGGCCAGACCAAGACCAAGCTCGGCAACACCGAGGTCCGCTCGTTCGTCCAGAAGGTCTGCAACGAGCACCTCGCCGACTGGTTCGAGGCGAACCCCGCCGAGGCCAAGACCATCATCAACAAGGCGGTCAGCTCGGCCCAGGCCCGCCTCGCGGCCCGCAAGGCCCGCGAGCTCGTGCGCCGCAAGACCGCCGGCGACCTCGGCGGCCTGCCCGGCAAGCTCGCCGACTGCCGCTCGAACGACCCGGAGCGCAGCGAGGTCTACATCGTCGAGGGCGACTCGGCGGGTGGCTCGGCCAAGTCGGGGCGCGACTCGATGTTCCAGGCGATCCTGCCGATCCGCGGCAAGATCATCAACGTCGAGAAGGCCCGCATCGACCGCGTCCTCAAGAACAACGAGGTCCAGTCGATCATCACGGCGCTCGGCACGGGCATCCACGACGAGTTCGACCTCAGCAAGCTGCGCTATCACAAGATCGTGCTGATGGCCGACGCCGACGTCGACGGCCAGCACATCCGCACGCTGCTGCTGACGCTGCTGTTCCGTTTCATGCGCCCGCTGGTGGAGCAGGGCCACGTGTTCCTCGCGCAGCCGCCGCTCTACAAGATCAAGTGGAGCGGCCGGGGCGCCGAGCCGGACTTCGCCTACTCCGACCGCGAGCGCGACGGTCTGCTCGAGGCCGGCCGGGCGGCCGGCAAGAAGATCAACAAGGACGACGGCGTCCAGCGGTACAAGGGCCTCGGCGAGATGAACGCCAAGGAGCTGTGGGAGACGACGATGGACCCGTCGACCCGCATGCTGCTGCAGGTCACGCTCGACGACGCGGCCACGGCCGACGAGCTGTTCAGCGTGCTGATGGGCGAGGACGTCGAGTCGCGGCGCTCGTTCATCACCCGCAACGCCAAGGACGTGCGCTTCCTCGACGTGTAGTCGAGGTCGAGGCCCAGGGCCCGGGTCCCACGGGGGTTGTTTCCCGTGGAACCCGGGCCCCTCGTCGTCCGGGAGGTGTGCGCCCGGCCCACCGTTCGGCGGAGCCCGTCGTGCCGTGGGCCCAGGATCCCCGCCGTCTCTTGGGGAATCCTTGACCCTCCGGCGGGGGCGCCCTTCCATGGTCGGGCACCGTCGACGACGAGGAGCACGCCATGGCCAACACCGATTCCGGTCCCGCACTACGCGTCCCGCGCAAGGTGGCGATGGCCAGCCTCATCGGCACGACCATCGAGTGGTTCGACTTCTTCATCTACGGCACGGCCGCGGCCCTGGTGTTCGGGAAGGTCTTCTTCCCGTCGGCGTCGCCCACCGCCGGGACGATCGCCGCGTTCGGCACCTTCGCCGCCGGCTTCCTGGCCCGGCCCTTCGGTGGTGCGGTGTTCGCGCACTTCGGCGACCGCGTCGGGCGCAAGCCGATGCTCGTGTGGTCGCTGCTGCTCATGGGCGCGTGCACGGTCGCGATCGGGCTGCTGCCCTCGTACGCCGCCATCGGCGTCGCGGCCCCGATCCTGCTCGTCGTCCTGCGCATCGGTCAGGGCTTCGGCGTCGGCGGCGAGTGGGGCGGCGCCGCGCTCATGGCCGTGGAGAACGCGCCGGCGAACCGGCGCGGCTTCTACGGGAGCTGGCCCCAGGTGGGCGTGCCGCTCGGCCTCGTGTGCGGCACCGGGGCGTTCCTGCTGCTCGACGTGACCCTGCGCGAGGAGCAGTTCCTGTCCTGGGGCTGGCGGGTGCCGTTCCTGGCCAGCGCCGTGCTCATCGCCGTCGGGATGTGGATCCGCCTCACCGTGAGCGAGAGCCCGGTGTTCCGCGAGTCGATGGAGACGAAGGCCGCCGCGCGGATGCCGGTGGTCGAGGCGTTCCGTACGTACCCCAAGGAGATCCTGCTCGCGAGCGGGTCGTTCCTGGCCACCAACGCGACGTTCTACGTCGGCTCGGTGTGGCTGGTCTCGTACGCCACGACGAAGCTCGGTTACGACCGCACCGAGATCCTGGGGGCGAACACGCTCCTGTCCGCCTCGGACATCCCGATGATCCTGCTGCTCGGACTGCTCTCGGACTACGTGGGCCGCCGGAAGATGTTCCTGGCGGGCATGGCGGTGCTGGCGGTGTTCGCCGTCCCCTACTTCCTGCTCGTGCAGACCGGGAACCTGTTCCTGTTCATCCTCGGCGGCCTGGTCGTCCAGGCGTGCCGGAGCTCGGTGTACGGACCGCAGTCGGCGTACTTCGCCGAGCAGTTCCCCACACGCCTGCGCTACAGCGGCGCGTCCCTGGCCTACCAGCTCGCGTCGATCCTGGGCGGGATCGCGCCCACGATCTGCGCGGTGCTCATCGCGGCCACCGGCAGCCTCATGGCCGTCGCGGCCTACGTCGTCGTCATGGCGCTCATCTCGCTGGCCTGCTCCTACGCCATGAGCGAGACCCTCGAGCGCGGCCTCCTCGACGACCCGCGCGCCCCGGTCCCCGCCGGCGCGGGCGACCACGCGCGGTAGCCCCCGGCGCGCCGTCGGGGGAAGCCGTGGCCGACGGGGGGCGTCGGTAGACTCGAGGGGTCGGGACCCGCGCTGACCAGGTGCGGGTCCGGCGTACGACAACGACCCCGTCGAGACGATGCGGTGTCCGCCGCGGCCCCGGGGTGCAGAAGGGGAGACCGACCGCGTGACCGAGACGACCCTGCCTCCCGGTTCCGGCGACCGCATCGAGCCGGTCGACATCCAGCAGGAGATGCAGCGCTCCTACATCGACTACGCGATGTCGGTCATCGTGGGTCGCGCGCTCCCGCTGGTGGAGGACGGGCTCAAGCCGGTCCACCGCCGCGTCCTGTACTCGATGTACGACTCGGGCTTCCGGCCCGACCGCAGCTACGTCAAGTGCGCCCGCGTCGTCGGCGACGTCATGGGCAACTACCACCCGCACGGCGACTCGGCGATCTACGACGCGCTCGTGCGCCTCGCCCAGCCGTGGTCGATGCGCTACCCGCTGATCGACGGCCAGGGCAACTTCGGCTCGCCGGGCAACGACCCCGCGGCCGCGATGCGGTACACGGAGTGCCGGCTCACGCCGCTGGCCATGAGCATGCTGGCGGACATCGACGAGGAGACCGTCGACTTCGCCGACAACTACGACGGCCGCACCCAGGAGCCCACCGTGCTCCCGGGCCGGGTGCCCAACCTCCTGATCAACGGCAGCGCCGGCATCGCCGTCGGCATGGCCACCAACATGCCGCCGCACAACCTGCGCGAGGTGGCTGCCGGCGCGACGTGGGCGTTGGACAACCCGGAGGCCTCGGAGGAGGAGACCCTCGAGGCCCTCATGGGCTTCATCAAGGGCCCCGACTTCCCCACCGCCGGTCTCGTCGTCGGCAGCGACGGCATCGAGTCGGCGTACCGCACCGGGCGCGGCTCGATCCGCATGCGCTCGGTGGTGGAGGCCGAGGAGGACGCCAAGGGCCGCACGACCCTCGTCGTCACCGAGCTGCCCTACCAGGTCAACCCGGACTCGCTCATCGAGTCGATCGCGACGCTGGTGCGTGACGGGCGCATCGCGGGCATCGCCGAGATCAACGACGAGTCGTCGGACCGCGTGGGCCGCCGCATCGTGATCACGCTGCGCCGCGACGCCGTGGCCAAGGTCGTGCTGAACAACCTCTACAAGCACACCCAGCTGCAGTACAGCTTCGGCGTCAACATGCTGTCGATCGTCGACGGGGTGCCGCGCACGCTGCGGCTCGACCAGATGATCCGGCACTGGATCCGCCACCAGATCGACGTCATCGTCCGGCGCACGCGCTACCGCCTGCGCAAGGCCGAGGAGCGCGCCCACATCCTGCGCGGTCTGGTCAAGGCGCTCGACGCGCTCGACGAGGTCATCGCGCTGATCCGGGCGTCGCAGACCGTCGACGTCGCCCGCACCGGCCTGATCGAGCTCCTCGACATCGACGAGCTGCAGGCGCAGGCGATCCTCGACATGCAGCTGCGCCGCCTGGCCGCCCTCGAGCGCCAGAAGATCATCGACGAGCTGGCCGAGATCGAGGCGACGATCCGCGACCTCGAGGACATCCTCGCCCGCCCCGAGCGGCAGCGGCAGATCGTCCGCGACGAGCTCGGCGAGATCGTCGAGAAGCACGGCGACGAGCGCCTGACCCGCATCGTCGGCTACGACGGCGAGGTCGCCGACTCCGACCTCATCGCGGTCGAGGACGTCGTCGTCACGATCACGCGCACCGGCTACGCGAAGCGCACCAAGACCGACCTGTACCGCGCGCAGAAGCGCGGCGGACGCGGCGTGCAGGGCGCGACGCTCAAGCAGGACGACCTCGTCGCCCACTTCTTCGTGTGCTCGACGCACGACTGGCTGCTGTTCTTCACCAACAAGGGCCGGGTGTACCGCGCGAAGGCCTACGAGCTGCCCGAGGCCAACCGCAACGCTCGCGGCCAGCACGTGGCGAACCTCCTCGCGTTCCAGCCCGAGGAGCAGATCGCCCAGGTCATGCACATCAAGGACTACGAGGTCAGCCCGTACCTGGTGCTGGCGACGAAGTCCGGGCTGGTGAAGAAGTCGCGGCTGACCGACTTCGACTCCAACCGTTCCGGCGGCCTCATCGGCATCAACCTGCGCGAGAACGACGAGCTCGTCGGGGCCGTGCTCTGCGCCGACCAGGACGACCTGCTGCTCGTCTCCGCCGAGGGCCAGTCGATCCGCTTCACGGCCACCGACGACGCGCTGCGCCCCATGGGCCGCGCCACCTCCGGCGTGACGGGAATGCGCTTCAACAGTGGCGACGAGCTGCTCTCGCTCGGGGTGGTGCGCGCGGGGACCTTCCTCCTCGTCGCCACCGGCGGCGGCTACGCCAAGCGCACGCCGATCGACGAGTACCCGGTGCAGAACCGGGGCGGCAAGGGCGTGCTCACGCTGCAGTACGACCGCCGTCGCGGGACGCTCGTGGGCGCACTCATCGTCGAGCTCGACGACGAGCTGTACGCGATCACGACGAGCGGTGGGGTCATCCGCACGACCGCCAAGGAGGTCCGCAAGGCGGGCCGCCAGACCAAGGGCGTGCGCCTGATGAACCTGGGCGAGGGTGGCACCCTGCTCGCCATCGCCCGCAACGCCGAGAACGCCGCCGACCCCGACGCGGGCGGTGCGGGTTCCTCGGCGCCCGACGCGTGACGCGCACCTGACCACGCCTGACGGTCCCCCGACCCGTCACCGAACGACGAGACGAGCCCTGTCGTGAGCACACCGAAGAAGCCGGACGAGCCGGGTCCCGCTGCGTCGTCCGCGGACGCCCCCGGTGGCACGCGGACGAGCACGGAGGAGCCGGCCGGCGGGCAGGACGCCACGACGCGGGTGGCGGCGGTCGACGACGGTGAGGCCGGCGACGGCACCGCCGCCGCGGAGTCGGACTCCGCGGAGGCCCCGTCGGAGTCGTCGTCGGGCGGCGGGTCGGCCGGTCCGCCGCCGCCCTGGCAGCGGGGCGGCGCGGCCGCGAGCCCGGCACCCGGCGGAGGCCGTCCGGGTCCGCGTCCGACCGGGCCGCCGACCCCGGCCGGCGGCCAGCCGCGCCTCGGGGGGCCGGGTGGTCCCGGTGGTCCTGGTGGCCGCGGCGGCCCGGGCGCTCCCGGCGGGCACCACCCGCCCTCGGGTCCGTTCCCCCGTCCCGGCGGGCCCCCGGCCGGCCCGCAGGGCCCCGGGAGCCACCCGCACGAGGGCTCCAACCCGCCCTCGGGAGGCATCACCGTCGCCTCGCGCACGGCGCCCGCGTCCGGCGCGGCCCGGCCGGGCGGCACCACCGACGGCGGCGGCACGTCCGGCTCGTCGGGCATCGACGCGCCCACCAACCAGCTCTCGCCCGACCAGCTCGGGCTGCGACCCCGCGAGGACGCCGAGGAGGGCCGCCGCGAGCCCGACGACGTCGCCGACCTCGCATCGGCGCGTCCGCGCAGCGGCAAGGCCCCGCGGCGGGCGAGCCTGCAGGTGCGCCGCTTCGACCCGTGGTCGGTGCTCAAGCTCGCGCTCGTGCTCGGCGTCGCCCTGTTCTTCGTGTGGATGTTCGCGGTCGGCGTGCTCTACGCGGTGCTCGACGGCATGGGCGTGTGGGCGCAGCTCAACGGCACCTACCAGGACCTCACGTCCGACTCCGGGGGCGGTGGCGAGCTCATCACCGCGGGCGGGGTCTTCGGCGTGGCCGCGGTGATCGGCGTCGTGAACATCATCCTGTTCACCGCGCTGGCCAGCGTCTCGGCGTTCATCTACAACATCTCCGCCGACGTCGCGGGCGGTATCGAGGTGACCCTCGCCGAGCGCGAGTGAGTCGTGCCGGGAGCCGCATCCCCGTGCACGGCGGGCGCTGCCACTCCGGTAACCTGGCGACCGCACCTCGCGAGGGCCCATAGCTCAGTTGGTTAGAGCGCGTCGCTGATAACGACGAGGTCGCTGGTTCAAATCCAGCTGGGCCCACTCCCCACGCACGACGGCCCCGGAGCAGCACGCTCCGGGGCCGTCGTCGTTGGTGCGCCCGGTCGGTCATCCCGAGAAGGCGGCCGAGTGGTCGGACCCCTTGCGCTGGGCCTCCCAGGCCTCGACCACGTTGTTGGGAACGCGGCCGCGGTCGGACACCTCGAAGCCCTGGCCCTTGGCCCACTCGCGGATCTGCTTCGACGTCTCGCGGTCGTAGCCGCCGGGCGACGTCGCCCGCGGCGTGCCCGTGCCCGCGCCGCCGCTCGAACGTCGGCGGCCGTTGCTCGCGCGTCGGCCACCCGTGCGGCGCGCAGCCGCGACGTACTCCGCGAGGGCGTCGCGGAGCTTGCTGCTGTTCTTCTCGTCGAGGTCGATCTCGTAGGTCACGCCGTCGAGAGCGAACTCGACGGTGCTGATGTCCTCGGCCTCTTCACCGGTGAGGTCGTCGACGAGGGTGACGATGGTCTTCTGCGCCATGGGGGGACGTACTCCTTCACTGCTGTGCGCCGACGCGGTGGCATTCCGGCCGTCGTGCGCAACATTAGCAAAGGAATGGCGTGGTGTTCGCAGCGCACTCGATTCGTGCTGCGGACATCACTCGCCGGGGGAGAAATACGAGACCAGACCGCTCAGTCCGGTGCCGAACACATCGCGGCCGAACAGCGTAGAGAGGCGGTCGGCGTCGTCGAGGTCGCAGTCGAACAACACCGACCACGTCACGACACATTCCCCGCTCGCGGTCACCGGCAGGACCCGGATCGTCGACCGGTAGTCCCGCACCGGGAACGGCGATTCGAGGATGGAGTACGTGAGCCGCCGTTCGCGGTCGTCGAGGGCGACGAGCCGTTCGCGCACCGTGCCGCCGTCGCCGAGCGTCAGGTGGCGCACGGCGCCGACCTGGTCGGTGCGAGCGCCGTCCTCGAGCTCGCTGGCGCTGATGCCGGGGTGCCAGGTCGGGAGGCCGTCGAAGTCGCGCACGACGCGCCAGACGGCCTCGGCGTCGGCGGGAACGACGGAGCTGGTGGTGACGTCGGGCATCAGGGGCCCTCCTCGGGGTCGTGGGTGGGGCGCAGGGCGACGAAGGCCCGGGTCGTGGCCGTGAGCGCCTGCTCGGTGGGCAGGCGCTCCATGCTGCTGGCGCCGTAGAAGCCGTGGCAGGTGCGCGCGCGGGACAGGACGTGGGCGGCGTCGTCGGGGGACGAGACGGGCCCGCCGTGGACGAGCACGAGGACGTCGTCGCGGACCTCGCGGGCGGCGGCGGCCCATTCGTCGACGAGGGCGACGCAGTCGTCCAGCGACTTCGCGGTCTGCGCGCCGATGGACCCGCCGGTGGTCAGGCCCATGTGGCACACGACGACGTCGGCACCGGCCTCGGTCATGGCGCGGGCGTCGTCCGGGGAGAACACGTAGGGCGTCGTCAGCAGATCCGCGTCGTGTGCGGCGGCGATGAGCTCGACCTCCCGGTCGAATCCCATCCCCGTCTCCTCGAGATTCACCCGGAAGGTGCCGTCGATGAGGCCGACGGTCGGAAAGTTCTGCACGCCGGCGAACCCGAGCTCGCACAGCTCGCGCAGGAAGCGCGGGCGGATGAGGAACGGGTCGGTGCCGTTCACTCCGGCGAGCACCGGGGTGTGGCGCACCACCGGGAGGACCTCGCGCGCCATCTCCACGACGATGTCGTTGGCGTTGCCGTAGGCCAGCAATCCGGCGAGCGAACCGCGTCCTGCCATCCGGTAGCGGCCGGAATTGTAGATGACGATGAGGTCGATACCGCCCTCCTCCTCACACCGTGCGGACAGGCCGGTGCCGGCGCCACCGCCGACGATCGGCTCGCCCCGGTCGACCTTCGCGCGCAGGCGCTCGAGGATCTCGGTGCGGGTGGGGGTCACGGGCGTCCTCCGGTGATCTCCTCGAGCTCGGCGACCAGCGTCGCGGCGAACTCGGGGTCGTTGACGTGGTGGGGGCTCTCGACGAGGCGGTGCTCGTCGGTCCGGCGGAACCGCTCGCGCAGGGTGTCGAACAGCGCGGCGTCCGCCTCGGCGTCGGCGAAGGGCATGCCGGGGGCGTCGAGGGCCGAGACGCCGCCGAGGGGGAGCACGAGGCGCACCGGACCCGGGCAGGCGTTCAGTGCGTCGGCGAGGAACTCGGCGGCGGTGCGGCATTCGTCGGGCGTCGTGCGCATCAGCGTCACCTGGGCGTTGTGCTCGTAGAGGGTGCGCCCGTGGAACTGCTCGGGCACGGTGTCCGGCGCGCCGAAGTTGACCATGTCCAGGGCGCCGACCGAGCCGACCCACGGGACGCCGGTCCGGGCGATCGCCCCGAGGCGGTCCTCGGTGGCGGCCATGACGCCGCCGACGACGAGGTCGGCGATCTCGGTGGTGCTGACGTCGACGACGGCCTCGACCAGCCGGTCGTCGACGAGCTTCTCCATGGCCCGCCCGCCGGTGCCGGTGGCGTGGAAGACCAGGCAGTCGAACCGGTCACTGACGGCCTCGGTCACCGCGGTGACGCAGGGGGTCGTCACGCCGAACATCGTGAGCCCGAGCGCGGGCTTGTCCGACGCCGGCGGTTCCGGCGCGCCGATCGCCCCGCCGAGCGCGTGCGCGGCGTTGGCGAGCACACGGCGGCTGATGCGGTTGAGCCCGGCGACGTCGGTGACCGAGTACATCAGGGTCATGTCGACCGCCCCCACGTACGGCGCGACGTTGCCCGAGGCCACGGTCGAGACCACGAACTTGGGGACGCCGACGGGCAGTCGCTGCAGCGCGGGCGTCACGATCGCCGTCCCGCCCGAGCCGCCGAGGGCGAGGACGCCCGCGACGTCCTCGCGGGCGGGGAGCCAGCGCTCCAGCGCCGCGCTCATCGCCGCCACCGAGCTCCCGCGGTCGCCGGTGAACGCGTCGTCACCCGCCACCTCGCGGGGGCCGACGTCGGCGGCGTCGGCGTCCGGGTCGCTGGTGCCCACGTCGACCGTGGTCACCGCGTGCCCCGCGTCCCGCAGGAGCCCGGCCACGTAGCCGAGCTCCTCGCCCTTGGTGTCGAACGTGCCCACCACGTAGGCCCGCCCCGTCGCGCCCATCCGCGCTCCCGTCCTCGAGTTCGTCGGCACGGTTCCTACCCCGCGGGAGGCGTGCGACGCGAGCAGACGGGGACGGCCGGGCGCTGCGGTACCGTGGCCAGGTCGTCGACGAGAGGGGTGCGGTGAAGACGCTCATGGCGCTCGCCCTGGCCGCCGGGGCCGCTCTCCTCGTGCGACGGCACCGGGACCAGGCCCCGACCCGCGAGGTCTGGGCCGACGCGACGAGGCCCACCGCCCCGTCCTGATCCCCTCAGGGGACGTAGCTCAATTGGCAGAGCACCGCCTTTGCAAGGCGGGGGTTGAGGGTTCGATTCCCTTCGTCTCCACCACGCTGACCAGCCAAGACACCGCTTCGTACGGTAAGAGTCCGAGGCTCGTGGCACAGTTCGTGGCACGAGATGGCGACCCACCAGCACGGACGCCCCGACAGAGGCCGAGCGGCTCGTGCTCCCACCCGAATGACGTGGCCGCGGACCTGACGCTGTCGTACGCGAGCACCGTGCACGCCGCCGAGGGTGCCACCGTCTGGAGCGCTCACCCTGTGGTCACGCCTCGCACCGAACTCAACGCCCTCTACGTCGTGCTCTCCCGTGGACGCGAGGCCAACACCGCCCGTGCGGGGTACGGGTCGCCACGCGAGCGCGCAGCGGGCCCCGTGCATCTCCGGGGACTTCCCGCGCTCGAGGTAGACCCAGACCAGGCGTGTTCCATCCATGCCAACCGGGCCAGAGGCTGACGGACCCAGTCCGGTGTCGCCCGCACGTGCGGCTGCCCCGTCACCCTCACCGTGTACTCGGACACGTCCACCACCCACCGTTCGCGCGCCCGCCCGGACGCGCTCAGGATCAGCCGGGTCTCCGTCCACAGTCTGACCCGCGCCCCCGACACCGCTCGAGAAGCGGCAGGGCCGAACCGTTTCCCGAGCCGAACCGTACGTATCCGACGATCCGTCCCGAGAGATCGTCGGACCACCGGAGGTACAACGACGTGCGCCGCGTTCTTGCCGTGATCGTTCTCGTCCTGACCGCAGCGCTCACCGCCGCCTGCGGCGGGGGCGCCGAGCCCCGGGAACTCGTGATCAGTGCGATCCCGGACCAGGACCCGCAGAAGCTGCAGCGCCTCTACGGCGCACTCGCCGAGCGGCTCACCGGCACGCTGGGGTTCCCGGTGCGGTACGTCCCGCTGACCGACTATGCGGCCTCGGTGACGGCCTACCGGCGAGGCGACCTCGACATGGTGTTCTTCGGCGGTCTCACGGGAGTGCAGGCCCGACAACAGGTGCCGGGCTCTGTGCCGCTGGCCCAGCGCGACGTCGACGAGCGCTTCCGCAGCGTCTTCGTCGCCACGACCGCCTCCGGGATCGCGCCGGTCGCTGACGTCGCCGGCCTCCGCAGCGTGGGCGGGCGCAGCCTGACCTTCGGCAGCGAGTCCTCGACCTCGGGGCGCTTGATGCCCCAGTTCTTCCTGGACCAGGCCGGCGTCGGTCCCAACGCGTTCCGCGGGCCGTCAGGCTTCTCCGGTTCCCACGACGCGACCATCGCGGTCGTGACGTCGGGTGCGTACGAAGTCGGGGCCTTGAACTCGTCGGTGTGGGACCAGCGGGTCGCGGCGGGCCAGGTCGACACGACGAAGGTCCGGGAGATCTTCCGAACCCCGACGTACCACGACTACCACTGGCTCGCGCGGCCCGACATCGACGACGAGCTGGGTGCGGGCGCGACGTCCCGCATCCGCGACGCGCTCCTCGGCCTGCGTCCCTCGGACCCGGTCGACAAGAACATCCTCGACCTGTTCGGCGCGGGGTCGTTCATCCCCACCCAGCCGCAGAACTACGACCAGGTCGAGCAGGTCGGCCGGTCCCTGGGCCTGGTGCAGTGACGGCGGTCTTCACGCTCGAGGGCGCCGGCCTCAGCTACCCCGGGGTCACCGCGCTCCGAGGGTGTGACCTGGAGATCTCCGCCGGTGAGCGCGTCGCCGTCATCGGGCCGAGCGGAGCGGGCAAGTCGAGCCTGATCGCCCTGCTCAACGGCACGGCCCTGCCGACCGACGGCACGGCGACCACGCTGGGCTGCGACTTCGCGCGGACGCGGACGCGGGCTGCCCGGCGTACACGTCGACAGGTCGGGACCGTCTACCAGCAGTTCGACCTGGTGGAGCAGCTCCGAGTCGTCCACAACGTCAACGCCGGACGGCTCGGGTACTGGCCGTTCTGGAAGGCGGCGTACTCGCTCGTCCGCCCCCGCGGGATCGACGAGGTCCGCCACGCGTTGGAGCGGGTCGGGATCGCGGACAAGCTCGAGGCGCGGACGGTGACCCTCTCGGGGGGGCAGAAGCAGCGGGTCGCGCTCGCGCGGGTCCTCGTCCAGCAACCGCAGGCGATCCTCGCCGACGAGCCGATCGCGAGCCTCGATCCTCGCCTGGGCGCCGAGGTCATCGATCTCCTCAACGAGATCAGCGCCGAGGCCGGCACCACGCTCGTCACGAGCCTCCACGACGTCGACATGGCGCTCAGTCGCTTCCAGCGCATCGTCGCCCTGCGGGACGGACACATCGTGTTCGACCGACCCCCCGACGCCGTGTCCACCGGAGACGTCGAGGAGCTCTACGCGGCCCCGGACTCACCGGGCCTGGTGGGATGACCGACACCCTCGAGTCGCGTGAGGCCTCGACGCTCCCACCCGTCGAGCTGCGGGAGGCCGCCGGCGCTGTGGCCGGCACCGGCCGGCGCGGGGCCCGGTGGTGGTCGGGCGTCGGACTCGTGCTGCTCATCGCCTCCCTCGGCGCCCTCGCCTGGACTCCGGGCCCCCTCGTGCGGCCCGAGGGCTTCACCCTCGTCACCGACTTCCTCGGCGCCGCGACGACGCCGAGCACCGACGGAGCGTTCCTGGCGGTGGTCGGTTCCGCGGCGGTCACGACGGTGGCCTATGCCGTCCTGGGCACCGTCGTCAGCGTGGTGTTGGGGTTCGTCGGCGGCATCCTCTCCTCCGAGGTCTGGTGGCTCGAGGGACGGCACGGCGCCGCGCGCCGGCGGGCCACGGCGGGCTGGATCGCCGTCCGCGGGACCCTCGTGCTGCCCCGCGCCATCCACGAGGTGATCTGGGGCCTGGTGTTCCTCAGCGTTCTCGGCCTCACCCCGCTGGTGGCGGTCCTCGCGATCGGCATCCCGTTCGGCGCGGTGACGGCCAAGGTGTTCTCCGAGCTGCTCGACGAGAGCCCTCGGCGTCCCTATCGGGCAGCGCTCGCGGCGGGCACTCCGCGGGCCATCGCCCTGCTCCACACCCTGCTGCCGGTCGCCTGGTCGGACCTTCTCTCCTACGGCTTCTACCGCTTCGAGTGCGCCATCCGCAGCGCGGCGATCCTCGGGCTCATCGGGGCCGGCGGGTTGGGCTTCCAGCTCGCGCTCAGCCTGCAGACGCTGAACTACCGTGAGGTCTGGACGGTGCTCTACGCGTTGATCGTGCTCAGCGCCGCGACCGACGTCTGGAGCTCCGCGGTCCGACGCCGCCGCGCGTCAGGAGCCCGACCCGGTAACCCGGTGATCCGTGGCTCGCTCGTGGCCGCGCTGGTCCTGGGGCTGTTCTCCCTGTGGTGGGTGCAGCTCGACCTCTCGGTCCTGGTCGCCGCGGACACCTGGCGGCTCGCCGGCCAGATCGTGACCGACGCGTGGCCGCCCACCCTCGACGTCCCGGTCTTCGAGCTCGTGGTGGCAGCGCTGATCACCGTCGCGATGTCGGTCCTCGCCATCGTGCTGGCCGTCGCCGGGGGAGCAGTCCTCGCGTTCCCGGCCGCGAGCACCGGGGCGCCGACGATCGGACGACGCGTTCGCGTCGTCGCCACCCGCGCCGTGCTCATCGTGCTGCGCGCTCTCCCGCCGCCGGTGTGGGCGCTGTTGTTCCTCTTCGTGATGGCCCCCGGCCTCCTGCCCGGCGCGATGGCGCTCGGGGTGTACACCCTGGGCATCCTCGGACGCCTCATGGCGGAGTCGGTGGAGAACCTCGAGCGGCGACCTCAACAGGCGCTGCAGGCCGCCGGCGCCTCGGGGGCCGCCGTCTCGGTCTACGCCGTCGTCCCGGCTGTCGCTCCTCGCTTCGTGGCGTTCGGGCTCTACCGCTGGGAGGTCACCATCCGCGAGACGGTCGTCGTGGGTGTGGTCGGCGCGGGCGGGCTCGGACTGCTGCTCAACGATCAGCTGACCTCGTTCGACTACGCCGCCTCGTTGACGACGCTGGCCGTCGTGGTCGTCCTGACAGCGCTCGTCGACGCAACCAGCGCAGGTGTCCGTCGCAGCGTGCGGTGACGCCCACGGGCCGACCAGACCGACGCGAGCCGGGTCCAGCCGTCGCTCGGGAGTGGCCGGCACCGACGTCGTGGCCCGCCGGGATGACCACGACTCCTCGTTCCCGGCCGAGGATCGGCGGGGACGGAACGGAGCGCCCGACCGGACGCTGAGCCTCACGCTCATCTGATGTTGAGCGTGGAGTCCGCTCCTTGCGGTCGCCCTTCGATCAGCCCGAGCAGGGCGGTCGCAGGCGTCTCCAGCGGCAACGTGGTCCGGGTGACCAGGAGGTCCGTGTCGAGGACGCCGTCCTTGACGGTGGGTCCGAAGGGACCCCAGAACGCGCCGTCGTCGGTGATCGTCAGTTCCGAGGGCAGGTCGGACGCCGCTGCCTCGACTCCGAGTTCCTCGGTGTCGGCGCGTCCGCGGCGCACGATCGGTCGGATGATGTGCTCGGAGTCGGGCACGCCCAGGTCACGGTGCAGCGCGCAGAGCCGGTCGAGCTCGTTGTCCTCGATCGACTCGACGGTGGTGGCGATCCGCACCGTGATCCCGCGCTCCACGAGGTCCGGGATGGCCTGCGTGACCTTGCGGAAGTTGTCCGGGGCGCGCATCTCGTCGTTGACGTCCGCGTCCGGCCGGTCGAGTGAGATCTGCAGGGCGACGTCGCAATCGGCGAGGTGCTCGACCTTGCCCAGGAGCCGGCGACTGAAGAGCGTGCCGTTCGTCAGGGCCACCACGGGGAGGTTCGCCGAGAGCGCCGCGAGCGTGTCGGGCATGTGCGGCATCAGGAAGGTCTCACCGCCGGTGACACCGAGGTCGGTGAAGCCCAGCGCCCTGGCCTGCTCACCGACCGCCAGCATCGTCTCGGGGGAGAGCGCGCGCTGCGTGACCTTCGGCCCGGACTCGGTGAGGCAGTAGGTGCACTGGATGTTGCAGTGGTAGTTCGCGTACATCCACACGCGGCCCGGCAGCACGCCGTCCGCGACGGCGCGCGCGATCGGGCCGGCCTCGGCCGGCACGGAGTCGGTGGTCTCGGTGCTCACAACAGTCCCTCCTGGGCAAGCCGCTCGACGGCTTCGGGCGCGGTCGGGAGGGCCAGCGCGGTGGCGTAACGGTTGAGCATGAGGGTCGCGCCGACCACGGCGGTCAGCTCGACGACCTCGTGGTCGGACCAGGACCGCAGCACGGCCGCCCGTTCCTCGTCGGAGACCGGGCCCCCACCGGCCACCACGTCGATCCAGCGCAGGAGCGCTCGTTCACGCGGATCGTGGAACGCCGCGTCCGTCGGTCCACACGACTGGAGCGCCGCGACCTCGTCCGACGTGAGACCGGCCTCGAGGGCCACGACGGCGTGGGTCTGGACGCAGAACCGACACCCGGCGAGCGCCGAGGTGCGGACGATGACGATCTCCTTGGCGCGGAAGCTGATCGCCGACGGGCCCAGCGCCGCTCCGATGAAGGGCAGCGCGACGGTGAGCAGTTCGGGCACCTGGGCGAGCGATCGCACGATCGGGCCCGGGTCGCCGTCGGCGAAGTAGGGGCGTGCCAGCAACGGGACCTGGTCCAGCTCCACGCGGGCGATCGTCGTCATCGGCTCACCATCTGTCGGTCCGGGAACACCCTGTCTTGATCCTTCACGTCGGCGGTGGAGGAGTCGAGCCGCCCGTCGGGCCATGTCGGCGCATCAGAACGGCCACCGCTGACGGAAACGGGGCGCGAGGACACGATCGAGGCCCGCGACCCGGCCCGCGGGCACGATGGCCAGCAGGACCAGCGGCATGATGTCCTCCGAGGGGTACTCCCACAGGTAGCCCCCGGTCGGCAGGAGCATCAGCCAGATCGGGGTCAGCAGGAGCAGCCCGCCGACCGCCGCGAGCCGGGTCGCGACACCGAAGAGCAGCCCGAGGCCGATCGCGATCTCGGTCGCGGTCAGGAAGGGTCCGAAGAAGGCCCAGTTGGGCAGGACCAGGCCCTGGTAGAGCGCGGCCAGTGGCGTGATGTACGTGGCCTGGGCGGCGCCGCCGGCGATGGCCTGAGCGGTCCCGGCGGTGATGAGGTTGAAATTGATGAAGCCCCAGTTGTAGAGCCCGACGTCGAACGCCTTGGCGAGGCCGTTGCTCAGGAACACCAGGCCCATGAAGATCCGCAGGGCGGCGAAGCAGCCAGCCATGAGGCGGTAGCCGGGCGTGGCGGTGGTGGGTGCCTGTGCGGTGGTGGCGGTGTCGGACATCGCGTCGGGTCCTTCTTGATCGGCGGGCGGCTGCCCGCTGTGGGTGGGGCGGTCGAGCCACTCTCGGGTCGGTCCGATGCTCCTCCGTGGAGAGGTCCGCCGGCGTTCGTCAGGGACCGGGAGGCGGTTCGGTCGCCGTGCCTGCCTCGACTTTCTTCGGTGATGTGTGGCGTCGCCGCTGCACGAGGGCTGCACCGGCGACCAGGACGACCAGTGCGGCGACGAGGGGGAGGGCGCCGAGGGCATCGACCCAGCCGGAGAGCGTCTGCTGGATCGCGCCCGCGGCACCGACCACCGGGTCCCGGGCACTGCCGCCTCCGAAGAACAGGCGCAGCTCGTACACCCCGTAGTAGCCCACGTACAGCCCGACGAGCACCAGCAGGGCGCCGGCCACCCGGTTGACGTAGGGGAGCAGGCGTCGGGCACGGGTGGCGGCGCCGTAGCCGGCGAGCGCGACCGTCACGGCCAGCACGCCGACCACGAGCGCCATGCCCAGGCCGTAGGCCACGAAGCCACCCACCGCACCGAGGAACGACCCGGTGGCGAAGGACGAGGTGGTCACGGCCAGGAAGGGCCCGATCGTGCACGAGAGCGAGGCGATCGCGTACGCCACGCCGTAGCCGAACATCGACCCGAGCCGCCCGGTCGGCGCTCCACGCCCCGTGCGCGGGAGCAGGCCGGTGAGCTCCCGGCCGGTCAGCAGCCAGACCCCGATGACCACCATCACGACGCCGATCACGACCGTGACCGCGGGCAGGTACCGCTGCAGCGATGAGGCGAAGGGAGCGATGACGACACCGAAGGTGCCGAAGACGACCAGGAATCCCAGGGCCATCAGGGCGGTGGCCACCAGAGCGCGCCCCACCACACCCCCGCGTCCGCGGGCTGACGCGGCCGGGTCGTTGCCGAGGACGACGAGTGCGAGATAGGCCGGCAGCATCGCGAAGCCGCAGGGGTTGAGCGCCGCGACCAGACCGGCGGCCAGGGCGAAGGCCAGCAGCGAGGAGTCCATGGACGGGCTGTCCGGACTCGGTGTCAGGCCCGCGTCAGGGCGTCGAGACGCTGCGCGAGGTCGGGCTCCGACATGGTGCCCTTGACCACCTCGACGGAGCCGTTCGGCGCGATGAAGGCGAACGCCGGCTGCTCGGTGACCCCGAAGTGCCGCCACACCGAGGTGTCGGTGTCCGCGAGGTGGGTGAAGCCGCCGAGCCGGTAGGTGGCGACGAACCGGTTCATCGCCGGGACCTGGTCGAGGGCGGCCACCCCGATGAAGGTGACGTTGGGGTGCTGGGCCGCGGCCTGGCCGATCGTGGGTGCTTCGGCCTGGCACGTCGAGCACCACGGGGCCCAGAACCACAGCACCGCGGGCTTGTTGGCCAGGCTCTGGCCGGTGAACTCGGCGCCGGCGAGCGTCCTGGAGTTGAAGTCGAGGGCGCTCGAGCCGGAGCCGGCGGGGGCTGCGGACGGCGGTGCCGCCGAGGTGGAACACGCGGTGACCATGGCCAGGGCCGCGACGAGCAGGAACAGAAGCCTGATCGGCCGCATCGTGGGTGACCTCCGAGGTCGATTCGCCGTGACGGTACGCAGAGGCCCGTGACGGCGGTGTACGTCGGCGTTCGTCGCCGCGCCCTGCGTGGTTCGGCCGCGGTGGCTGTTCCCAACCCTGATCGCGTCCGGACTGCGGAGTGCGCTGTCGTGGTGCTGTGATGCGGGCGTGACGAGTCCCGAAGGGTTCCCGCTCCTCGCCGCGAAGGACTACGAGGCGCCGTCGCTGTTCGAGCCGGCGAACCTCCTCCGTGAGGCACGCCGCCAGAAGGGCCTCAGCTCTCTCGCCGTCCCCGAGGTGTGCATGCTCGACCCCGACGGGGACGTCGTCCGCCACCTCGCGGAGAGCGGACGAGGAACCCGGCATGCGGGCTGGGCCTGCTACCACACCGAGATGTGGTCGGTCGATCTCGACGGTATCGAGGTCGGCGTCGTCGGCATGGCGGTCGGAGGCTCGTTCGCGGTGCTGGTCGCCGAGCAGCTCGCCGCCTCCGGCTGCGAGCTCCTCGTCAGCGTGACCTCGGCGGGACAGATCACGCCGTTGGGCGCCACGCCCTACGTCGTGCTCATCGACCGGGCGTTGCGCGATGAGGGCACCAGTGCCCACTACGTGCCGCCGGCCCGCTGGAGCCGCGTCGACGACGGGCTCGTGAAAGGCCTGGACGGCGCGTTCGATCACCTCCCCGAGCCGGTCCTCACAGGCTCTTCGTGGACGACCGACGCCCCCTATCGCGAGACCGCGTCCGCGATCGCAGCGGCGGAGCACGAGGGGATCGCGTGCGTCGAGATGGAAGCGGCCTCCCTCTACGCCTACGCCACCGCGAGCGGAGCGCGTGTGGTGTGTCTCGCGCACATCACCAACACGATGGCGACCGCGGGTGACGACTTCGAGAAGGGCCTCGACAACGGAGTCCACGACGCGCTCGCCGTCGTGCGTGCCGTGGCGGCCGCCCTGCGCTGAGCGCCTCGGGCTGGTCATCGCGTCGCCCGTGTCGCGCTGCCCAGCACACGGAGGCCGGCCGGGTCCTGGGCGCGCCACGTGTCGACCGTGAACCCGCCGCAGCGCACGATGGCCAGAGGGTCGCCGTTGCCGGGCCCCGCCGGCTCGGCGAACACGAGGGTGCCGCCGACGCGGACGACTCGCGCGAGCTCCGCCACGACCGCTGTGGGTTCCGGTCGCCGGCTCAGCAGCAGGTGGAGCACCGCCCCGTCGATGCTGGCGGTGTCCAGGGGGAGGGCCTCGACCGGGTCGTCCCGCACCCAGACCGGCGTGGCCGCCCAGGCGGCGGCGGCCCTGGCGCGATGGCGTGGTGAGGGATCGGGTTCGAAGGCGTGCACACCCGTGACCGCCGGGGAGTAGAGCTCGAAGTTGCGCCCGTCGTGGCACCCGAGCTCGACGACCTCACCGCTCAGTCGGGCCAGCGCCCGGCACCACGACCCGTCCTCGTCGAGGCGCGGGTCCGTCATGACGACGGTCGGCGACGCGTCGCGAGCCAGGTGAACGGCTGGACCGCACCCCACGGCGTGCGGTGGGACTGGGCCCGCGAGGTGACGGGGAGGAACTCCGGGGCGAACTGGGCGGCCAGGGCCTCGGTGTCGTACCGCTGCACCGGCAGACCCGAGCACCGCTCGGGCCCGTCGGCTCCGAAGGTCGCGACGACCAGGAACCCGCCGGGCGCCACGGCGCGGGTCGCGACGTCGACGTAGGCCCTCCGGTCGTCGGGCTCCGTGAGGAAGTGGAACACGGCCCGGTCGTGCCAGAGACCGAAGGCCACGGGCGGCGTCCACGTCAGCACGTCGTGGACGACCCAGTCGACGGATGACGCGCCCGGGACCGTCTGCAGGCGCGTCCGCGCGCGTTCCAGGGACCCGTGGGCGACGTCGAGGATCGTCAGGCGCCGGTGCCCGCGCGCGAGGAGGGCGTCCACCAGGGCGCTCTCTCCCGCACCGACGTCGACGACGGCCTCGCCGGGGTCGACCCCGAGCTCGTCGATCACCTGCAACGACGTCGCCGGCGCGGCCTGGGACCACGAGAGCTCGTCACTCGACCGGTCGCGGTAGATCGATTCCCAGTGCTCGGCCGGGACCTGCGAGCCGCGGGTAGACACGGTCGTCGCCCTACGCGGCCGAGGTCTCGACGGGACGGCCGGCCAGCCGCCACTCGAGCATCCCCGCCGCGAGGCGGATCGCTGTGCGCCCCTGCCGGGTGAGCAGGCGGACCGCGTCGTAGGACAGCACGCAGTACTCGCCACGGCAGTACGCCACGATCTCGGTGTCGGGCAGCTCGTCGATGCGCGTCGCGAGCTCGTCGGCCGGGATGTGCACCGCGCCGGGGATGTGACCGGCCTCGTACTCGCGCGCCGGACGCACGTCGAGCACGACGGCCCGCCCCTGCCGGACACGGCTCAGCAGCTCGTCGTGGCCGATCTCCCGCCAGGCGGGATCGGCCTCCCCGGCCCCGGCCGGAACGAGGCGCAGGTAGGCGCGGCGGGCCACCGCGACACCGTCGACGCGGGCGTCGGCGACCTCCCGCAGACGCGCCAGCAGAGCCGCCACGTCGTCGCCGGCCAGCGCGTAGACGACGCGGGTCCCCTCCCGCCGGGTGGTCACCAGCTGCGCCGACCTGAGCGTCTTCAGGTGCGCCGAGGCGGTCGACAGCGGCAGCCCGGCGGCGGCAGCCAGGGGCTCGACGGCGTACTCGCTCTGGGCCAGCAGATCGAGCAGCTCGAGTCGCGCGGGATGGGCCAGGCCCTTCCCCACGAGGGCGAACTGCTCGAACAGGAGTGTCTTCGCGCGCAACGATTCTCCATTGTTCCTGGAAAGACGGGAGAAACCGTACACCTGCGGCCGAACGGGTGCCGTGGCCCTTCGGCCCTGATCACTGCTCTTGCCCTCGGCCCTCGGGCGACCAACGATGTGACCGGCGCCACCGGGTGGCGCCTCGGCCCGGAGGGGGCGCCGTCGTGCTGTTCCGCCGTGTGCCTCGCTGGCGATCGCCCCGTCACACGAGAAGGAGCGCCCTTGACCACCGCCGCTGACCCGTCCCTGGACACCCTCGAGGACGTCGTCGCCCGCACCATCGCGCCCGGTGCCCTCGAGATCGACCGGTCCGGGACGTTCCCCCGGGCGGACATCGAGGCCCTCGCCGGTTCGGGCACCCTGGGCCTGCTCAGCTCGCCCGACCTCGGCGGGACCGGGGGGTCGCTCGTCGACGTCGCAGCGGTGCTCGAGCAGATCGCTCGGGCCGACGCGTCCACGGCGATGATCGTGCTGATGCACTTCGCGGCGGTCTCGGTCATCGAGCCGCACGGCCCCGAGGACGTCCGTCGCGCGATCGCGGCCGGCGAGCACCTGAGCACCCTGGCCTTCTCGGAGCGTGGCTCACGCAGCCACTTCTGGGCACCGGTGAGCAGCGCGACGGACGCGGGCGACGCCGTGCGCCTCGACGCCGAGAAGAGCTGGGTCACCTCGGCAGGAGAGGCCGACAGCTACGTCTGGTCGAGCCGTCCGGTGGCCGCCGAAGGACCGATGACGATGTGGCTGGTCCCGCGGGACACCGATGGCGTCCGCGTGGCCGGGGAGTTCGACGGGTTCGGTCTCCGGGGCAACGCCTCGCGGCCGATGGTGGCCGACGGCGCCGTCGTGCCGGCGTCGGCTCGCCTCGGTGACGACGGAGCCGGCCTGGACATCGCCCTCGGTGCGGTCCTCCCGACCTTCCTGATCGGCAACGCCGCGGTGTCGCTGGGCCTCATGGAGGCCCTGGTCGACGAGGCGGCCACCCACCTCACCACCACGCGCTTCGAGCACCTCGGCCAGACCCTCGCCGAGCAGCCCGCGAAACGGTTGGAGTTCGCCGCCCTGCGGACGCGGGTCGACCAGACCCGGGCGTTCCTGGCCGACACGCTGGCGGCGGTGAGCAACGGGCGAGCCGACGCGACCCTGCGGGTGCTGCAGGTCAAGGCGGTGGCCGGCGAAGCCGCCGCCACTGTCGGCGACGGTGTCATGCGGCTGTGCGGAGGTGCCGCGTTCCGCAAGGAGCTCGGCATCGAGCGTCGCTACCGCGACGCCCTCGCGTCGCGGGTCATGGCCCCGACCACCGAAGCCCTCCACGACTTCGTCGGGCGCGCCACGCTCGGTCTTCCGCTGTTCGGAGGTGCCTGATGACCCTGGTCATGGGAGGGGTCGCCTATGACCCGAAGGTCGTCACCATCTGGGAGGGGTTCCGGAACTGGTTCCGCACCCAGGGCTTCGACTTCGACTACGTCCTGTACTCGAACTACGAGCGCCAGGTCGACGACCTCGTCGCCGGCCACATCCACGCGGCCTGGAACTCTCCGCTGGCGTGGGTCCGCACCGAGCGGCTCGCCGCCGCGCACGGGCGGACGGTGCGCTCGGCGGTCATGCGTGACACCGACCAGGACCTGACCTCGGTGATCGTCGTGCTCGCCGACTCACCCGCGGGCAGCCTGGCCGACCTCGACGGCGTCACCATCGGCGCGGGCGCGGTCGATTCCCCACAGGCCACGCTCATCCCGCTCTCGCACCTGCGCGACGCGGGAGTCACCGGCGCGAACATCCGCCGCTTCGACGTCGGCGTCGGGTTGCACGGTGACCACGTCGGCGGCGAGCGCGACGCCGCGAAGGCGCTGGCGGCGGGTGAGGTGGGCGCCGCGATCATGATCGACGGCAACTACCAGCTGTTCTGTCAGGAGGGCACGCTCTCCGCGGACGGGACGCGTGTCCTGGACCGGACCGGGATGTTCGACCACTGCACCATGGCGATCATCGACTCGGCGCCGCCCGACGAGGCGGAGAGGTTCGTGCAGCTCTTGCAGTCGATGTCGTACGACGACCCCGATGTGCGCCCGCTGCTCGACCTCGAAGGACTCACGCGGTGGGTGCCGGGACGGACCAGCGGCTACGGGCCGCTGCAACGCGCTGTCGACGAGACGGGCTTCTACACGAGGGACGGGGCCGTCACCGCCGAGGAGTACAGCCCCTAGAGCCGAGGTCGACCGGACCGGCGACACCTCTGGATCACGCACCCCGCACCGCAGTTCTGCGCGAACGCGATGCGGGTGCGCCCCTGTCCGGCGCCGGCGGGCGAGTACTCGACATCGGGCTCGGTTCGTCGTAGCTTACCGTTCGTGTCAGCTTACCGGGACGCCGGACTGGGGTTGCTGGGCGACCCCATGCGCCGTGCGATCTTCGAGACGCTGGCGAGCCGGCCCAGCTCCGTCGGCGAGCTCGCCGAGCAGCTCCCGATCAGCCGCCCCGCGGTCTCTCAGCACCTCAAGGCGCTGAAGGACGGCGGCCTCGTCGTCGCACACGCTGAGGGCACGCGGCGCATCTACCGCCTCGATCCGCAGGGTGTGGCCGCGTTGCGGGCGTGGCTCGACGGCGTCTGGGAGCACGCGCTGGCCGGCTTTCACAAGTTTGCCGAGCAGGCCGTCGCCGACGACACCGCGGACCACCCCACCGAGGAGCAGCCATGACCACGCCGATCCCCGCGATCGAGGGCAAGACCACCGTCAACGTCAGCCGTGAGCGGGCGTTCGCCCTGTTCACGGGCTCCTTCGGGGCCTGGTGGCCTCGGCAGTACCACATCGGATCGTCCGAGGTCGCCGACGTGATCCTCGAGCCCCATGAGGGCGGGCGGTGGTTCGAGCGGGGGGTCGACGGCAGCGAGTGCGACTGGGGCCGGGTGCTGGCCTGGGAGCCCCCGGAGCGCGTGGTGTTCACCTGGCAGATCGGCGGCGACTGGCAGTTCGATCCCGACCCCTCCCACGCCAGCGAGATCGAGGTCCGGTTCCACGCCGACGGGCCCGAGCAGACCACCGTGGAGGTCGAGCACCGCCACTTCGAGCGGCTCGTCGGCGGCGAGGGCGTCCACGGCGCCATCGAGCACGGGGGTGGCGGGTGGGTCGCGCTGCTCGCCGCCTACGAGCAGATGGTGTCCGGGGGAGGTAGGCCGTGACCGGTGCCGACCCGATGCGCCTCGCGCAGGACGAGCGCGCTGACCTGACTGACTTCCTCGCCGGCCTCACGCCTGAGCAGTGGGACGCACCCACGCTGTGCGACAAGTGGTCCGTGCGGGACGTCGTCGCCCACATCATCAGTTACGACGACCTCGGCGCGACCGGGCTCGTGACGCGCTTCGCTCGCGGCTGGTTCATCCCGGACCGGGTCAACCAGGTCGGTGTCGATGACTACCGACACCTCGGCGCCGACGAACTGCTGGCGACGCTCAAGGAGCGCGTCCGTCCTGCAGGCCTGACGGCCGGGTTCGGGGGCCGCATCGGGTTGGTCGACGGGCTCATCCATCACCAGGACATCCGTCGCGCTCTCAAGGCGCCGCGGGACGTGTCGACGGAGCGGCTCGCCGAAGCCCTGACCTTCGCCCGCACCGCTCCGCCGATCCGGGCCTTCTGGCGAGCGCGCGGCCTGCGCCTCGTGGCGACGGACGTCGAATGGTCGTCGGGCAGCGGTCCGGTCGTGGAAGGCCCGGCCGAACCGCTGCTGATGGCGATGGCCGGGCGCGCAGACGCCGTTGACGAGCTGACGGGACCGGGGCTGCTCACCCTGGCGGGGCGCATGCCCGACTAGCCCTCCGGCCCGGGTGCGGGACGGCTTGACCGACGGGGAGACCACGCACCAGCCGCCGCGTCTGGACGACCTCGCGGCCGGGCGCGGTCGCGGCGTCCTTCTCGCCCTGGGCTTGGGCCTGCTCCTGCTCGGTCATGTGCCGGGGTGGTGGCGCTGTTCGAGTTGCTGGTGGCTGGGCGACCCCGGCCGATCCCGGCGCCGTGACACCGCTCGCGACGCGAACCGTGGGCTAGCGACGTTGCTCAGGAGCACGGTGCACCGCTGACCGACGACATCGTTGCTGGTAGAGGCCCTGGTCAACGCGATCTGCCATCTTCTGCAAGGCGGGGGTTGAGGGTTCGATTCCCTTCGTCTCGACCCACCATGACGAGGCGAAACGCTGGTCCGACTGGGCGAACCTGAACCGACGTGACACGAGTCGCCTAGCTTCCGTTCATGTGTCGAGCCCTCCAACGACGAGGGCCTCGGCGTCCACGGCCCCGGGGCTGACGGGTCACGCCCGCCGTCGCTCGCCCCGCGCGTGCCGCACCGCCGTCACGACCGAGACGTAGGAGGCGAGGGTGAGCCAGGCCAGGCGGGGCGCGAGGGCCCAGGCGGCCCGTGGGTCGATCGTCGCGGCCCGGGCGACGGCGTGAGTCGTGGTGGCCAGGCCGGCGACGGTGTCCGCGGCACCGAGCGCGGGGCTGCGCCGGCCGATGTAGAGCGGGGAGAAGGCGGCGTAGAGGACCCAGGTGGCGGCCTCCGACGCGAGCACGGCGCGACGTCCGGGGGTGTCCTCGGGCAGGTTCGCGATCCGGAGGTTGCCCCAGAGCGTCAGGGTGTTGTTGACCGTCCACACCGGCACGAAGAGCCAGCCGGGCGGGGCGAGCCGGGGCGTGGGGAGGCTCGCGTAGAACTCGCGGTCGTCGGCGCCGCCGCCGCCGGTCAGGATGCCGGGAATATTGACGGCGACGCCGACCGCGACGGCGTGCCACCAGCGGTAACGCGGGCGGTTCCCGGCCGGTGTCGCTGCCGCCGGTGGAGCGGGCCGGTCGTCGGTGGGCGTCGGGGCGGGCTCGACGGTGCGGATGGTCACGGGGTCTCCTCTGGGGTGTCTGTGCGGTGGAGCCGGTCGAGACCGCGCGGAGGTTCCGCGCGGGGCCTCGTGAGGGGGGAAGTGGCCGACGTCGGGCCAGGTCTCGGCGCGGTAGGCCGGCAGCGTGGCGCCCGGCGCGCTCCAGCGTCGCCACGGGCTGTCGACGGCGGCGACGTCCCGGCGGCTCACCACGCGGGCGGCGAGCGCGCCGAGCTGGGAGAGCACGATGCAGCGGCTCATCCATGGCTGGCGGGAGAGTTGTCGGGCGTCGCGCCGGACGAAGGCCGGATGGGCTCCGGAGAACAGCCCGCGGACCGGAACCGCTCGGGGCGCTCGACGAGTGCGCAGTAGGCGAGCTGAGCGCCGTCGTCCTGGTCGACGGAGGCCACCGGCTCCTGCCGCGAGAGAGCATCGAGGACGGCGCGCAGGTCGGCGACGAGGCCGCCCGCGTCGAAGGGGTCCGTCGAGGGGGCGAGGGCGCGCAGCCGCGGACGGTCACCGCGGCGACCCCCAACCCGTCGTCGGCGAGCCCCGCCGCGATCCCGTCCCAGGTGCTGGCGCCGTCGGGGAAGCCGTGCAGGCACGCCACCCCGGGGCCGTGTGCGCGCTGCACCCGGGCCCCGACCGTGCCTCGTGGCGTGTGACCGTCGTCTGCTCCGTCGGCGTGACCACCGTCTATCTCCGTTTCCGAGAAACATGGTTACGGAGAAGTGTGTCGCCAGAGTGGCCGGATGGCAAGTCCGGAGGAGCAAGACCGGCCCGACCCCGTCGAGGATCGCGAGCGCACGCGCGTGTCGGCGACCGAGGCGTCGTGGGCGTTGCGCGATGTCAACCGGGCCGCCGACGAGGTCGACCACGCGCTGGCCGGGCGTCTCGGGCTGCGGCGATCGACTACACCGCAATGAGCCACGTCCTCGCGGCCGAGGTGCCGCGCGGGCCGTTCGAGCTCGGGCGGCGGCTCGGGATCAGCAGCGGCTCGGCGACCGAGCTCGTCGACCTCCTCGAGCGCGCGGGTCACCTGCCTCGGTCGTCCCGACCCTCACCACCAGCGCCGGGGATCGGCCTCACCGTCGCGGTAGCAGTCGAACTGCGAGGTGCCCGGAGGCGTGGTCAGGACCCAGGAGCCCGCCGGGGTCCCCGATCCTCCGACGTCGGCAGCGGTTGGGCGGCACGCTCGACGGGTGCGCGCCGGACGTCTGGTGGCCCTGATGTCGTTGCTGCAGAGCCAGGGGCGCCTCACCGGGGCCGAGCTCGCCGCACGTCTGGAGGTCAGCCGACGCACGGTGCTGCGCGACATCGAGGCTCTCTCCGGGGCTGGCGTGCCGATCTACTCGACGTACGGGCCCGGCGGCGGGTTCGCGTTGCTCGACCAGCAGCCGCCACTCCCCGCGGTCGGCATCAGCTGGCGGGCACGACGGCAGCAGCCCCGGCGGGCACGCGCGCTGATCGCGCCGCAGGGCGCCACGCTGGCGGCGGTGCTCGGCCGCCTGCAGCCTCTCCGGCCGCGACCTGACGCCGTCGCCGACAAGCGCGGGTGGATGGAGGTCAGCTTCCGATGGCACTCCCTCGAGTACACCGGCCGACGTGCTCTCCCTGATCGAGATCACGCACCCACGGGAACTACGAGACGGCGTCGCCGCCCTCGCCGGCCGGACGCACGCGCTCTACGACCCGGCCGCTGACACATGGCAGCGGCCGGCTCCCACCGCGGGATTCGAGAACCGCGCCGGGGCGGCTCTCGTCCCCGCGTGAGACGCCTCGCGGATCGCTGTATCCATTCCTCGGATCGATCGCCATGCTGACGGCAGAAGCCCGGGCCGGGGACGCGTGCCGGGGGCCGGCGACACCCTCTCGGGGAGACGACATGGTCGAGCTGACGGCGGACGAGAAGCCCCAGGCCACCGGGACCGGATCCCGCGCGCAGACGCCGTCGCCGACCGCGGCCCGCCGCGACGAACCGACAGCGGCCGGTCGGTCGGCGATGGCACGCTTCGCCGACCGGGTGCCGGACCTCCTCGCCGGCTACCTCGCGTTCGTTGCGACCTTCTGCGCCGTCACGGCGATCGTGCCGCCGTTGCGCGCCCCCCTGGAGTGGCTGCGGACCGCGATCGAGGTCGTGTCGGTCGAGGCGCCGCCGAGCCTGGCCACCGCGACCTTCCTGGGCATCCTCGCCTCCGCCGTGCGCCGACGGATGCGCGCAGCGTGGTGGTTCGCCGTGGCCTACGTCGTGCTGGGCCGGGTTCTGGGCGGCGTCGAGCTCAGGATCGACACCGACGCGGACGACCCGGTCACCTTCGACGTCGGGGGCACGGGGACGTGGCTGCAGCTGGTGTTCGGCGTCGTGGCGCTCGCGATCCTGCTCATCGCCCGTTCGCGGTTCACCGCGCGGACGCAGCGGCACAGCGGGTGGCGCGCGCTGGAGACCTACCTCTCCCTCGTCCTCGCCGGCACCCTGCTCGGCTGGGGCCTGCTGCAGCTGTTCCCGGGTACGCTGAGCAGCTCCGCGGACCGGCTCGGGTGGGCCGTCACCTACGTGCTCGGCGGCCTCGGCGACCCCGGAGCGGTGGGTATCGACGGCGCCGGACCGCGCGCGGTCACGTTCCTGTGCGGGCTGTTCGGCGCCCTCGCCGTGCTGGCCGGCGCGTACGTGCTGTTCCGGCCCCGGCTCGACCGCCGCCGGCTCGACCCCGCCGACGAGCAGCGGCTGCGGGTGCTGCTCGACCAGTACGGCGACGACGACTCGCTGGGCTACTTCGCCACCCGGCGCGACAAGGCCGCCGTGTTCTCGAAGTCGGGCAAGTCCGCGGTGACCTTCCGCGTCGTCTCCGGCGTCAGCCTCGCCAGTGGAGACCCGATCGGCGATCCGGAGGCGTGGCCGGGCGCGATCGAGGTCTGGCTCGACGAGGCGCGCCGCTACGGCTGGCTGCCGGCGGTGATGGGCGCGAGCGAGCGCGGTGCCCGCGCCTACGCGGGCGAGGGGCTGAGCGTCGTCGAGCTGGGGGACGAGGCGGTCCTCGACGTCCGGGAGTTCTCGGTGGAGGGCCGGTCGATGCGGGTGGTCCGCCAGGCCGTGAGCCGCGTGGAGCGGGCGGGCCACACCGTCCGCGTCCGGCGGCACGCCGACCTCTCCCCGGACGAGATGAAGGAGGTCGTCGAGCGCGCCGACGCCTGGCGCGACACCGACGCCGAGCGCGGCTTCTCGATGGCGCTCTCCCGCCTGGGCGACCCGGCCGACGGGCGGTGCGTGCTGGTCGAGTGCTTCGACGGCGCCGGGGAGCTGCGCGCGCTGCTGTCGTTCGTGCCGTGGGGCCGCCACGGCCTGTCCCTGGACCTCATGCGCCGCGACCGCACCGCCGAGAACGGCCTGACCGAGTTCATGGTCGCCTCACTCGTCGAGCAGGCGCGCACCCTCGGGGTGGACCGCCTGTCGCTGAATTTCGCGATGTTCCGCGCCGCGTTCGAGCAGGGCGAGCGGATCGGGGCCGGCCCGGTGCTCCGGCTGTGGCGGCGCCTGCTCGTACTGGGGTCGCGCTGGTGGCAGCTCGAGTCGCTCTACCGCGCGAACGCCAAGTACCAGCCGATCTGGACGCCGCGCTACCTGTGCTACCGCGCCGCGCGGGACCTCCCGCGGCTCGGTCTGGCCGCCGCGGCCGCGGAGGGCTTCCTCACCACCCCGAGCCTGCGGACCCTCCAGCGCCGCGGCCTCGCCGCCGAGGGTGGTCCGGCCGTCGTCCTTCCCCCGCCGTCCCCGGCCGAGGCGGAGGATCCCGTCGCGGCGCAGCTCGCGGCCCGCCGCGCCCGGCTGCCCGAGCAGGTTCGCGTGCGGCACGCGAAGTACGAGCGGATGCTGGCCCGCGGCGTCGACCCCTACCCCGTCGGCCACCCGCGCACGGCGAGCCTCGCGCAGATCCGGGCCCGATCCGGGCACCTCGAAGCGGACGCGGTGACCGGCGAGCGCGTGGCGGTGACCGGCCGGGTCGTGCGCGTCCGCGACTTCGGCGGGCTGTGCTTCGCCGTGCTGCAGGAGGGCATGCAGGAGGACGGGGCGCAGCTGCAGGTGATGCTCGCGGCCGACCGGCTCGGGCGCGACGGCGTGCGCGACTGGGCGGGGCAGGTCGACCTCGGCGACCACGTGGGCGTCACCGGCGAGGTCGGGACGTCCCGCCGCGGGGAGCTCTCCGTGCTGGCCACCGCGTGGTCGATCACCGCGAAGTGCCTGCGCCCCCTGCCCGACAAGCGTCGCGGCCTGGCCGACCCCGAGGCCCGGGTCCGGCAGCGCTACCTCGACCTGGTGGTCAACGGCGCGGCCCGCCGCATGCTGCGGCAGCGGTCGGACGCCGTGCACGCGGTGCGCGAATGCCTCACCGGCCAGGGCTACCTCGAGGTCGAGACCCCGATGCTGCAGCCGGTGCACGGCGGAGCCAACGCCCGGCCGTTCACCACCCACATCAACGCCTACGACATGCGCCTCTACCTGCGCATCGCACCCGAGCTGTACCTCAAACGACTCATGGTCGGGGGCGCGGAGAAGGTGTTCGAGCTCAACCGCAACTTCCGCAACGAGGGCGCGGACGCCACCCACAACCCCGAGTTCACCATGCTCGAGGCGTACGAGGCCTACGGCGACTACGACACCATGCAGACGATGGTGCAGGACATGATCCAGCAGGCCGCCCGCGCCGCGCTGGGCGGCACCGTCGTCGTCCACCAGGGCCGTGAGTACGACCTCGGCGGGACCTGGCGCGCGACGACCGTCAACGCGGCCATCTCGTCCGCACTGGGCGAGGAGATCACGGCCGACACCACCATCGAGGAGCTGCGCCGGCACTGCGATCGCGTCGACGTCCCCTACGACCCGGACTGGGGCCGCGGAGCCGTCGTCCTGGAGCTCTACGAACACCTCGTCGAGGACCACACCCTCGAGCCGACCTTCTACCGCGACTTCCCGACCGACGTGTCCCCACTCACCCGCCAGCACCGCGACGACCCGCGGCTGGCCGAGCGCTGGGACCTGGTCTGTTTCGGCGCGGAGATCGGGACCGCCTACTCCGAGCTGGTCGACCCGGTCGAGCAGCGCAAGCGGCTCACCGAGCAGTCGCTCCTGGCGGCCGGTGGGGACGCCGAGGCGATGGAGCTCGACGAGGACTTCCTGCTCGCCCTCGAGTACGCGATGCCGCCATCCGGCGGTCTGGGGATGGGCGTCGACCGCATGGTCATGATGCTGACCGGCAGCACCATCCGCGAGAGCCTGCTGTTCCCGATCGTCCGGCCCGGGCGCTGAACAAGGACCGCGTCACTCGTGCGCCGGGACAGCCCACTGTGTCCAGCGCTGATGTGTTCCACGGGGAACATCCGTCGTCCTCCTCGCCCTCGGGTCGCGGGCTTGCGGACGACCTGCTCCCGTGGGCGCGTTGATCTCCTCGACCGGCCCGACACGTCGTGCACGCGCTGTAGCCTCCGGGCAGGCGGCCGGTCGGCTGGGAGGTTTCGTGTGCTGCGGGCGAACGGGCGCCGGACGGTCAGGCGTGACCTCTCAGCCGCGCCCACGACCGTTGCCGTTGCCGTGGCCCTTGCCGCGGCCTCCGCCCTGGCCACCGCCGCCGCCGTCACCGTCGCCGCGAGCCTCGGCGGCGGCAGTGCGCTCGGGACCGTCGGAGTGGGCCGGTAGTGCCGTGGCCCGCCGCGTCGTCGCGGTCCTCGGCGACGCGCTCGACACGACCTCCTCGGCCGGTGTCGACGCCGCGGTGCTCGGTGTGAGGGGCACGATCGGCGGACCTGCCAGCGGCAGCGGTCCGGCGGGCACCGGCCCGGCCGCGAGGGCCGCTGTCGGAGGCGTGACATCGGGTGCGCCAGCCAGGACGACCAAACCGGCCGCGCCGAACACCCCGGCCACGCTCGCCCCCACCGCGACGGCGCGGCGCGACGGGCGCCACCTGGCCTCCAGCACCGCTCGGTGGCGGCCCCCGACGGGCGCCGACGCGGGCCCGGCGTTCGGCGCCCCCGTGCGTTGCCCGTGGACCAGGCGGTCGGGCGCGACGGCGTGGACGACGGCCGGAGCGCCCGCGGACGCTGTGTCGTGACGGCCTGCGTCCTCGGGTTCCGGCTGCGCCGTGGTCGACAGGGCGCGGCGCTCCGCCGCCGACCACGCCCCGACCGCGTCCTGGGCGTCGTGCGCCGTGTGGCCCTTGGCGAGCAGGCGGGCAGCGGTGGCGGCACTCGGGCGCCGCTGCGGGTCCTGGTCGAGCAGGGCGGCGAGCAGCCGACCCAGCCGCCCGGCCGTGCGGGCGTCGCCGCGGGGCGGGGCGCCCTCGAGCGCCGCGTAGAGCGTGGCGCCCAGGGAGTACACGTCGGCCGCGGTGGTGGGGACGTCACCGCGCGCGAGCTCGGGGGCCATGTAGTGAGGGGTGCCGGCCACGAGCTGGTCGCACTCGGCGCCGAGGATCGCGATGCCGAAGTCGGTGACCGTGACCGTGTCGTCGGGACCGACCATGATGTTGGCCGGCTTGACGTCGCGGTGCACGATCCCGCGCCGGTGCATCGCCGCGAGGCCCTCGGCGATCTGGGCGCCGATGGCCGAGACGCGGGCGGCGGGAAGCGTGCCCGTCGCGGCGAGGAGGTCGGCCAGCGAGGGGGCGGCCACGTACTCCATGACCAGACAGACCTCGTCGTCGAGCTCGATCAGATCGTAGATCGAGGCCAGTCGCGGGTGGTGCAGCCGCGCGGCGATCCGGCCCTCGCGGTGCGCTCGGACTCGGAGCACCTGGGAGTGCACCGCAGCGAGCGCGCTCCCGCCGTGCAGCCTCTTGATCGCGACGTCGCGCTTCAGCACCTCGTCGTGAGCCCGCCACACCGAGCCGGACCCGCCGCGGCCCACCTGTGCGAGCAGGAGGTAGCGCCCGGCCACGAGGCGTCCGGGCTCCATGGTCGCGGAGGCGCTCGGCCTCATCGGGGGCGTCGACATGGCCCTCCATCCCCCGCCGGCGCCTGGCCGGCTGTCGTGATGATCAGTGCCGGCGGTCATGCCGTCCTGCTGCCGAGTGGGTCGCGAGTTCTCGTGGGGGCAGCGGGACGCGCACTCGTCGGGCCGGCCGTCGGCGAGCACCCTGACGTCGTCCGAGGACGTAGAGCGTCGCTCCCAAGATCACGTGAGAGAGGGTCCCTGCGACTACGAGTAACACATCCGTCACCGTCCGTCCCCGGTCGTCGGTGCTCTTCGTGCCGGTGTCGGTCCGGCGGATCGCGGCCGTTACCGCTCGCCGCGAAATGGGGCCGGCGGGACGCCCGGGCCGGGGGCTGTCTGGGTGAGCGCTTCGCAGACGGGCGCCGACGACGCGAGACGCTCGCCGCTGTCACCAGCTCCACCGGCTGCGAGTGCCGGTCAGAGGTCGGAGGGCGGGAGCTCGCCGGTCCGGACGAGTCCGGTCTCGTAGGCGATGACGACGAGCTGGGCCCGGTCGCGCGCGTCGAGCTTGGTGAGCAGGCGGCTGACGTAGGTGCGCGCGGTGTCCGGGCTCAGGTGCAGAGCGGCGCCGATCTCGGCGTTGGACCGCCCGGTGCCGACCTGGGCGAGGACGTCTCGTTCGCGAGGGGTGAGCTCGGCCAGCCGTCCCGCGTCCTCGAACGTCGGGGACCGTGCCGCGGCGGCGAGCACGCGGCGGGTGACGGCGGGGGAGAGCAGGGCGTCACCGCCGGCCACGATGCGCACGGCGTCGCGGAGGTCGTCCGGACCGGTGTCCTTGAGCAGGAAACCCGATGCTCCCGCGCGGATGGCCTCGAAGAGGTACTCGTCGTCGTCGAAGGTGGTCAACATGACCACGCGGACGTCGCCGAGGGCGGGGTCGGACAGGATGCGGCGGGTGGCCGTCAGGCCGTCGGTGCCGGGCATCCGCACGTCCATGAGGACGACGTCCGGGCGTTCGGTGCGGACGACCGCGAGGCCGCCGGCGCCGTCGGCGGCTTCACCGACGACGGTGATGTCGGGTGCTCGTTCGAGCAGCGCGCGGAGCCCGGCGCGCACGAGTTGCTGGTCGTCGACGAGCACGACGCGCAGCCGGCTCATGCGCGGGCTCCGGGGATCGGGAGGTGGGCGTGCACCAGGAACCCGCCGGTGTCCCGGTTGGCGGTGTGCACGCTGCCGCCGAGCAGCGCCGCCCTCTCGATCATCCCGCGCAGGCCGTGCCCGTCCTCGGCCGCCGGGGCGCCGGCGGGAGCGCCGCGGCCGTCGTCGGTGACCTCCAGGGAGAGGCCCGAGCGCGACGTCTCGACCGTGATGGTGACCCGCGTGGCGCCGGCGTGGCGCAGTGCGTTGGTCAGCGCCTCCTGTGCGACGCGGTAGGCGGTGGTGCTGACGACGGCGGGGAGTGCGCCGACGTCGCCGCTGGTCCGGACCGTGACGGGCAGGCCGGTACGGGTGATCTGCTCGGCGAGCTCGGGGAGCTGGTCGATGCCGGGTGCGGGCTCACGGGAGCCGGTGCGGCCGCGCAGGGTGCCGAGGGTGGCGCGCAGCTCGACCATCGCGCTGCCGGACGCCGAGCGGATGGCCGCGAGCGCGGTGCGGGCCTGGGACAGCCTGTCGTCGGCGAGGGCCTCCTCGGCGACCGCGGACTGCAGCGTGATCACCGACATCGTGTGCCCGAGGGTGTCGTGCAGCTCCCGGGCGATGCGCACGCGCTCGGCGTCGACCTGCCGGGCGGCTTCCCGGCGGCGCTCCTCGGCCGCCGCGTCCGCTCGCCGCGCGATCTCGGCACGCAGCGAGCGACGGCTGCGGACCGCGTCGCCGAGCGCGATGACCGCGAGCACGAGCACGGTCTCGGAGCCGAGGGACAGGCCCAGGACGAGGGTGAGGTCGTCCCCTTCGACCAGCCGCGCGATGATCGAGAGGGCGAGCAGGGCTGCAGCGATGACGGCCGCCCAGCGCACTCGACCACGCTCGGCCGCGGCGTACAGCGCGGGAGCCACCGGCGCGGCCAGGCCGATCGGGGGCAGGTCGAGCACGTAGTAGACGACGATGCCGAGCGCGGTCGCCAGCAGCGCGGCCACCGGCCACCCCCGGCTGACCAGCAGCAGCGCGCCGAACCCGGCCGCGAAGGCGTACGCGAGGGCGGCCCGACCGAACGGGCCGGCGTCGGTGGCCACCGCCGCGGCGACCAGGCAGAACACGGCGAGGGCGAGCAGCGCGTCGACGCGGGTGGGGCGGGCGGCGGACACGGTCGAGCAGCGTAGAGCCGCTCGGGACGCCGGCGCTGTCGTCGAGGAGCGTCATCGGGCGGCTCGGTCGTACGTCGAGGAGCGACCCGTGTTCGCGCTGGTGAGCGGCAGACCCGCGTTCCCGGCGAACCTAGCGTCGCCGAGCGAGACGGACCGCCCCGGGCCGTCGACCGATCACCGAGGAGGTCCCGGTGTCCCGCACCACCCTCACGTCGATCTCGCTCATCGTCCTGGTCTGGGCGTCGATGATGTCCTTCGGCGGCGTCGCCGCGGAGACCGTGATGCTGTACCCGAACATCTTCGGCGATCCGCCGGCCTCCCTCGACCGCGCCCGCGCGTTCCTCGTCGCCGGCGGTCCCAGCGACTACTTCCCCCCGCTGGGCGCCACGGTGGTGCTGAGCTGCCTCGCCGCGACGGCGCTGACCTGGCAGCACCGCGGGCTGCGGTGGTGGGTCCTCGGCGCGGCCGCGGTCTACGTCGCCTGCGAGTTCCTGTTCTCGGTGCTGTTCTTCTGGCCCCGCAACGAGATCATGTTCAGCGATCCCGCGGGCACGCACAGCGTCGAGTACCTGCGCCAGGTCGCCGAGGAGTTCGTCGCCGGGCACTGGGTGCGCCTCGGAGGCGGGGCCGTGACCGCCGCGCTCGCGTTCGTGGCGCTCCTGCTCTGGTTCGGCGGCGCCCCGACCGTTCGCGCGGAGCGTGTCCAGCCCGAGCGGGCGGAGGCGCTGCGGTGAGCGGCGGCGCGCGCACACTCGGGTTCTCGTGGCCGGTCCTGGTCGCCCTCGCCGCGCTGGCCGCGCCCCGGGTCGTGCTCCACGACCTGGGCGTGATCGAGGAGGGCAGCCTCGTGAACGGGTTGTTCGTGTTCGTCCCCCCGGCGTGCTGGGTCGCCGCGGTGCTGTGGCGACGCCCGGCGCGCCCGTTCACGACCGTCGTGGTCATCGGGGTGCTCTACGGCGTGTTCCTCGCCGTCGGGCACCAACTGTTGTGGGACGCCGCGTTCGGCGGGATCACCCCGACCCTCGGCGGCATCGATCCCGGCACCGCCGAAGCGATCCTGCGGACGGAGACGGTCGTGGCCAGCCTCCTCACCGGCACCCTCGTCGGCGTGATCACCGGTGGCGTCGCGCTCGTGATCGGTCGGGTCGTGCCGGCACCCGCGACCGAGCACCGGCCCCGGGTCGGCGGGCCCCGCTCGGGACGGAGAGGACCGTGAACGATCCGGACACCGCCCGCGGGCCGCACGCGCGTGACGCCGCGTGGGCGCGCGCGGCCCGAGCGGTCCACGAGCACGCCACCGACCACCGCGGCGTCGAGCTGCGGGAGCTCGGTGGCGGGCTCGACCATCGCACCTTCCTCCTGGGCGACCTGGTCGTGCGCGTGGCCGCGCGTGCCACGGCGACCCGCGAGGCCGACCTGCTGCACCTCGTCGGGCCGCGTGTGTCCATCCCGATCCCCGCACCGCACGTCGACGACCGGCAGCGGGGCGTGCTGGCCTACCCGCTCCTGCCGGGTCGCCCGCTGCTCGGACGGACACCGCCGCGCGGTGCGGCGGCCCGCCTGGGTCGGGTCCTGCGCGAGCTGCACCGGATCGACCTCGCCGAGGTCGCCGACCTGGTCCCGGTCGACCACGCGGCGCCCGAAGCCTGGCTCGAGGAGCTCACCGGCCCCCCGGAGCTGCTGCGCGTGCTGCACACCGACCGGCCGCGCCCGGCCCGCGAGCTGGTGCTGGCCCACGCCGACCTCGGGGCGGAACACGTCCTCGAACATCGCGGGCGCCTGACCGGCATCGTCGACTGGGCCGACGCGGCCGTGACCGACCCCGCGCTGGACTTCGCCCGTCTGCACCGGGATTTCGGTCCCGCCTTCCTCGACGACGCTCTGCTGGCCTACGGGCAGGACTCGCGCGAGCTGCGGCGGCGCATCACGTTCTTCGCCCGCTGCGCGGCCCTGGAGGACCTCGCCTACGGCCGCGAGAGCGGACGCGAGGAGTACCGCCGGGCCGCCGAGCGCAGCCTCTCGTGGCTGTTCCCGCCGTCGTGAGTCGAGGTGACCGGTGAGGCCGCGGTCCCGGGCTGCGCCCGTCGGGAGAGCGGAACTCGGGATATCGGTCACCCGGGGGAGCATCCGCGCTACCGTGGCCAACCGCTTGCACCTCGCAACCCGTCGGGAGTGCCGATGACGGACACCACCTGCCACATGTCGATCTCGCTCGACGGCTTCGTCGCCGGTCCGGACCAGAGCCGCGAGGACCCGCTCGGGAAGCGGGGCGTCGAGGTGCACGGGTGGCACATCGGCGACCCGCGGGCGAACGAGGCCGACGCGATCGCGAACGGGTGGCTCATGCGCCCTCGCGGGGCCTACGTCATGGGCCGGAACATGTTCGGGCCGGTCCGCGGCGAGTGGGACGAGGACTGGCGCGGTTGGTGGGGGCCCGAGCCGCCCTACCACGCACCGGTCTTCGTGCTCACCCATCACTCCCACGACCCCGTCGAGATGGAGGGCGGGACGACGTTCCACTTCGTCACCGAGGGCTTCGACGCCGCCTACGCGCGGGCGTCCGAGACCGCCGGCGCCCGGGGGGTGGACATCGCCGGGGGAGCCTCCACCGTCCGGCAGGCGCTGAACGCCGGCGTGGTCGACGAGCTGACCCTGGACATCGCCCCCACCCTGCTCGGTGGGGGCGAGCGCCTGTTCGACGGCGTCGACTCCTTCGACTTCGAGCCCGTCGAGGTCCTCCACTCACCGCTGAGCACGCACATCCGTTACCGGGCGAGGGCCAGCCGCGACGCGCGGTAGGCGATGCCGACGGCGTAGACCAGGAGTCCGGCGAGCACGGCGGGCCAGGGCAGGGTGGCCACGAGGAGCAGGCACCCGGCGGCGCCGACGACCTGGAGCCAGCGCGGGAACCGGCGCTGCTCGGGCGGCTGGGTGAAGGCCGAGAGGTTGGCGATCAGGTAGTACACGAGCACGCCGAACGACGAGAAGCCGATGGCGTCGCGCAGGTCCACCGTGAGCACCAGTACCGACACGACGACGGCGACCGCGACCTCCGCGCGGTGCGGGACCTCGTAGCGCGGGTGGACCGCGGCCAGCCACGGGGGGAGGTCGGCCCGGCGGGCCATGGCCAGGGTCGTGCGCCCGACGCCGGCGATCAACGCCAGCAGCGCCCCGAGCGCCGCCGCCGAGCCGCCGACGACCACGACCGGCACGGCCCAGGCCCAGCCCCCGACGGCGGCCACGTCGGCCAGCGGGGCCCGTGACGTCGCGAGCCGCGCCGGACCGAGCACGAGCAGGAGCGTGACCGCGACGACCGCGTACACCGCGACCGCGATGGCGAGGGCCGTGACGATGGCGCGCGGGATCGTGCGCCGGGGGTCGCGCACCTCCTCGCCCATGGTGGCGATCCGGGCGTACCCCGCGAAGGCGAAGAACAGCAGTCCCGCCGACTGCAGGACCTCGTACGGGCTCGGAGCCCCCGACGCCTCCGCGACCACACCGGCGGTGCCGGGCGTCCCGCCCGCGAGCCCCGCGACGACCGCCACCGTCAGCGCGAGCAGCACGACGGCGACGATCACGCGGGTGAGCCGGGCGGTGCGGGTGACCCCTCGGTAGTTCACCGCGGCGAGCGCGACGACGGCGGCCACGGCCGCCGGGCGTTGCCACGCGGCGGGCACGGCGTAGGCGGCGAAGGTCAGGGCCATCGCGGCGCAGCTGGCCGTCTTGCCGACGACGAATCCCCAGCCGGCGAGGAAGCCCCACCAGTCGCCCAGCCGCTCCCGGCCGTAGACGTACGTCCCTCCCGAGACCGGGTACTGCGCCGCGAGCTGGGCGGAGGCGGTGGCGTAGCCCGGAACCGGCGGCCGCCGCGGCCGGCGCGAACGCCGAGAACACCCCGGCGCCGATCATCGAGCCGAGCCCGATCAGCACGGCGTCGGTCAGCCCGAGCCGGCGCGCCAGCTGTGGGTCGGTCACCTCGGCTCCCTCGATTGACCTCCGACGGGAGATGCATCAACGGTGATTGATGGATCGGCCGCTCGGGGCGCATACTGCTGCGCGTGCCGAGCCCGGGTCAAGTCACCGCACCGCCGCCGTTCGTGGCGCTGGCGGCGCACCCCGTGCGCTGGCGCCTCATGACCGAGCTGGCCGGGAGCGACTACCGCGTCCGGGAGTTGGTGACGCGGCTCGAGCAGCCGCAGAACCTGGTCTCCTACCACCTGCGGTTGCTCCGCGACGGCGGGCTCGTCACCGCCACCCGCAGCTCCGCCGACCGGCGGGACAGCTACTACCACCTCGACCTCGACCGCTGCGCCCACGAGCTGGCCGGTAGCGGCACCGCGCTCCACCCGGCTCTGCGGACGAGCCACACGCCGTCGGCCCCTCGCCTCGAGCAGCGGCGGGGGCGGCCCCTGAGCGTCCTGTTCGTCTGCACCGGCAACAGCGCTCGCTCACCGGTGGCCGAGGCTCTCCTCACGCTCCGCTCGGCCGGCGCGGTGCGGACGAGGAGCGCGGGCAGCCGACCCCGGGAGCACCTGCACCCCAACGCCGTGCGCGTGCTGAGGGAACGCTTCCACGTCGACGTGTCGGCCCAGCACCCCCGGCACCTGGACGACGTCGCCGACGAGCCGTTCGATCTCGTCATCACCCTGTGCGACAAGGCGCGAGAGGTCTGCCCGGAGTTCTCCGGCCCCGTCCGACGGATGCACTGGAGCATCCCGGACCCCGCCTCGGCCGGTGGCGCCGATGCGCCGGGCTACGCGGCCTTCGAGGCCGCCGCGCACGACATCGACCGGCGCGTCGGGTACCTGCTGCCGGTCCTCGCCACGACCGACCACCGAGAGGGTGAGCCGTGAACCCACCAGAGCAGTACGCCAGCGTCCGCTACCTCGTCGACGACGTGGAGGGCGCCATCGACTTCTACACCGAGCACCTGGGCTTCACGCTCCACACGAGCGCCGCACCCGCCTTCGCCGACGTCCTGCGTGGTCGACTGCGGCTCCTGCTCTCCGGCCCCGCGAGTTCCGGTGCCCGCGCGACGCCCGACGACGCGGCGACTCCGGGAGGCAACCGCATCCATCTCGAGGTCGACGACCTCGACGCCGAGATCGCCCGCCTCCGCGCCGCCGACCTGCCGTTCCGCAGCGGCCTCGTCGCCGGGCCGGGAGGCCGCCAGGTCCTGATCGCCGACCCCGACGGCAACCTGGTCGAACTGTTCCAACCGGCGAGCTCGCGCACGGTCACACCGGCGACCGGGACGGTGTGAGGGCGCGGCTCAGCGGCCGTGCCCGCGACCGTTCTTGGGTCCGTTCCCCTTGTCGTCGTGCTTGTCCTCTCCGCCGCGGCCACCGCCGCCACCTCCGCGCTCGTCGCCGCGCGCCTCGCCGGGAGCATCGGAATCGTCACCACCGGAGCCCGCAGCCTGCGCCGTGGTCGCTCGCGATGACACGGAGCTCGGCGGTGCGGCCGACGCGACCTCCTCGACCGGTGTCGATGTCGCGATGCTCGGTGTGAAGGGCACGATCGGCGGCCCCGCCGACGGCGGGGCAGAGGCCGGCCCGAGCACGGGTGACGCCACCGGGGCCGCCGGAGCGGGTCCGTGGGCCAGGGTCAGGAACCCGGCCGCGCCGAGGACCCCCACCAGGCTCGCCCCGACGGCCACGACCCTGCGAGAGGGGCGCCACCTCGCCGCCAGCGCCGCCCGATGGCGCCCCGCGCCGGCAGGCGCTGCGGGGGTGGGGCCCGCGTCCTCGGGCGTGAGCGCCATCGTGGTCGACGGGGCGGAGCGCTCCACCGGCGAGGACCTCGTGGTCGCGACGCCGGCGGCGTCCGCGCCGCGCGCCTCGGCGAGAAGGCGGGCAACGGCGGCGGCGTTCGGACGCCGCCGCGGATCGTGGTCGAGCAGGGCGGTCAGCACCGAATCGAGACGCTCGCTCCGACGGGTGGGGTGGACGGCGTCCCCGCGGACGCCCTCCGGCACGTCGAGGACGTGACCGTCTCCGGGGCGGGGCGGGCCGCCCTCGAGTGCGGCGTGGAGCGAGTCGCCGAGTGCGTCCATGTCGGCGGCGGCGGTGGGCACGTCCCCGCACGCGACCTCGGGGGCCATGTAGTTCGGGGTCC
>JAQSWW010000135.1 GCA_029266415.1 Actinomycetospora sp. | reverse complement strand
AGCGGCCGCGGCGTCGACGTGAAGCCCTGCAGCGGCGTCCGGAACCGGCCCTCCCAGTTCACCACGTCCTCGCGCCACAGCTCGTGTAGCAGCGCGTAGTTCTCGATGGCGAGCGGGATGCCCTGGCGGATGTCCTGGCCGAACCACGGGTAGACGGGCCCGGTGTTGCCCCGGCCGAGCGTGAGGTCGACGCGACCGCCCGCGAGATGCTGCAGCATCGCGTAGTCCTCGGCGATCTTCACCGGGTCGTTCGTGGTGATCAGCGTCGTCGCCGTCGAGAGCTGCAGGCGCTGCGTGCGACCCGCGACGTAGCCGAGCGTCGTGGTGGGCGAGGACGAGAAGAACGGCGGGTTGTGGTGCTCGCCGAGCGCGAAGACGTCGAGGCCGACCTCCTCGGTCTTCTCCGCGATGCGCAGCACGGCCCGGAGACGCTCGGCCTCGGTGGGCGTGCGGCCCGTCGTGGGGTCGGGCGTGATGTCGCTGACCGAGAAGACACCGAACTGCATGACCCTCACTCCATCTCGTTGAACCTTCAACATACATCCTGCCGAACACTGGATGACACGTCAACTATTCCGGTACGCTCGACGGCATGGACGGGGAGCCGCGCTGGCTGGACGCCCGCGAGCAGCACGCCTGGCGCGGCTACCTCGCGATGCAGGCCCAGCTCCAGGCGACGCTGCACCGGCGTCTGCAGGCCGACGCGGGGCTGTCGCTCGCCGACTTCGACGTGCTCGTCGCGCTCTCCGACCGCGCCGATGAGCCCGTGCGCGCGGGGGAGCTCGCCGGGCTGCTGCAGTGGGAGAAGAGCCGGCTGTCCCACCACCTCGCGCGCATGGAGCGCCGAGGGCTGGTCGCGCGCGAGGACTGCCCCGACGACGCGCGCGGGGCGTTCGTCGTGCTCACCGACGCGGGCCGGCGCGCCCAGGAGGCCGCGGCCCCGGCGCACGTCGCCGCCGTGCGCGAGCTGGTGTTCGACGGCCTCGCGCCCGAGCAGGTCGACGCGCTGATCTCGGTCAGCGACGAAGTGCGCGCGCGGATCGCCGGCCGTTGACGGCCCGGAGTCGGGTGCGTTCTACTCGTCGTGGCCGAGAGGATCTCGATCCTGGGCCGAACAGGTGAACTATCGGCCGTCGGACGTCCTCTGACGGTGACGGGGAGGAGTCGACCGTGGACGTGGACGTCGCCGTCGTGGGGGCCGGTCCGGTCGGCCTCACCGCCGCCACCGAGCTCGCCCGCCGCGGAATCCGGGCCCTCGTGATCGACCAGCTCGCCGAGCCCCGGCAGTACGCCAAGGCCGTCGGCCTCCAGCCGCGCACGCTGGAGCACTGGGAGCGCTCGGGCATGCTCACCGCGGCACTCGACGAGGTCCGCCCGATGCGCGGCCAGGTCGTGTACCGCGACGGCGAGCAGGTCGGACGCCTGGAGCTCGCCCTGCCCCCGGACGTGCCGTACGGCTTCACCACCCTGCCGCAGTACACGACCGAGCGGCTGCTCGCCGAGGAGCTCCGTCGCCACGGCGGGTCCGTGGAGCGCCCGGCCGAGCTCATCGCGTTCACGCAGGACGCCGACGGGGTGACGTTGCGGGTGCGCACGCCCGCGGGGGAGCGCGAGGTGCGGACGGCGTTCCTCGTCGGCGCCGACGGCGCGCACAGCCTCGTCCGCAAGGGCCTCGGGGTCGGGTTCGACGGCGATGCGTTCGACGAGGAGTACATGCTCGGCGACGTCGTGCTCGACTGGTCGATGCCGGCCGGGTACGGCGTCCGCATCACGCGCGCGGTCCCCGGCGGCCCCGACGACGTCCTCGTCGCCGTCCCGCTGCCCGGGCACGGTCGCTACCGCATCTCCATGCTCGCGCCGCCGGAGCTGAGCACCCGCACCGCCGCCGGCGGCGACGGGATCGCGCACGGCCTCGAGGGCGGTCGTGCCCCCGAGCTCCACCACCTCCAGGCCGTCGTCGACCGGCTGGCCCCGGAGCCGACCACCGTGTCGACCCTGCGCTGGTCGTCGGTGTTCCGCATCAGCCACCGCCTCGCCGACCGCTACGGCACGGGACGGGTGTTCATCGCCGGCGACGCCGCCCACATCCACCCGCCCACCGGCGGCCAGGGCATGAACACCGGCATCCAGGACGCGCTGAACCTGGCGTGGAAGCTCGCGCTCGTCGTCGAGGGGCGCGCCGCGCCCGCGCTGCTGGAGAGCTACCACGCCGAGCGCCACCCGGTCGGCGAGGAGGTCGTCGGCCGCACCGTGCGCCAGGCCCGCCAGGGCTTCGACACCGCCGACCCGGCGATGATGATGCGGCGCGAGGCGCAGCTGCTGGTGGCCTACCCGGACAGCCCCGTCGTCGGTGCGGTGGGCGAGGCCCTCGCGGTGCGCCCCGGCGACCGCGCGCCCGACGCCCGGGGCCTGCGCCGCAGCACGGTCACCGACCCCGTCCGGCTGCACGCCGTGCTCGCCGCGACCGAGCACGCCCTGCTCGCCTACGTCGACGACCTCGCGCAGCTCACCGAGATCGGCGCCGCGCGCGAGATCGCGGAGGCGTCCCCGCTGCCGATCCGGGTGCACGTGGTGGCCGCGCCCGACCTGGGCGAGGCGTTCGCCGACGCCGGCGAGCCGTGCCTGGTCGACGGCGCCGGCGACCTCGCCGCGGCCTACGGGATGCGCGGGGGCGACGCCGTCGTCGTCCGTCCGGACGGCTACGTCGGCTGGTCGGCGCGCCCGCTCACGGCCCCGGCACTGGCCGCCCACCTCGCGGTGCTCACCGGTGCGGAGACCCCGGCTCAGGTCCCGCAGTAGGTGACGTAGGCGGCCGACCCGCCGGGCGCCGGGGCCGCGTACTCCTCGAGGCCCGGGCGCTCCTCGAACGGACGCGCGAGCACGTCGACCAAGCGGTGGAAGGGCTCGAGGTCGCCCGCGACGCCGGCCGCCAGGGCCTCCTCGACCAGGTGGTTGCGCGGGACGTATACGGGGTTGACCCGGTCCATCGCGTCCGCGACCTCCTCGACCGGGCGGCCCTGCGCGGCCAGCGCGGCACGCCAGCGCTCGAGCCACGCGTCGACGGCCTCGCGGTCGATGACGAGGTCGCGCACGGGCGCCGCGTCCCCGCGCGCGGCGGCGGACAGGCCCCGGAAGAACCGCGTGTGGTCGGGGTGCTGCGCGGCGAGGAGATCGAGGAGGTCCTGCACGAGCTGCGGCTGCTCGTCGTCGAGCCCGAGCTTGGTGTGCAGGCCCGCCGACCAGTGGCGCGTGTAGCGCTCGCCGAACGACGACACGACCTCGGCGGCCGGCTCCACGGCGCGCTCGGCGTCCCCGCCGATCTCACTGCCGATCAGCGACAGCAGCGACTCGGCGAACCGCGCGAGGTTCCAGGCCGCGACCCGCGGCTGGTTGCCGTAGGCGTAGCGCGCACCGTGGTCGATCGAGCTGAACACCGTCGCCAGGTCGAAGGCGTCCATGAACGCGCAGGGCCCGTAGTCGATGGTCTCGCCCGAGATCGTCATGTTGTCGGTGTTCATCACGCCGTGGATGAAGCCGACGGTCATCCACCGCGCGATCAGTGACGCCTGCACCTCGACGACCGCCTCGAGCAGCGCGAGCGCCGGGCGCTCCGCCTCGGCGACGTGCGGGTGGTGGCGGGTGATCGCGTGGTCCGTGAGCCGCCGCAGCAGGTCGGCGTCCTGCGTGGCGGCGGCGTACTGGAAGGTGCCGACGCGCAGGTGGCTGGACGCGACGCGGGCCAGCACGGCGCCGGGCTGCACGGTCTCGCGCACGACCTGTTCGCCGGTGGTGACGACGGCGAGCGCGCGGGTGGTCGGGACGCCCAGTGCGTGCATGGCCTCGCCGATCACGTACTCGCGCAGCATCGGCGCGAGCGGGGCCTTGCCGTCGCCGCCGCGGGCGAACGGGGTGCGCCCCGAGCCCTTGAGGTGCAGGTCGCGGTGCCGGCCCTCGGCGTCGACGAGCTCGCCGAGCAGCAACGCGCGGCCGTCGCCGAGCCGCGGCGAGTAGTTGCCGAACTGGTGCCCGGCGTAGGCCTGGGCCACCGGCGTCGCACCGGCGGGCACGGCCGCGCCCGCGAGCACGGCGACGCCCTCGGGCGAGCGCAGCGCGGCCGCGTCCAGGCCGAGCTCGGCGGCGAGGCCCTCGTTGAGGGCGACCAGCGCGGGTGACGGCGCGGGCGCCGCCTGCCACGGCCGGTACAGACCCCCGAGGTCGCGGACGAACCAGTCGTCCAGGGCCAGGGGCCGGGCGTCGGCGACGGTCATGGATCCGAGGCTAACCGCGCTCGCTCCGAGGTATGCCTGACGAGCGTCGTGATGCGCACCAGCGACGGCGCCCGCGGCGTCGAGCCGAAGCCGAAGCGCACGGGCGGGTCGACCGGGGTGAGCGGGCCCTGGTCGTCGCCCTGCCAGCGCACGCGGGCATCGACGACGCGGTGCAGGTCCCGGGCGCCGTAGTACTCGCGGCGGCCGCCGCCCGCGCTGCCGACCGTGCGCACGCCGGGCAGCACCCGCCGCGCGATCGCGTCGATCGCCGCGATCCACGCCGGGGCCGTCGCCACCCGGCCGGGGACGGCACGCAGCAGCCACCCCAGCGGCGGGCGCGCCCCGGTGCGCAGGGTCAGGTCGAGCTCGATCGTGGTGACGCGGTGCTCGGTGCCGTGCTGCGCGTGCGTCACCGGGCCCAGACGCGTCTCGTCGAAGGTGTAGGTCGAGGAGACGAACGCCGCGACCCGCTCGTCGGGCGCGAGCAGCAGGCGGTGGCCGTCGGGGCGCTGGACCATGACGTCGGTGAACGCGCCGTAGGGCGAGTGCGGCCAGTGCCCGACCACCACCCGCAGCCCGGCCGCGGTGCCGACGCCGGCGATCCACCCGTCGAACCTGTCGGTCTGTCCGTCGGTGCCCACGACGTCCGGCTACCCGCTCCGGCACCTAAGTTCCAGCGCCTACCGGACCAGCCCCACCTGCTCGGCGGCCCAGTGCTCGAGCACCGACGTCGCCGCCTGGTGCCCCAGCGAGCCGGCGGGCCCGACGTCGAAGGCGTGGTCGGCGAACGGGATGTCCACGCGCCGGGCGTCCACCCCGGCGGCGCGCGCGACGTCGACGAACCGTTCCGCCCCACCCGGCGGCACGAGCCGGTCGCGGGCCGGTACGACGGCCAGCGTCGGCGGCGCCTCGGGCGTGATCGCGTCGGCGCCGGAGACCGCGCGGTAGCGGTCGGGAACCTGCTCGGGGGTGCCGCCGGTGTAGGCGACTGCGAACCCCTGGGCGCCGTCGCCCCGCCGGTACGTGTCGGCGAGGTCGACCGCGGGATACAACGTGGCGATCGCGCGCGGCACCGGGACCGGCAGCGGCGAGGGGCACGCCGAGGCCTGGGTGCCGGCCGCGGCGCGGTAGCCGACGGAGGTCGCGAGCTGCCCGCCGGCCGAGTCCCCGGCGATCACGAGACGGCCCGGGTCGCCGCCGTACTCACCGGCCTGCTCCGCGACGCGAGCGAGCGCGCACGCCACCTGCGGGCCGGCGACGTCCCACGTCGGGCGCCCGGGCCCGGACAGCGTGTACTCGACGGACACGACGAGCCAGCCCTCGCCGGCGAGGCGGCGCGCGTCGTCCGCGCGGTCGAGCTCCGAGCCGGTGGCCCAGCCGCCGCCGTGCACCCACACCAGCACGGGCGCGGGTCCCGCCGCCCCGCGCGGGCGTGTCACGGCCAGGTGCACGTCCTGCCCGGCCGGGGTCGTGAGGTAGACCGGGCGGGCGTCGGGCGCGCCGCGGCCGGTGCCGGTGCCGGTGAGGGCGATCGCGCGCAGCGGGTCGACGCCACCACCGGCGCCGACCGTCGCGGTGACCACCGCACCGACGGCCCCCGCCAGCGCCAGGGTGCCGACCGCGGCGACGGCGGTGACGACCGTCGCGATCCGCCGGTGGGCGCGGCGCAGCAGCCACGCGACCACGGCGGTGACCACGCCCAGGAGCACCAGCTGCAGCCCGTGCACCGTGACGACGACCGGCGAGAGCGTGGCGCCGAGCAGCGTCGCCCCCGGGATGACGGCCGTGAGCGCGGCGAGGAGCACGAACACCGCCGCCAGCCCGAGCAGGCCGAGGACGACCCCGGCGGCGAGGGCGGGCGACGGGCGCCGTCCGCGCGCCGGGTCGCCGGTGCCGCGCGGGGCGCTGACGGGGACCACGGGCCCAGCGAAGCACGGTGACCGTGCCCCCGGACGGGTGGTGTCAGGACCCCGCGCCGCCCCGGTCCAGGCCCGCGGCGAGGGTGTCCACCGCGTCACCGAACTCCGCGCGCAGCAGCGCGGTGGTCGGCGGGTCCCCGTCGTCTGCGGTGCGCGCGAGCCAGCGGTCGAGCGTGACGCGCAGGGCGGCGAAGGCCGCGGTGGCGCACAGCCGCGGGTACGCGTCGTCGACGGGCAGCCCGACGCGGTCGGCGATCGCCTCCGCCAGCGCGTCCTCCTGGGCCGCGAGCACGCAGAGCTGCTGGGGCAGCAGCGAGGGCGCCGCGCGGATCAGCCGCAGCACCGCGAGGTGCTCGTGTCCCGCGACGTCGTCGCTCTCCATCACCTCGAGCACCGCCTCGCGCAGCGCCGCGAGCACAGACTCCGCCGGCGGGCGCGCCCGGAACCGCGCCACCAGGGCCTCGGCGCCCAGCGCGGCGGTGGCGAGCACCGCATCCTCCTTGCTGGAGAAGTAGTTGAAGAACGTGCGCAGAGCGACGTCGGCCTCGTCGGCGATCCGCTCGACCGTGACGTTCTCGACGCCGTTGCGTACCGCGAGGCGCAGCGCCGCGCGCCGCAGCGCGGCCCGGGTCGCGAGCTTCTTGCGCTCGCGCCGGCCGCCGTCGGTCCCCGTGGGCACCACGCCCGCCATCATCCCCAGGCCACCGGCAGCGCGTGCACGCCGAAGATGAGCATGTCGTTGCGCAGCGGGATCTCCTCGGCGGGCACGGCGAGGCGCAGGTCCGGCATCCGCGTCACCAGCTCCTCGACGCCGACGCGCATCTCCGCGCGGGCGAGCTGCTGGCCGAGGCACTGGTGGATGCCGTGGCCGAACGCGAGGTGCGGTGCGCGCGGGCGCCGGACGTCGAGACGGTCGGGGTCGTCCCAGTGGCGCCGATCGCGATTGGTCTCCGGCGTGCCGACGACGACCGTGTCGCCCGCGGGGATCACCACGTCACCGACCGGCAGGTCCTCGGTGGCCACCCGGCTCACGCCGAGCTGGACGATCGAGCAGAAGCGCAGGAGCTCCTCGACCGTCCCGTCGAGCAGTGACGGGTCGGCGCGCAGCGCGGCGAGCTGATCGGGGCGCTCGAGCAGCGCGTAGATGCCCAGCGCCAGGTTGTTGGCCGTCGTCTCGTGGCCGGCGCCGAGCAGCACCAGGGCGACGTCGACGAGCTGCGCGTCGGTCAGCGGGGGATCGGCGTCGTGGACGAGGCCGGAGAGCAGGTCGTCGGTGCGCTCGGCGCGCTTCGCCGCGACGAGGCAGGCGATGAACGCGTACAGCTCGCCGCCTGCCCGGGCCTTCTCCTCGTCGCTGGACGACGCGCTGAGCGCCACTGCGGTGTTCTGCTGGAACGTCGCGCGATCCGCGTAGTCCACGCCGAGCAGCTCGCAGATCGCCAGGGACGGCAGCGGCAGGGCGTAGGCGGGCACGAGGTCGGCCGTGGTGCCGGCGGCGCGCATCGCCGCGATGTGCTCGACGGCGATCTCGCGCAGGCGCGACTCCAGCGCCCGCATGCGCCGCACCGTGAACAGGCCGGTCAGCAGGCTGCGCAGCCGCGTGTGCTCCGGCGGGTCCATGAAGATGAACATCCCGTCCTGGCGTTCCGGGATGTCGGCGGCCGGGGCGCCGGCGGCCGCTTGTTCGGGCGTCATCTGCGTCGCGTCCGGGTGGCGGAGACGGTCGCTGGAGAAGCGCGGGTCCGCGAGCACCGCCCGGGCCTCGTCGAAGCCGGTCACCAACCAGGCCCGCGCGCCGTTGGCCAGCGGCAGCGGCTGCACCGGGTCGCCGCCGCGGCGCCGGACGAGGCCGGGCGCGGGGTCGAAGGGGCAGCGGGCGTCGCGCTCGAGGAGGTCGGCCGGCATCACCCCGCGCATCGCCGTGGGGGAGCTCGTGCCGCCCTCGCTGCTGGGGTCCACCCCGCGACCCTACGGCCAACGTGCACGTCGTGCATCCATGCACGCCGTGCACGACACGGGTTGCGTCAGCCGGCCGCCTCCGCCGACGCCGTGCTCGCCGTCCCCGCCCGGACGCGCGGCGCGTGGACGTGCGTGGCCCGACGGCGCCCGCGTAGCCGCACGACGTCGACCTCGGTCCACCGCCCCGCCTCCTGCCCGCCCGCGCGGTCGATCGCCGCGCCGGACGCGGCCACCCGCCCGTCGAGACTCTTGGCGACGTCGCAGAGGCGGGCGGCCTCGTTCACCGGGTCGCCGATCACTGTGTACTCGTAGCGGCGGGCGTCGCCCATGTTGCCCGCGACGGCCGGACCGGCGGAGACCCCGATGCCCGCGGCGGGCTCGAGCTCGTCGAGGCGGTCGGCGAGCGCGCGGGCCGCGGCGAGCGCGGCGGCGGCCGGGTCGTGCATCTCGTTCGGGGCGCCGAAGACGGCGAGCGCGGCGTCGCCCTCGAACTTGTTGATCCAACCGCAGTGGCTCTCGACCACGTCGACGACCTCGCCGAAGAACCGGTTGAGCACCCCGACGACCTCGTGCGGCGGGCGGTCCAGGGCCATCTCGGTCGAGCCGACGAGGTCGACGAACAGCACGGCGACCTCGCGCACCTCGCCGCCCAGCTCGATGTCGCCCTCCATCGCCGCGCGCGCGACCTCCTGGCCGACCTGGCGCCCGAACAGCTCGCGCAGCCGGTCGCGCTCGCGCAGCCCGGCCGCCATGTCGTTGAACCCGGCCTGCAGCATCCCGAGCTCGGTGGGGTCGGAGACCTCGACCGTCGCGTCGAGGTCGCCCTCCTGGACACGCCGCTGCGCCCGCCGCACCGCCATCACCGGGGCGGCCACCGAGGTGGACGTGAGCGCGGTGAGCAGGAAGCCGACGGCCAGGGCGACGGCGGCGAGCACGAGCACGACCCAGCCCAGCTGCGGCACCGTGTAGTAGTCGTCGAACAGCAGCGACGCCGCCGCGGCCAGGGCGATGCCGAGCAACGGCACCCCCGTCCCGAGCACCCAGGCGCCCAGCGACCGGGCGGCGACCCCGGGCAGCAGACCGCGCTTGTTCGGGGGGTCCTCGGCGAGCACCCGCGCGCCCTCCCGGCGCAGGGTCAGCTCGGTGAGGCGGTGGCCGACGGCGACCGTGGCGATCCCCCCGAGGGCGACCACGCAACCGACCGTGAGCGCGACGGTCAGGGAGAACGCCGCGTTGATCGCGACGAAGAGCACGACCGCGACGAGCCAGGGCACGCCCTGGATGACGCTGATGCGCAGCGGCGCGGCGAGCACGGCCCGCCGCGCAGCTCGGCGGTGACGCAGCCACTCCTCCTCGCCGGCGTCGCCGTCCGGGGCGGCCGGCACCCGCACCCAGCGCCAGCCCCAGGCGAGCCCGACGACGACAGCCACGGCAACGTAGAAGCCGAACGCCCACAGGTTGCGGTCGAGGGCGTCCTCGAGGTCGGCGACCAGCGACCGGGTCGGCAGCACGTACCCGGCGAGCCCGAGCACGATGGCCGCCCCGACGACGTTCGACACCACGACCTGCGCACCGACCAGCGCCTTGGTGGCCGGCCGGAAGTCGCGGTGCACGGTGCCGCGCTCCGGGGTGGACATGGTCTCGAGCGTAGCTATCAGGTACCGGCGGTACCGCCAGAGCCCGCGCCGAGGTCGCCCACGTCACCGGGACGCGCGTATCACCCCGCGTCGCCGGACGCGGTGGCCGCGCGGCCGGCCTCGAGGCGGGCGACCGGGATGCGGAAGGGCGAGCACGACACGTAGTCCAGGCCGGCGCGGTGGAAGAAGTGCACCGAGTCCGGGTCGCCGCCGTGCTCGCCGCAGATGCCGAGCTTGAGGTCGTGGCGCACCTCGCGACCGCGCCACGAGGCGATCTCGACGAGCTCCCCGACGCCCTCGGTGTCGAGCGACTCGAACGGCGAGACCCCGAAGATGCCGGTCTCGAGGTAGTCCGAGAAGAACGAGCTCTCGACGTCGTCGCGGGAGAAGCCCCACGTCGTCTGGGTGAGGTCGTTGGTGCCGAACGAGAAGAACTGCGCGATCTCGGCGATCTGGGCCGCGACCAGCGCCGCGCGCGGCAGCTCGATCATCGTCCCGATCTGGTGCTCGACCGACCGTCCGTCCACCAGCGACTCCGGCTCGGCCACGACGTCGGCGATCTCCGCCGCGACCGCCTGCAGCTCCTGCACCGTGCCGACCAGTGGCACCATGATCTCGGGCAGCACCGCCACGCCCTCGGCGGCCACCGCCGCCGCCGCCCGGGTGATCGCCCGGACCTGCATCGCGTACAGCCCGGGCACCGCGATCCCGAGGCGCACCCCGCGCAGCCCCAGCATCGGGTTCTCCTCGTGCAGGCGGCGCACCGAGGCCAGCAGCTCCTCCTTCTCCTCGGTGAGCTCGCCGCGCTCGCGGGCGACCGCGACCTCGACGGAGAGGTCGGTGAGGTCGGGCAGGAACTCGTGCAGCGGCGGGTCGAGCAGCCGGATCGTCACCGGCAGGCCCTCCATCGCCCGGTAGATCGCGGTGAAGTCCTCGATCTGCAGCGGCAGCAGCGCGGCGAGCGCCTTCTCTCGCTCGTCCTGGGTCTCGGCGAGCACGAGCGTCTCCACCAGCTCGCGGCGCTCGCCGAGGAACATGTGCTCGGTGCGGCAGAGCCCGACGCCCTCGGCGCCGAACGTGCGGGCGGTCGTGCAGTCCTCGCCGGTGTCGGCGTTGACGCGCACCCGCAGCCGCCGGGCGGCGTCGGCGTGGCGCATGATCCGGTCGACGGCGGCGACGAGGTCGTCGTTCTCCGCGAGCCCCGTCGACCCCTCGAAGTACGCCATCACCGGGCTCGCCACCACGGGCACCTCGCCGAGGTAGACCTCGCCGTTGGTGCCGTCGATCGAGAGCACGTCTCCCTCGGAGACCTCGCGGCCACGGCTGTCGGTGAGCTTCCTGGCCTTGACGTCGACCTCGAGCTCCTCGGCGCCGCACACCGCGGTCTTGCCCATCCCGCGCGCGACGACCGCGGCGTGCGAGGTGCGCCCGCCGCGGCTGGTCAGCACGCCCTCGGCGGCGATCATCCCGTCGAGGTCGTCGGGGTTGGTCTCGCGGCGGACCAGCAGGACCTTCTCGCCGGCCTTCGCGCGGCGCACAGCGGTCGGCGAGTCGAACACCACCGCGCCGACGGCCGCGCCGGGCGAGGCGTTCATGCCCGTGGTCAGCAGCTCCTTCTCGGCGTCCCGGTCGAACCGCGGGAACATCAGGTTGGCCAGCTGGGCGCCGGTGACCCGCTGCAGCGCCTCGTCCATGTCGATGAGGCCCTCGTCGACGAGCTGGCAGGCGACGGTGAACGCCGCCGCGGCCGTGCGCTTGCCGACGCGGGTCTGGAGCATCCACAGCTTGCCGCGCTCGATCGTGAACTCGATGTCGCACAGGTCGCGGTAGTGGTTCTCCAGCGTGGTCATGATGTCCATCAGCTGGTCGTACGAGGCCTTGTCGAGGCGCTCGAGCTCGGTGAGCGCGAGGGTGTTGCGGATGCCGGCGACGACGTCCTCGCCCTGGGCGTTCTGCAGGTAGTCGCCGTAGACGCCGCGCGCGCCCGACGACGGGTCGCGGGTGAACGCGACGCCGGTGCCCGAGTCCATGCCGAGGTTGCCGAAGACCATCGAGCACACGCTCACCGCGGTGCCGAGGTCGGCGGGTATGCGCTCCTGGCGGCGATGCGCTCCTGGCGGCGGTAGACGTTGGCGCGCGGTGAGTTCCAGGAGTCGAACACCGCGCGGACGGCCAGGTCCATCTGCTCGCGCGGGTCCTGGGGGAAGTCGCGCCCGGCGTGCTCGCGGATGACGCCCTTGAACGTCTCGACCAGCTCGCGGAGGTCGTCCGCGCCGAGGTCGAGGTCGTTCGTCGTGTCCCGGGCCTTCTTCGCGGCGTCCAGGGCGTTGGCGAAGTGCTCGGCCGGGATGTCGAGGACCGTCGCGCCGAACATCTGCACGAGGCGCCGGTAGGAGTCCCACGCGAAGCGCTCGTCCCCGGCCTGCGCGGCGAGGCCCTCGACCGACGCGTCGTTGAGGCCGACGTTGAGGACGGTCTCCATCATCCCGGGCATCGAGAACTTGGCCCCGGAGCGCACCGAGACGAGCAGCGGGTCGTCGGCCTGCCCGAGCTGCTTGCCCATCGTCTTCTCGAGCGCCACGAGGTGCTCGGTCACCTCGTCGCCCAGTCCCGCGGGCTCGTGACCGTCGGCGAGGTAGGCCCGGCAGGCCTCGGTGGTGATGGTGAACCCGGGCGGCACGGGGAGGCCGAGGTTCGTCATCTCGGCGAGGTTGGCGCCCTTGCCCCCGAGCAGGTCCTTCTGGTCCTTGTCGCCCTCGGCGAACGAGTACACGAACTTGGGCATGCTGCCTCCGGCACTTCACCGCGGACGCCACGTCGGCGTCGTCCCGGCCAGCCTGACGGAGGTCCCACACGGCGGCCAGACCCCCGGAGCGCAGATACTGCTGGCGGTACTCCATTCTTGATTCGTTCCAGTCTGGAGGCCAGACTGCGGACGTACCGCCACCCAGAAACGTGACGACGAACACCCACCGACATCGGAGGACCACCTCGTGTCCGAGAGCCACGTCACCCGCGAGACAGCGATGAACACGGAGGACGCCGGCGGCTGCCCGGTCAACCACGGTCGCCTCGCGCACCCGACCGAGGGCGGCGGCAACGTCGACTGGTGGCCGAACCAGCTGAACCTGCGCGTCCTGCGCGCGCACACGCCGGTCTCCAACCCGATGGACGAGGACTTCGACTACGCGAAGGAGTTCGCGACCGTCGACCTCGACGCCCTCGCGGCCGACGTCGACGAGGTCCTCACCACGAGCCAGGACTGGTGGCCCGCCGACTTCGGCCACTACGGCGGCTTCATGATCCGTCTGGCCTGGCACTCGGCCGGTACCTACCGCCTGGCCGACGGCCGCGGCGGCGCCGGCATGGGCATGCAGCGCTTCGCCCCGCTCAACAGCTGGCCCGACAACGGCAACCTGGACAAGGCCCGTCGCCTGCTCTGGCCGGTCAAGCAGAAGTGGGGCAAGAAGGTCTCCTGGGCCGACCTGATGATCCTCGCCGGCAACCGGGCGCTCGACACCATGGGCCTGAAGACCTTCGGCTTCGCCGGCGGGCGCCCGGACGTCTTCGAGCCCGACAACGAGACCTACTGGGGTCCGGAGAACTACTGGCTCGGCGCCGACCAGCGCTACACCGGCGACCGCCAGCTCGAGAAGCCGCTCGGGGCGTCGCAGATGGGCCTGATCTACGTCAATCCGGAGGGCCCGGACGGCAACCCCGACCCCCTGGCCGCCGCGCGCGACATCCGCGAGACCTTCGGCCGGATGGCGATGAACGACGAGGAGACCGTCGCGCTCATCGCCGGTGGCCACACCTTCGGCAAGACCCACGGTGCGGCCGACCCCGAGCAGTACGTCGGCCCCGAGCCCGAGGGCGCCTCCATCGAGGAGGGCGGCCTGGGCTGGAAGCAGGGCTTCGGCAAGGGCAAGGGCCGCGACACGATCACCTCCGGCCTCGAGGTCACCTGGACCTCCACGCCGGTGCAGTGGAGCAACGGCTACTTCGACAACCTGTTCGGCTACGAGTGGGAGCTGCACAAGTCGCCGGCCGGTGCGTGGCAGTACCGCCCGGTGGACGGCGGCGGCGCGAACACCGTGCCCGACCCGGAGACCGGTGAGCTGACCCGCCAGCCCACGATGCTCGTCACCGACCTCTCGCTGCGGGTCGACCCGGTCTACGGGCAGATCTCGAAGCGCTTCCACGAGAACCCCGACGAGTTCGCCGACGCGTTCGCCCGCGCCTGGTTCAAGCTGACCCACCGCGACATGGGCCCGATCCAGCGCTACGTCGG
>JAQSWW010000278.1 GCA_029266415.1 Actinomycetospora sp. | reverse complement strand
CATGCTCCACGGGCTGCGCCCCCGCCTGGCCGAGGTCGTGCGCGTCCAGCGCCTGACCCCGCGGATGGCCCGGGTGACGCTCTCGGGCGACTTCGGCGAGCTGCCGGGCGCGGCGGCCACCGACCACGTCAAGGTCTTCTTCCCCACCGGCCGCGACGAGCTGCCCGTGATGCCGCAGGTCGGCGAGCACGGGCTCGTGCCGCCGCCGCCCGGGACGCCGCGCACCTACCGCGACTACACCGTGCGCCGCCTCGATCGCGAGGCCGGCGAGCTCGACCTCGACATGGTCGTGCACGCCGGCGGGCTCGCCGGCGCGTGGGCCGCCACCGCGCGGCCCGGCCTGAAGGTCGGCGTGCTGGGCCCGCGCGGCTCGGAGGTCGTCGACGACACCCTCGACTGGTACGTGCTCGCGGGCGACGAGACCGCGCTGCCCGCCATCGGCCGCTGGCTCGCCGAGCTACCCGCCGGGGCGCGCGCCGAGGTGTTCTGCGAGGTCGCGGACGCCGCCGAGGAGCAGGAACTCGCCTCCGCCGCCGACGTCACCGTGCACTGGCTGCACCGCGACGGGGTCCCGGCCGGCGAGGCCGCGCTGCTGCACGACGCGCTCGCGGCCGTGACGCTGCCCCCGGGCCGCGGGTTCGTGTGGGTCGCGGGGGAGGCCGGGGCCCTGCGCCCGGTGCGCCGGATGCTGCGCGCGCGCCCGGACGTCTGTTCCCGTCACCTCGACGTCGACGGGTACTGGCGCCGCGGCGTCGTCAACCACGACCACCATGCGCCCGCGGAGGACTGAGGGCGCGTCGCTGAGGGTCGCGCCGGGGTCCGGGGCGGGCAACGACGTGGTCGTCCACCGCGCCCCGGACGGTCGTCCGGCGCGGACGTCTCACTTGTCCGGGGTGAGCGCGTCCTTGACCTTCTGCCCGGCCTGCTTGATGTTGCCCTTGGTCTGGTCGCCCTGACCCTGGCCCTTCAGCTCCTCGTCGCCGGTGGCCTGCCCGGCGGTCTCCTTGACCTTGCCCTTGACCTCGTCGGCCTTGCCTTCGCTGCCCTTGTCCACCATCGGGGTGTCCCTCCTCGTCGGATACGGGGCCTGGGGATGCCCGAAACCGCGCGGGCGCCACACCTCGGTGCGCGTGCGGTGCCGCGAGGGACGCCTCGGGTACGTGTGGCGCAGCGGAGTGACCTGCGCTGCCCGCGCCGCGGCGAACTCAGCGGCGCCCGGGGTCGTCGGTGTCGGCGGTGCGCTCGCTGTCCGCGCCGGCGAGGGCGCCCTCGATCGGGTCGTCCACCGCGCCCTCGATCTCCACCTCGGGCTCCAGCGGCGCGCGCTCGGGCACGCCGGCGGGCTCGGGCGGGTGGGCGGCCCACTCGTCGGCGCGCAGGCTGACGCGGCGCAGCGGGGGGAGCACGGCGGCGAGGGCGGCCGTGGCGACGACGCAGATCGCGCCGCCCGCGACAATGGCCGGGCCGGGCCCCAGCAGCCGGGAGGCGACGCCGGCCTCGACCCCACCGGCCGACGGCCCGACCGTGGCCTGCGCGAGCCACACACTCGACACACGTCCCTGCAGGTGGTCGGGGGTGCAGTGCGCGAGCAGGGCGCGTCGCAGCACCTCCGAGACCATGTCGCAGGCCCCGGCGACGGCCAGGAATGCCAGCGCCAGGGGCAGCGAGCCGGCGAGCCCGACGCCGGCGATCGCCGTGCCGTAGAGCAGCACCGCGACGACGAGCACGCGTCCGGAGTGGTGCACGTGCGAGGTCCAGCCGCTGGTCAGCGCCGCCACCATCGCCCCGACGGCGGGCGCGGTGTAGAGCAGGCCGGCGGCCTGGGGCCCGGCCTCGAACACCTCGATCGCCAGCTGCGGGAACAGGACGTAGGGCAGGGCGAACACCATGGCGGCGACGTCGATGAGCAGCACCCCGCGCACCACCGGGTGCTTCGCGACGAACGTCGCGCCCTCGGCGATCGACCGCAGCGGGCGTGCGCTCGGCGCGCCCTGCGGCGGCAGCGACGGCAGGAAGAAGAGCAGGGTCGTGGTGACCAGCGAGCCGAGGGCGCAGAGCCCGAAGTTGACCGCGAGGCCCGGCCCGGCGATGAGCAGGCCGGCCACCGAGGGTCCGACGACGGCGCCGATCTGGGTGGACAGGGCGACCAGTGCGCCCGCGGCGGCCAGCTCGTCGCGCGGCACGATCGCGGGCGTCACGGCCATGAGCGCGCTCTGGCTGACCGCGGTCGCGCCGTTGATGCCCACCAGCACGTAGATCAGCCATAGCTGCGGCGTCGGCAGCAGCGCGTTCACCGCGAGCGCGGCGAACACCAGGGTCGCGCCGCCGCGGGAGAACAGGATGACCGTGCGCCGGTCGAAGCGGTCGGCGATCACCCCACCGGCGAGCGTGCCCGCGAAGGTCGTCGTGCCCACCACCGCGGCGGCCACGCTGACCTGCAGCGACGAGCGCGTCATCTCGAAGACCTGCCACGGCACGCCCACGGTCGTCAGCGAGATGCCGAACAGCGAGACGACGCGCGCGGCGAACACCAGCCGGAACGCCGGGCTGGAGCGCAGGGGCGACAGATCGATCACGAGCCGGGACGCCAGCAACCCCTGCTCCCCTCCGTTGGTAGGTGAGGCTATCCATACCATCGGGGGCGGCGCCGATGACAGCAGGGAGTACGCCGCCGGACACGACACGTGGTCTTCGTCGCGCCCGTCGGCTTGTCAACGCGAGGTTAGGCTTGCCAAACTCGCCGCGGCTCGGGTGATCCACGACGGCGAGGAGGTGGGCGTGTCCGCTGCGCGCGATCTGCCCCTGACCGGTGCGCAGGAAGGTATCTGGTTCGCCCAGCACCTCGACCCGGCCAACCCGATCTACACCACCGGGGAGCGCATCGACCTCGTCGGCCCGCTGGCCGCGGACGTGCTCGTCGCGGCGATCCGGGACGCGGTCGAGGAGACCGAGGCGCTGCACGTGCGCTTCACCAGCGTCGACGGCGAGCCCCGCCAGACCGTCGTGCCGCCGGGGGAGCGCGCCGCGTGGAGCGTGCAGCGCGTCGATCTGCGCGACGAGACCGACCCCGAGGCCGCGGGGCGGGCGTGGATGGACCGCGCGCTGGCCGCGCCGGTGGACCTCGACCGCGGACCGCTGTTCGCCCAGGCCCTGGTGCGCCTGGGCGAGGACCACCACGTGTGGTTCCACAGCTACCACCACGTCGTGATGGACGCGTACGGGTTCTCGCTCGTCGCCCGCCGGGTCGCCGCGCTCTACGCCGCGCGCCTGGCCGTCGACGAGGCGCCGGCGTCCCGCGCGGGCACGCTCGCCGAGCTCGTGGCCGCCGACGCGCAG
>JAQSWW010000277.1 GCA_029266415.1 Actinomycetospora sp. | reverse complement strand
CACCCGACGTCGTCGCCGGCGACTGGCGAGCCCCCGTCCGGTGGACCGCGACCGACGGCACCCCTCGGGTGGCCCTGCTGCGCGTCCCGGCCACGACGCGGGTCGGGGACCCCCGGGCGCTGTGGGTGGACGCCGGCGACCGGCCGACGAACGCACCGCTGCACGCGGACTACCCCGGCGCCCAGGGCTTCCTGACGGCGCTCGTCATCCTGCTCGGTGACCTGCTGCTCTCCCTGGCCCTGCTCGCCGGCCTGCGGTGGGTGCTCGACCGGGCCCGCCTGCGCGCGTGGGACGAGGCGTGGCGCCGCTATGCCGGCCCGGACCACGAGAACCTGGCCTGAGATCCCGGCGCCGAGCGCCACGAGGGGGTGGGCGTCAGCGCGGGAAGACCGTGTTCCGCACGGCGCGGGCCACGTCGTCGAGCTCGGCGACCTGGGCCAGCAGGTGGTCGCGCAACGCCGGGTCCGCCCGCGACGCGCTGCCGGTGAGGGCCAGACCGACCCGCTGCACCCGCTGGAGCACCTGCTCCGAGAGCGACAGCACCAGCTGCTCGCGCTCCTCGAGGTCCCGGACCGCCTCGCGGTCCCGGCGGCCCCGGGCCAGCTCGATCGCCGTCGTCGCGTGCGCGGCGAAGCCCAGCAGCATCTCGGCCTCGAGCGAGCCGAACACCTCCTCACCCGCCGACCGGGTGAGGGTGAGCACGGACCGCGTGCCCGGACCACCGGGGGAGGTGGCCAGGGGCACGGCCAGCACGGAGCGCACCTCGGGAGCCCGCGCGACCACGCCGGTGGTGCGGGGATCGGCGGCCGCGTCGGCGACGAGCACCGGACCGTCCTCGTCGAGGGCCGTCTGGGTGACCGAGCCGGAGGTCCCCGCCGAGCGCCCGGACCAGTCCGCGACGCCGCCGGCCGCGGCGGTGACGTGGGCCGTGCCCGGGTCGGCGTCGGCCACCTCGGTGATCGCGGCGCCGTGGGCCCGGGCCACCTCCACCGCGGTGTCGAGCAGGTGCTGCAGTTCGGCCTGCGGGGGAAGGTCACCGGAGAGCAGTCCCCGGGCCAGCTCCGCCGACGCGGCCTGCCAGTGCTCGCGGCGCCGGGCGTTCTCCAGCAGCAGCGCGTTCTCCACGGCGATCCCCGCGGCCCCGGCCAGCGCGGTGAGCAGCTGCTCGTCGTCGGCGGTGAACCCGCCCTCGTGGGTGGTCTCGGTGACGTAGAGGTTGCCGTAGACGGTGCCGCCGGCGAGCAGGGGGACGCCGAGGAACGCGTGCATCGGCGGGTGGTGCTCGGGGAAACCCACCGAGGCCGGGTGGGTGGCGAGGTCCTCGAGGCGCAGCGCCTTCGGGTGGTCGATGAGGCTGCCCAGCACGCCCTTGCCCTGCGGCAGCGCACCGATGCGCTCCACGGTGGCCTCGTCCATGCCGACGTGCACGAAGCGGATGAGGCGCCCGTCGCTCACGATGCCGAGCGCGGCGTAGCGCGCTCCCACCAGCGCCCGGGTGCTCTCGACGATGCGCTGGACGAGGTCGTCCAGCTCGAGGCCCGCGGTGATGTGGGCGGTGGCGTCGAGCAGCCCGCGCAACCGGCCCTGGGTGAGCTTGACCTCGGTGGCGCGGGCGATGAGCTGGTCGAGCAGCTCGTCGAGCTCCAGGCGGGCGACCGTCGAGAAGGCGAGGCCGCCGGACGGCGTCGCGGGCTCGACTCGCTCGGGCACAGCACCTTCCAGGGACGCCGGCGGTTTGCGTGACCCATCGTGCTCTGGCCACCGTACGTGTCAAGTGTGCTGCGGGCGCATCACGGCGCGGTCAGGGGCGCGACACGCACGCGGGCGTCGATCAGCCGGCAGGCGTCGGGCGTGCACACCACCGGGTTGAGGTCCATCTCGGCGATCTGGGGCAGGAGCTCGGCCAGCCGGGCGACGCGGGCGATCACCACGGCGAGGCGGTCGCGGTCGACCAGGCGGGCCGCGACGCCGCGGTCCAGCGGCAGGTCGTCGAGGAGCTCGCCGAGGTCGGCCGTGGTCACCGGCACGAGGCGGTGCCAGCGACGATCGGCGACGTCGGTGCCCGTGCCCCCGAGCCCGGCGGTGACGAGCGCGCCGAAGTCCGGGTCGCCGGCGACGCCGACGAGCATCTCCACGCCCGGCGGGACCATCGGCTGCACGACCGTGCCGCGCCAGGCGTCGCCGAAGCGCGCGGCGAAGCCCTCGACGACGGCGCGCACGGACGCCTCGCCCTGCACCCCGAGGGCGACCCCGCCCTGCTCGGACTTGTGCAGCACGCCGTCGGCCACGACCTTGAGGGCGACCGGCCCACCCGTGGCCCGGGCGGCGACCACCGCCTCCTCCACCGTCCGCGTGGTGCGGGCGCCCAGCAGGTCGAGGCCGGCCGCACCGAGCAGGTCCGCGCACTCCTCGGGCTCCAGCCAACCGCCCCCGGGGGCGCGGTCGAGCACACCGGCCACGACGTGTCGGGCGGCGTCGAGGTCGAGGGGGTGCTCCTCCGCCGACAGCGGCCGGCCGGGGTCGCGCGCCAGGTCGGCGCCGCGCCGCACCAGGTGGGCGACCGCCCGGGCGGCGTCGGCGGGATCGGCGAACGAGGCCGCGCGGGGGAGCCCGGCCGGGTCGCTCACCGCGGCGGTCCGGGGCCGCTGGCCGAGGGCGACGACGACCACGGGGACGTCCTGCCGACCGGAGCGGGCGAGGGCCTGCCCCAGCCCGGCGCCGGGGTCGCCGAGCGCCGTCGGGCACGCGACGGCGAGCACGGCGTCGACCTCCTCGGCGTCGCGCAGCACCTCCAGGCAGGCCGCGAAGATCGACGCGTCGACCGCGGCGGTGGTGTCCACCGGCCCGGCCGTGGCCGCCGTCGAGGGCAGCAGGGCGGCGAGCCGCTCGCGCGTGCCGACCCCGAGCGGGGGTACCCGGAGCCCGGCGGCCACGCACGCGTCGGCGGCGAGCACGTTCGTGCCCCCCGCGTTGCCGAGCACCGCGACGCGGTCCCCCGCCGCGGGACGGCCCCAGCACAGGGCGGCGAGGGCGCCGGCGAGCTCGCCGAGGTCGTCCACCGGCTGCACGCCCGCCTGGCGGTACAGGGCATCACGACGCACCGCCGGGGTGGCGGACGCCGCCGTGTGCGACGCGGCGGCGCGCGCGCCGACCTCGCTGGTGGCCGCCCGCACCGCGAGCACCGGGATGCGGGCGGACAGGCGTCGGGCCAGCCGCGAGAACGCCCGGGGGTTGCCGAACGACTCGACGTGCAGGACCGCGACCCGGGTGGCCGTGTCCCCGGACCACCAGGCCAGCAGGTCGTTGCTGCTCACGTCGTAGCGGTCGCCCACCGAGACGAGGCTCGAGACGCCCAG
>JAQSWW010000134.1 GCA_029266415.1 Actinomycetospora sp. | reverse complement strand
GGCGTGCGCAAGGTGATGTCGAAGATGGGCATCTCCACGGTGTCCGGGTACACCGCGGCGCAGGCGTTCGAGGCCATCGGGCTCTCCCACGAGCTCGTCGACGAGTACTTCACCGGCACCCCGTCCAAGCTCGGCGGCGGCGGCCTGGACCTGGTGGCCCGCGAGGCCGCCGAGCGCCACCGGCGCGCCTACCCGGACAACCCGGGGGAGCGCAAGCACCGCAAGCTCGAGGTCGGCGGCGAGTACGCCTACCGGCGCGAGGGCGAGCTGCACCTGTTCAGCCCGGAGACCGTGTTCCTGCTGCAGCACTCCACGCGCACCAAGCAGTGGGACGTGTTCAAGCGGTACACCGCCGAGGTCAACCGGCTCATCGCCTCCGGCGGCGCGCTGCGCGGCATGTTCCGGCTCAGGACCGAGGAGCGCACCGCGGTCCCGCTCGAGGAGGTCGAGCCGGCCACCGAGATCGTGAAGCGCTTCGCCACCGGCGCGATGTCCTACGGGTCGATCTCGGCGGAGGCGCACACCGACCTCGCCATCGCCATGAACAACATCGGCGGCAAGTCCAACACCGGGGAGGGGGGCGAGGACCCGGTCCGCCTCTACGACCCGTCGAAGCGGTCGTCGATCAAGCAGGTCGCGTCCGGGCGTTTCGGGGTGACCAGCGACTACCTGGTCAACGCCACCGACATCCAGATCAAGATGGCGCAGGGCGCCAAGCCCGGCGAGGGCGGTCAGCTGGCCGGGCAGAAGGTCTACCCGTGGATCGCCGAGGTGCGGTACTCCACGCCCGGCGTCGGGCTGATCTCCCCGCCGCCCCACCACGACATCTACTCGATCGAGGACCTCAAGCAGCTCATCCACGACCTCAAGAACGCCAACGAGCACGCCCGCATCCACGTCAAGCTGGTGGCCTCGGTGGGCGTCGGGACGGTGGCCGCGGGCGTGGCCAAGGCGCACAGCGACGTCGTGCTGATCTCCGGGTGGGAGGGCGGCACCGGGGCGGCGCCGCTGACCTCGCTCAAGCACGCCGGCGCGCCGTGGGAGATCGGTCTGGCCGACACCCAGCAGACGGCTGATCGTCAACGGCTGCATCATGATGCGCGTCTGCCACCTCGACACCTGCCCGGTGGGCGTCGCGACCCAGAACCCGGAGCTGCGCAAGCGCTACACGGGCAAGCCGGAGTTCGTCGAGAACTTCTTCTGGTTCATCGCCGAGGAGGTCCGCGAGCACCTCGCCGAGCTGGGCTTCCGCACGCTGGACGAGGCCATCGGGCACGCCGAGCTCATCGACGGCGACCAGGCGGTCGAGAACTGGAAGGCCCAGGGCATCGACCTGACCCCGCTGTTCACCGTGCCCGACGTGCCCGAGGGCGCGCCGACCGACCGCATCCGCACCCGGGTGCAGGACCACGGGCTCGACAAGGCGCTCGACCGCACGTTGATGCAGCTGGCCGAGGGGGCGCTGTCCGACGCGACGCCGGTACGCCTGGAGATGCCGATCCGCAACGTCAACCGCACCGTCGGCACGCTCACCGGCGCCGAGGTCACCCGGCGCTACGGCAAGGACGGGCTGCCCGACGACACGATCCACGTCGAGTTCCACGGGTCGGCGGGCCAGTCGTTCGGGGCCTTCCTGCCACCCGGGCTGACCCTCGACCTCGTCGGCGACGCCAACGACTACCTGGCCAAGGGCCTGTCGGGGGGCCGGGTCATCGCGCGCCCCGACGACCGGGCGCCGTTCGCGGGGGACGCCGACGAGCGCCACGTCATCGCGGGCAACGTCATCGCCTACGGCGCCACGGCCGGCGAGGTGTTCCTGCGCGGGCAGGTCGGCGAGCGCTTCTGCGTGCGCAACTCCGGGGCGCTCGCGGTGGTCGAGGGCACCGGCGACCACGCCTGCGAGTACATGACCGGCGGCCGGGTGGTGGTGCTCGGGAGCACCGGACGCAACCTCGGAGCCGGCATGTCCGGGGGCATCGCCTTCGTGCACGACCTGCCCGAGATCCGGGTCAACACCGAGATGGTCTCGCTGGACGCGGTCGACGACGAGGACGCGGCGTGGCTGCGCGGCGTCGTCGAGCGCCATCGCGACCTGACGGGCTCCCCACGCGCGGCGACCCTGCTCGGCGACTGGGAGGCCGCGGTGCGGCGGTTCACCAAGGTCATGCCCGACGACTTCCGCCGCGTGCTCGACGCGACGCAGCGCGCCCAGGCCGAGGGCCGCGACCCCGACGAGGTGATCATGGAGGTGGCGGCCGGTGGCTGACCCGCGCGGTTTCCTCAAGTACGAGCGGCAGGACAACCCCAAGCGCCCGATCGAGGAGCGCCGCGCCGACTGGCACGAGCTCTACGCGCCGCTGACCGACCCGGCGGTCCGCGAGGGCACGATCACGCAGGCCGCCCGGTGCATGGACTGCGGCATCCCGTTCTGCCACTCCGGCGGCGCGGGCTGCCCGTTGGGCAACCTCATCCCGGAGTGGAACGACCACGTCCGCCGCGGCGAGTGGGGCCGGGCCACCGAGCGGCTGCACGCGACCAACAACTTCCCCGAGTTCACCGGCGCGCTGTGCCCGGCGCCCTGCGAGGCGGCGTGCGTCCTGTCGATCACCAGCCAGCCGGGCCCGGTGGCGATCAAGCGCGTCGAGTGGTCGATCGCGGAGAACGGCTGGGCCGACGGGCACGTCGTGCCCCAGCCGCCGTCGAACCGGACCGGCCGGCGGGTCGCCGTCGTCGGGTCGGGGCCGGCGGGGCTCGCCGCGGCCCAGCAGCTCACGCGCGCCGGGCACGACGTCACCGTCTACGAGCGCGACGACCGCCTCGGCGGGCTCATGCGCTACGGCATCCCCGAGTACAAGTTCGAGAAGTGGGAGGTCGACCGGCGCCTCGAGCAGATGCGCGCCGAGGGCACCCACTTCGTCGTCGACTGTGAGGTCGGCGGCGACGGCGAGGGCGCCCTGTCCGTCGAGCGGCTGCGCGCCGAGCACGACGCCGTGGTGCTCGCGGTCGGCGCGCTGCAGGGCCGCGACGACCGGACGATCCCCGGGCGCGACCTCGAGGGCATCCACCTGGCGATGGAGTACCTGGTGCCGGCCAACCGCGAGCGCGAGGGCGACGGACCCTCGCCGATCAACGCCCGCGGCCGGAACGTCGTCATCATCGGCGGCGGCGACACCGGCGCCGACTGCTACGGCACCGCGACCCGCCAGGGCGCGATCGGCGTGCACCAGCTCGACCAGTACCCACCGCCGCCCCGGACGCGCCAGGAGTCGTCGTCGCCCTGGCCGACCTGGCCCTACGTGTTCCGCACGCCGCCGGCGCTCGAGGAGGGCGGCGAGCGCCTGTTCGCCACCGCCGTCCAGCGCTTCGTCGGCGACGACCGGGGCCACGTGCGCGCGGTCGAGCTGTCGTCGGTCGAGGTGCGCAAGGACGCCGACGGGCGCCGCGAGGTCGTGCCGACCAGCGAGGAGGTGCACCAGATGCCGTGCGACCTCGTGCTGTTCTCCATCGGCTTCACCGGCCCCGACGACATGCCGCTGCTGCCCCGGCTGGGTCTCGAGCGCAACCCGAAGGGTTCGATCGGCTGCGGCTCGGACTGGCAGACCGACGCGCCCGGGGTCTTCGTGTGCGGCGACGCCCACCGTGGCGCGTCGCTGATCGTCTGGGCCATCGCCGAGGGCCGTTCGGCCGCCGCCGCGGTCGACCGCTACCTCGACCCCGAGGGCTCCACCGACCTCCCGGCGCCCCTCCACCCCAACGCGGTGCCCCTGAGCGCCTGAGCCCCGGTGTGTCAGCGAAGTGGCGTCGCAGACGTTGAGTGTCCGTAGCGGTACTTCGATCACTCAGGGCTCGGGTCGACGGGGGTGATGTGCGTCAGCACGCACCGCCAGTCCCCGTCGCGGCGGACGAAGACGTCGGTCGTCCACTCGTCGGCGTCGAGGTCCCGGCCGCCGTACTGCGCCGTGCTCAGGACGCGCACGGTCAGCACCGCCGTGTCGCCGTACACCCGGACCCGGCGCTCGCCCACGCCCTCCATCCGCGAGTGCCCGAGCGCGCCGGAGCGGACGTAGGACAGGAAGTCCTCGCGCGCCGTCACGCCCGACCACGACACGATCACCCAGTCGTCCGCCATGAACGCGCCGATGCGGTCGGCGTCGTCGGAGACGATGGCCTCGCTCCAGGCGTCGGCCAGCGCGACCAGGTCCCCGACGACGTCGTCCATGCGGATGAGGCTAGGGAGCGGGCACGGCCGCCGTCTTGGACGAATCGGAGCCGACGACCTCGTCGACGAACGCGACCACGGCGTCGTGCACGACGTCGCGGTCATGCTCGTTGAGGACGTCGTGGAGGTCGCCGGGGAAGGTGACGACCCGGGCGTCGGGCAGCTGGTCCGCGGTGAGCCGCGCGTGCTCGACCGGCACCAGCGGGTCCGCCTCGCCGTGCACGAGCAGCACCGGGACGGCGGGGCGCCCGTCGGCCAGGCCGGCGGCGACCTCGGGCCACGTCGCCACCACGGCGGCCAGCGTCTCGCGGCGGAAGCCGTCGTGGTAGGTCAGCGGGTCGTTCTCCAGCGCGTCGGCGTACTCGGGATGCGTGCTCAGCGCCTCGCGCGGGTCACCCGCCGGGATCGACGGCTCACCGAGCGCGAGCCATTCGTGAATCCAGTCCTGGGACCGCATCGGCGGCGCGGACAGCACGACGGCGTCGGCGATCCCCGGCGTGCGCATCGCGAGCAGGACCGCGGCGAGCGCGCCGCCCGAGTGGCCCAGGAGGGTCAGCGGGGCCCCGGGGTGCTGGGCCCGGGCGATCCGGGCGAGCGAGCGCGCGTCGTCGACCAGCAGGTCCCAGGAGGGGATCACCCCGCGCTCGCCGTCGCTGCGGCCGTGACCGACGGCGTCGAGGGCGTGCACGGCCTGCCCGTGCTCGGTCAGGCGCCGCGCCAGGGCGTCGTAGAGGCCGAGGTGCTCGCCGTTGCCGTGGAGCAGCACGACGGTGCCGCGGACCTCGCCGTCGGGCTGCCACGAGTCGTGGAAGACGCGGCCGGCGGCACCGGTGAACGTGGGCATGACGGGTGTCCTCTCGTCGGGTCCGCGCCGCTGGTCCGGCGCGGTGTCCCGACGGTCCCGGGGTCCGCTGTCAGATCCCTGCCGCTCCGCTGTCGACGTCAGGGCTGTCGACGCCAGGACGGCCGACGTCAGGGCGCCGGCGCCGCGACCACCGCGCGCTGGATCTGCACCGGGATGCGCGGAGCCCCGCCGCCGGCCTGGTTCGACCCGTCGTCGCCGCCCGCGCCGACCCGGTCGAGAACGGCCAGGCCCTCGGTGCCGATCCGCCCGACCACCGAGTACTCGGGCGGCAGGGCCGAGTCGCCGTAGACCAGGAAGAACTGGCTGCCCGTCGACCCCGGCTGCGAGCTCTTGGCCATGGCCACCAGACCACGCGAGTACGTCGACGCCTGGCCCTCGGCGCCCGGGTACGGCGCGAGGCCCTGCGGGGGCTCCTCGGCGTACTGGTAGCCCGGCCCGCCGGCCCCGGAGCCGGTCGGGTCGCCGCACTGGAGCACCTGCAGGCCCTGGCTGGTCACGAGCCGCGGGCACGGGGTGTCGTCGTAGAAGCCCTGCTCGGCCAGGCTGACGACAGCGTTAACCGCGCAGGGTGCCGACGCGCGGTCGAGCGTCATCGGGATCGCGCCCTGCGAGGTCTGCAGGGTGACGTCGACGGTGCCGGTCGTCGGGGGGTTCGGGTCCGGCGGGGTGTTCGGCTTCGCGGCCGCCTCCGACGGGTTGTACTGGCACGTGGCCGGGGCGGCGACCGGCTCGGGCTCGTCGGGGGCGGACACCACGAAGTAGATGCCCACCGCCACCGCGACCAGGGCGACGACGCCGACCACCGAGATCAGGGTCAGGCGCTGCCGACGCCGCCGGGCCCGCTCGGCGCGCCGCTCGATCTGGCGCTCGAGCTTCTTCTTGGCCGCCTTGCGGCGCTGTTCGTTGGTCGGCACGGCGGACATCGTAGGAACCGCGCCCCCGGGCCCCGGTGAGGCCCTCGACTAGGCTGGACGGGAGGTGTCCGTGCAGCGAGGAGGACGAGGACGTGCTGGTCGAGGCCTTCGCGGCCGGGGTGTTCCAGACCAACTGCTACGTGGTCGCGCCCGGCCCCGGGGAGTCGTGCGTGGTCGTCGACCCCGGCCAGGACGCCGAGGAGGGGCTGCGCGAGGTGATCGCGCGGCATCGGCTCTCGCCGGTCGCGGTGCTGCTGACCCACGGCCACCTCGACCACATGTGGTCGGTGACACCGGTGTGCGACGGCGACGACATCCCCGCATGGATCCACCCGGAGGACCGGTCGATGCTCGCCGACCCCATCGCCGGCGTCGGCCCGATGGGCGCCCAGCTCGCCGCGATGTACCCGGGGCTGGAGTTCCGCGAGCCCCGCCACGTGCGCACCCTCGACGACGGCGCCGTCCTCGAGCTCGCCGGCCTGCGCCTCACCGTCGACCACACGCCCGGCCACACGCGGGGCTCGGTGGTGTTCCGCTCGGCCACCGAGGACGACCGGCCCTTCCTGCTCGCCGGCGACACGCTGTTCCAGGGCGGGATCGGGCGCACCGACCTGCCCGGCGGGTCGACCGAGGAGATGATGACCTCGCTGCGCGACAAGATCCTCAGTCTGCCCGACGACACCGCCGTCCTGCCCGGTCACGGGCCGATGACCACGGTGGGTCGCGAGCGCGACACCAACCCCTTCGTCCAGGGCCTCACCCACGCCCCGGGGCGCCACCTGTGACCGCCGTGCCGTCCGGCGGGTTCCGCGCGCCCAAGGGCATCCCCGAGTACGTCGGGCCGGAGTTCACGACGGTCCGCGACACCCTCGTCCGCGAGGCCGACCGCGCGGGCTACGCGCACATCGAGCTGCCGGTGTTCGAGGAGACCGCGCTCTACGCCCGCGGCGTGGGCGAGTCCACCGACGTCGTCAGCAAGGAGATGTACTCCTTCGACGACCGCGGCGGGCGCTCGGTGACGCTGCGCCCCGAGGGCACGGCCGGCGTCGTGCGCTCGGTCATCGAACACGGGCTCGACCGCGGCGGACTGCCGGTCAAGCTGCGCTACGCCGGGCCGTTCTTCCGCTACGAGCGCCCGCAGGCCGGCCGGTTCCGCCAGCTCCAGCAGGTCGGCGTCGAGGCCATCGGCGTCGACGACCCGGCTCTGGACGCCGAGGTCCTCGCCGTCGCCGACGCCGGCTTCCGCGCGCTGGGCCTGCGGGGCTACCGCCTGGAGATCACGAGCCTGGGCGACGCGAGCACGCGCCCGCAGTACCGCGCCGAGCTCACGCGGTTCCTCGAGAAGCTCGACCTCGACGAGGCCACCCGCGAGCGCGCCCGGATCAACCCGCTGCGCGTGCTCGACGACAAGCGCCCCGAGGTCCGCGAGCAGCTCACCGACGCCCCGCTGATGGTCGACCACCTCTCCGACGAGGCGGCCGCGCACCACGCGGCGGTCAAGCGCCACCTGGACGACCTCGGCGTCGCCCACGTCGAGAACCCGTGGATGGTGCGCGGGCTCGACTACTACACCAAGACCACCTTCGAGTTCGTCCACGACGGCCTGGGCTCGCAGTCGGGCATCGGCGGCGGCGGGCGCTACGACGGGCTGATGGCCGAGCTCGGCGGCCGGCCGCTCTCGGGCGTCGGGTTCGGCATCGGCGTCGACCGGACGCTGCTCGCCTGCCGCGTCGAGGAGGCCGGGCTCGACACGGCCGCGCGGGTCGAGGTGTTCGGGGTGCCGCTGGGGGAGGCGGCCCGGGACCGGCTCGTCGGGATCGTCGGCGCCCTGCGCCGCGCCGGCATCCGCGCCGACCTCGCCTACGGCAGCCGCGGCCTCAAGGGCGCGATGAAGGCCGCCGACCGCTCCGGCGCCCGCTTCGCCCTCGTGCTCGGCGAGCGCGACCTGGAGGCCGGCGAGATCCAGCTCAAGGACCTCGCCGACGGCAGCCAGACCGCGATCGCCCTCGACGGTGCTGCCGCGGCCGTCGACCGCGCGGTCCACGGCGACTGACCCACACGAGGCGGTTACTGGCTGGTATCGCCCGCTGGGCGAGCGATACCAGCCAGTAGCCCTCATGCCGCGACGGTCTCGCGGCGGAGCTCGGCGGTGGGGGAGACCAGACGTCGGGACGTCGGGCGGGTCGCCCAGGACAGCGCGGCGACGGCGAGCAGGATCGTCGGCACCACCACGTGGAAGGCCGGGCTCGCGGACACGAGGTGGGAGACCGCGGCACCGCTGAGGTCGAAGGCGACGCCGGCGTACGCCCACTCCTTGAGCCGCGGGAAGCCGGGCACGGTGACGGCGACGGCGCCGAGCACCTTCCAGACGCCCAGGATCGTGACGAGATAGGCCGGGTAGCCGAGCGCGGTCACGCCGGCGACGGCCCACTCCACGCCGAGCAGGTAGGTCACGCCGCCGGAGAGCAGCACGAACGCGGTGATCGCGGTCGAGGTCCGGTAGGTCAGGGTGCGCGTGTCCATCGGGGGCTCCTCGTCGGTCGTCGGGGACGTCGACGAGGAGACCCGCGGGAGTGCGCCGATGTGACCGGGCCCGGCCCACGGCTCGGTCAGAACGGCACCTGGGTCGCGAGGAGGCCGTCGCCCGGGCCGCGGCCGGACAGGGTGCGGCAGAACTCGACGGCGTCGATGGTGATCTCCTCGCCGCCCTCACCATGCACGTACGACCCGCCCGCGGGCCCGGTCAGGTGCAGCACGAACGGGCGGCCGTGCCGACGCGCCCACTCCGCCACGACGTGCCCGACGATCCGGCCGTCGTGGTCGGGCGTGAGCTCGTGGCTGCGCCCGGTCGCGCGCGTGACGTCGACCCGGTGCATCCAGGTGTCCCGGGTCAGGACGACGTCGAGCAGGAAGCCCATCCGCCAGGTCTCGTCCTCGCCGTTGATCCGCTCGGTCATCGGGATCGGGCGCAGCAGCCGTACCCGGCCCCGCCACCGCGCCTGGCGCGGCCCGGCGACCTCGAGTCGGCGGACCAGCGTGGCGGTGTCGAGCCCGCTGTTCCGCTCGACCTGGACGGCGGTGACCCCGTCGACGAACGGCCCGTCGCCGGCGCGGCGACCGCCCGCCACCATCCCGGTGACCATGCGCCGCAGGCTCGTGAAGCCCTCGGTCATGCCCAGCACGTGACCGGCCATCGCGCGCACGTCCCAGGCGGGGCAGTCGGTGGGCGCCCGCCAGTCCTCCGGGTCCAGCGCGCGCAGCAGGGCCGCCATCCGCGCGGTCTCGGTGGCGGCGAGCGTGACCGACTCCGGCACGGCGATCGGGGTCACGTCCTCGACGCGCAGGGCCGGGCGGGAGGTCGGTTCGGTGCTCACGCCGCCACCTCCCGGGACAGCCGCGTGGCGTAGGCGTCGGCGAGGTCGTGCAGGGCCGCGGCGCCGTCACCCGCGTAGGCGGGGCCGTGCATGAGGGCGAGGGTGCGCGGCGCGAGCCCGGCGAGCCCGCGGATCGCCGGTGCCGTGCCGACCGTCAGCGCCGTGGCGCCGAACAGGTCGTCGGCCTGCATGGCGGGGGTGACGAGGTCGGTGTCGTGGACGAGGGCGGGCCCGTCGCCGGTCTGTGTGAACAGGTCCCCGCACAGCAGCGTGCCGGTCGTCTCGTCGTGGAGCACCTGCGCCTCCCAGCCGTGGGGGACGTGGGGTGTGGTCACGGTGCGCACGACGTGGCCGCCCAGGTCGAGGCGGTCACCGTCGTCGACGGGCACGGGCGGTCGGTCGGCGAGGTCGTCGACCGAGACGAGGCAGCCGAGCCGGTTGAAGGTCACCCGGGCGTCGGGGGCCGCGGCCAGCCACGCGTTCATCGCGCCGCACTCGTCGGACTCGACGTGGCCGAAGCTGATCCAGCGCAGCCGGGACACGTCGAGGACCCGACCGACGGCGTCCGCGACCAGCGGGAACATGCGACGCGGACCGGTGTGGAAGAGCAGGGGCTCCTCGGCGTCGATGAGGTACTGGTTGAAGGTGAAGCCGCCGGGGGCGACGTCGGCGATGCAGGTCGACAGGCGGTACACGCCGTCGGCGATCTCGTGCACGGAAGTCTCCATGGCGACAGCGTGCGCCCGCGGCGAGCGGCGCCACATCGGTGGAGCCCCCGCAGTTAGCGCTCGACGGTCACCCACCTTGCACGCCGTGCGCCCGCGCCAGATCGCCCAGCGCCCCGCGGTCGTGCACCCCGGTCCGCGCGAAGAGGTTCCCGAGGTGGCGCTCCACGGTCCGGGGAGACAGGAAGAGCCGTGCGCCGATCTCCGGGTTCGACAGGCCGAGCGCGACGAGCCCGAGGACGTCGACCTCGCGGCTGGTCACCCCGAGCGCCCGCAGCGGCGGCGGCACGACCGACGTCCCACGCCCCTTGCGCGGGACCGGGGCGCCGGCCTCGCGCATCACCCGCCGGCAGCGCCGGGCCGTCCGGTCGAGACCGACGGCGGCGAAGAAGGCCTCGCTCTCCCGCAGCCACGCGACCGGGTCGCCCCAGCCGTCGCGGACCGCCGCGCGGGCGACGAGCAGCTGCAGGCAGTGCCGCACCCCGTCGCCCCTGTCGAGGCGGTGTCCCGTCCGCGCATGTTCCACCAGCCTGTGGGCCTCGGCGCCGGCGCCGGTGCGCCCCCGGGCCACGGCCTCGGCGGCGTCGCGGGCGTACCGGAACACGTCCATGCCGAGCCGGGTCACGACCTCCCCGAACTCGGTGCGGGCCGCGAGGCCGAGATCGTCGTCCTCGGCGGCGTGCACCACGGCCCAGAGGGCGCGACCGGGGAACACCGAGCGCGACGGGTCGGCCGCACGGACGTGGACCATCATCGTGTCGAGGTGGCCGCGCAGGGCGTCCAGGTCGTCGACCACGAACGCGCGGGTGGCGAGCACCCGGCCGTGGAGGTCGCCGAGGATGCGCGGGTCGGACGGGTCGGGGGCGAGCGCCGCGGCGACGGCCGCCGCCATCGCGTCGTCGTCGCCCGCCAGGGCGTGCGCCCCGGCGAGCCACAGGTGCGCGAGCGAGGCCGTCGCCAGCCCGTAGCGCCGGCTCGCCGCCACGCACGCCCGCGCCGCCTCCAGCGCGCCCGCACGGTCGAAGCGGCCGAGGGCGAGGTCGGCCAGGCTGAGGTCCATGAGCGCGACGGTCGTCAGGGCGCCGTAGCGCGCGGCGACCTCCCGCGTCGTCCGCAGCGTCGCCGTGTCCCACCCGATGAGGGCCCAGGTGGCCAGGCCCGCCCGTCCCGCGACGTTGGCGGCCCGCGCGAACCATCGCCGGGCGGCGACGAGGTCGGTGTCGCGCGCGACGCGCCCGAGCACCTCCGCGGCCTCGCACTCGACCGCGGGCTGCTGCGCCCCCACGGCGGCGTCGAGAGCCCGGTACGCGAGGGCCGCGGCGTCGTCGTGGTGGCCCTGCTCGAGGGCGACGTGCGCGGCGACGGCGTCGACGGCGGGCACCGCCGGTCCGTTGGAACGCGCCTGATCGACCAGCCGGGCGGCGGCCGCGGTATCCCCGGCGCCCACCGCGGCCCGGGCGAGCGTGAGCAGCAGGGCGAGGCGGCGCTCCGGCTCCGCGGCCGCCGCGCTCATCCGGGCCGCGAGGCCGTGGCCGAGCTCCAGCGCCGCCCGCGGCTTCCCGGCGGCGACGAGCACGTCGACGGTGAGTTCGTCGACGTCACGCACCACCGCGTCGTCGGGGAGCGCGAGGCGGCGGGCGCGCCGCGCGGTGACCTCGGCGCTGGCGACCGCCCCGGCCGCGAGGGCCCGCCGGGCGGCGGTGACCAGCCGCGTCGCGGCCGCCACCGGCTCGCCGGCGGCCTCGGCGAGCTCCGCGGCCAGCTCGCAGGCCGAGCCCGCCAGGCCGGGGTGCGCCCGCTCGAGCGCCGGCCACGCCCGCCGCGCCAGGTCGCGGCGCTCCGGGGGCAGGAGGTCGTCGAGGACCGCCTCGCGGGTGAGCGCGTGCCGGAAGGCGAACCCGTCCCCGTCCACCGCCACGAGCTGCTGCGCGACGGCTGCCCGCAGGCCCTCGACCACCCCGCGCCCGTCGACCTCGGCGATGCCGGGCAGCAGCTCCCAGGCGAAGCGCCGCCCGAGCACCGCCGCCGCGGCGACGACCCGCCGCGCGACGGGGTCGAGGTGGTCCGCGCGCCGTGCGACGGACTCCCGCAGGCTCGCCGGCACCCGCGGGGTGAGCTCGCCGTCGCTGACCCACTGGTCGTCCTCGAACCGCAGCTCGCCCGCGGCCACCAGGCCCGCGAGCAGCTCCTCGACCAGCAGCGGGACGCCCTCGGCCTGTGCGCGCAGGAACGCGCCGACCTCGGGCGGCGGGCTCGGGGTGCGCAGGCAGGTGGCGAGCATCCGGTCGGCGCCCGGCGCGTCGAGCGGGTCGACGGTGAGGACCGACGCCGGGTCGCGGCCGGGTAGCCGTTCGCGCAGCCCGGCCGCCGCGCCGCCGGGCCGCGTCGTCGCGAGCACCAGGACGGGCTCGTCGGGCAGGGCGTCGGCCAGGTGGTCGAGCACGGCGACGGTCTCGGCATCCGCCCAGTGGACGTCCTCGACGACCAGCACGCACCGATCGAGCTGGCGCAGGAGGCGGACCACGGCCTCGCCCACGAGGACCGGGGAGTCGTCGGCCGCGGCGGGGGCGTCGGCGCACCACGCGGGGACCAGCCGGCCGAGGTGCGGGGCGAACCCGGCGAGCGCGGGCGTCGCGGGCGGAGGAGTGGACCGGAACGCGGCGAGGAACGCCTCGGTCAGCGGGCGGTAGGGCACGGGGCTCCCGCCGGGCACGGCGCGTCCCGCCAGCACCCGCAGGCCCTGCGCGCGAGCGGTCTCCGCGGTCTCCCGCACGAGACGGCTCTTGCCGGTGCCGGCGTCGCCGACGAGCAGGACGACCCCGCCCCGGCCGTGCGCGGTGGCGTCCAGCCGCTCGAGCAGGACGGCGGTCTCGTCCTCGCGCCCGACCAGCGCCGGGCACAGCAGCGAGGGCATCCCCGTCGCCCCGCGCGCGCCGCCCATGACCGTCTCCGACCGGGCACGCCGTCCCCGGGCGCGCCCGGGGCCGATCGTAGGGCGACGGAGCTGTCAGACCAGCCCGAGCACCCGCGCCGCGTTGTCCTTGAGGATCCCGGGGCGCACCTCGTCGGGCAGGTCGAGGTCGGCGAAGGCGGCGAGCCAGCGGTCGGGCGTGATCACCGGGAAGTCCGAGCCGAACAGCACCTTGTGCTTGAGCTGGCGCGACGCCGCGCGCACGAGTTGGGGCGGGAAGTACTTCGGCGACCACCCGGAGAGGTCGATGAACACGTTGGCCTTGTGCGTCGCGATCGAGATCGCCGCGTCCTGCCACGGCACCGACGGGTGGGCGAAGATCATCGTGAGCTCGGGGAAGTCGGCGGCGACGTCGTCGAGCAGCATCGGGTCGGAGTAGCGCAGCTTGAGCCCCGCGCCGCCCGGGAGCCCCGCGCCGATGCCGGTCTGCCCGGTGTGGAACAGGGCCGGGACGCCGGCCTCGGTGATGGCCTCGTAGAGCGGGTAGAACGCCCGGTCGTGGGGCTCGAACCCCTGCAGCGTGGGGTGGAACTTGAAGCCGCGCGCACCGCGCGCCACCAGGTCCCGCACCCGGCGCACCGCCGCGCGGCCGGCGTGCGGGTCCACCGAGCCGAAGGGGATCAGCACGTCGGGGAACGCGGCGGCGCGGTCGACGATCTCCTCGCTCGACAGCGGCGGGTGCCCGGTGGCCGCGGGTGCGTCGACGGTGAACACCACGGCGGCCATCGCACGTTCGCGGTAGTGCGCGGCGATCGCCTCGACCGTCGGCGTGCGGTCCTGGTCGCTGCGGAAGTACTGCGCCGAGGCGTCGAGCAGCTCGTCGGTCAGGGCGAAGCAGCCGTGGGCGTCCTGCTCGACGTGGGTGTGCACGTCGATGGCGGTCAGGTCGTCGAGGTTCAACGGGACCTCCGGGCGTCGAGGGCGGCGGTGATCACCGCGTCGCGGCGGGCGAGCAGGTCGGCGGCGTCGGTGTCCCCGACGGCCTCGTGGACGCCGGCGACGAGGCGGTCGGCGAGCTCGGGGGTCATCGTCACCGTGCCGAGGTCGTCCCACAGGGCCTCGGTGCCCGGCCCCAGGTGCTCCAGGACGTGGGCGAGCCCGCCCGCGCCGCCGGAGAGGTGCTGGCCGGTGATCGGGCCGAGCGCGGCCCAGCGCAGGCCCGGGCCCTCGGTGACCGCGGTGTCGACGTCGGCGACGGTGGCGACGCCCCGCGCGACCAGCGAGTAGGCCTCGCGCCACAGCGCCGCCTGCAGCCGGTTGGCCAGGTGCCCCGGCAGCTCGGCGCGCAGGCGCAGCGGGCTGCGCCCCACCGAGGCGTAGAAGTCCATCGCCGCCGCGACCGCGGCCTCCGACGTGCCCTCCCCGGGCACGACCTCCACCAGCGGGACGAGGTGCGGCGGGTTGAAAGGGTGCCCGACGAGCACGCGCTCGGGGTGCCGGGGTGCGCCGCGGGCGAGGTCGGTGGGCCGCAGCATCGACGAGCTGCTGGCGATGACCACCTCGGGCCGGGCCACGGCGTCGAGGTCGGCGAGCAGCGCGTGCTTGACCTCGAGACGCTCCGGGCCGTTCTCCTGGACGAAGTCCGCCTCGGCGGCGGCCGCGGCGGGGTCGTCGGTGAACGTGAGCGCCTCGACGTCACCGACCGCCGACTGCAGCCGCTCCTCGGCCCCCGGCGCGGGGTCGCTCGCGACGACCTCGTGGCCGTGGGCGAGGAAGAGCCTCGCCCAGCTCGCCCCGATCACCCCGGTCCCGACGACGGCGATCCTCACGCCCGCGCCTCCACGAACGGCTGCAGGGCACCCGGGTCGACCAGCGAGTCGCGGGACGCGACCGTGTCGGGGTCGGCGCCGAGCAGGATCCGCTTGGCCGGCACCTCGAGCTTCTTGCCGGTGCGGGTGCGCGGGACGGCGGGCAGCGGGAGGACGCGGTCGGGGACGTGGCGGGGCGAGAGCGCCGAGCGCAGCTCGGTGCGCACCCGGGCGACGAGCGCGTCGTCCACCGCGTGGCCCGGCGCCGGCACCACGAACAGCAGCAGCTCGCCGGGTCCGCCGGCGGGGTCCTCGAGGTGCACGACGAGGCTGTCGGTGATCTCGGCCATCTCCTCGACCACGGCGTAGAACTCCGCGGTGCCCAGCCGCACCCCGCCCCGGTTGAGCGTCGCGTCCGAGCGGCCCGAGACCACGACCGAGCCGGAGGGGGAGAAGCGGACCCAGTCCCCGTGGCGCCACACGCCCGGGTAGGTGTCGAAGTAGGCGGCGTGCAGCCGCGAGCCGTCCTCGTCGCCCCAGAAGTACAGCGGCATCGACGGCATGGGGGAGCGGATGACCAGCTCGCCGCGCTCGCCGACCACCTCGTTCCCGTCCTCGTCGAACGCCGCGGTGTCGACGCCGAGCTCCCGGCCGGAGATCTCGCCCTCGACGACCTCCTGCCACGGGCCGCCCTGGACGATGCCGCTGCAGACGTCGGTGCCGCCGCTGCCGACGAGCAGCAGGACGCCGGGCCCGAACTCCGTCGCCACCCACCGGTAGCCCTCGGGCGGCAGCGGGCTGCCGGCGACGCAGATCTGGCGCAGCGCGCCGAGGTCGACGTCGCGCGCCGGGTGCAGGCCCTCGGCGCGGCAGGCCATGAGGAAGCCGGGGGAGGTGCCGAAGTGCGTGGCCCGCGCCTGCGCCGCCAGGCGCCACTGCCACGCCAGGTCGGGGTGCAGCGGGTTGCCGTCGACGAGGATCAGCGCGGCGCCGTGGAGCAGCCCCGAGACCAGCGCGTTCCACATCATCCAGGCCGTCGTGGTGAACCACAGCAGGCGGTCGCCGGGCTGGACGTCCCACGCCAGGCCGTGGTTCTTGAGGTGCTCGACGGTGATCCCGCCGTGCCCGTGCACGATGGCCTTCGGCTTGCCGGTGGTCCCCGAGGAGAACAGCACGCTGAGCGGGTGGTCGAACGGCACCGGGTCGTAGCGCGGCTCGGCCGGGACACCGACCAGCTCGGACCACGCGAGCGCGTCGGGCACCGCGCCCGGGCCGTAGGGCACCTCGACGACGTGGCGCACGCTCGGCAGGGCGGCCCGCAGCGCGGCGACCTCGTCGGTGCGGTCGATCGGCTTGTCGCCGTAGACGTAGCCGCCGACCGCGAGCAGCACGGTCGGCTCGATCTGGGCGAACCGGTCGATGACGCTGCGCGCGCCGAACTCGGGCGCGCACGAGGCCCACACCGCCCCGAGGCTCGCGGCCGCGAGGTGCGCGACCACCGTCTCGGGGATGTTCGGGGCGTAGGCGGCCACGCGGTCGCCGGCCCGGACGCCGAGACGCTCCAGGCCGGCGCGGGCGCGGGCGACCGCGTCGCGCAGGTCGCGGCGGGTCCACTCCTGCGGGTCCCGGGTCTGGGAGAAGGCGAGGAGCACGGTGTCGTCGTCGCCGCTGCCGGCGGGGCCCTCGACGGCGCGCTCGGAGTAGTTGAGCGTGGCGCCGGGGAACCAGACCGCGCCGGGCATCTCGCGCCGCGCGAGCACGGCCCGCGGCGCGTCGTGGAACGGCACGGCGAAGAACGCGGCGACCGCCGACCAGAAGCCGTCCAGGTCGGTGACCGACCAGCGCTGGAGGGCGTCGTAGTCATCGAAGGCGAGGCCGCGCTCGCTCGCGAGCCAGGCGACGAAGCGGGCGATGACGGTGCCCTCGGGCGGGGCCGCCATCAGCGGACCTTCCCCGCGCGCCCGTCGAGGAACGCCGTCATCCGTTGCTGGGCCTCGGGACTGCTCGAGGTGATCGCGGCCATCAGGGCCTCCAGGAAGAAGCCGTCGTCGTCGCTCGCCGCGGCGATGCGCGGCAGGGCCTGCAGGACGGCGAAGGTGCTCGCCGGCGGGTTCTCCGCGATGCGGTGCGCCAGCTCGAGGGCCTTCGCGAAGCCGCCCCCGGGCGCGGTGAGATAGGTGGCGATGCCGAGCTCGCGGCCCTCCTCGGCGTCGAGGACCCGGCCGGTGAGCATCATGTCGGTCATGCGGTGCACGCCGATGAGACGCGGGATGCGGACCGACCCGCCGCCGCCGACGAACAGGCCGTGGCGTCCCTCGGGCAGCGCGTAGAAGGCGCTGGGCTCGGCGACGCGGACGTGGGTGGCGGCCGCGAGCTCGAGCCCGCCGCCCACCACCGCGCCCTTGAGGACGGAGACGACGGGCAGGCGGCCGCGCTCGATGCGCTCGAAGACGCGGTGCCAGAAGCGGGAGTGCTCGACCCCGCCGACGGCGTCGGTCGCCCCGAGCTCCGCGAGGTCGAGGCCGGCGCAGAAGTGATCGCCCTCGGCATCGAGCACCACGGCCCGGACGTCGGGCGGGGGCGCCGAGAAGAAGGTCTCGAGCCCGAGGACCGTGGGGTCGTCGAGGGCGTTGCGCTTGGCCGGCCGCGCGAGCCGCAGCACGGCCACCGGGCCGTCGCGGTGCAGCGTCAGCGACCGGGGCAGCAACGACGCCACGGCGGCGGGCTCGCTCACTCGGACTCCTCCGTCTCGCCGGCGTGGCGGGAGCCACGCCTGGTATCAGGAACCTTGATATTAGGCTGTGGACGGTCGGCGCGGAAGGGTGAGGACGATGACGGGCACGGGTCCCACGCTGCTCTACGCGGTCAAGCAGGTCGAGCTGGCCGTGCGCGCGCACCTCGACGAGCTGCTGCGGCCCACCGGCTGCACCGTGCCGCAGTGGACGGCGCTCACCGTCCTGTCCCGCCGCGAGGGTCAGACCGGCGCCGAGCTCGCGCGCAACGCGTTCGTCAGCCCGCAGGCGATGGGCGACCTCCTCGCCGCGCTCGACCGCGGCCGCTGGATCACCCGGACGCCCGACCCGGCGCACGGCCGCCGCGTGCTCATCGGGCTCTCCGACGAGGGCCGCGCGCTGCTCGCGAAGGTCGGGCCGGGTGCCGACGCCGTCGAGGAGCGCATGGTCGACGGCCTCGACCCCGACGAGCAGGCCGCGCTGCGCGCGATGCTCAACCGCTGCCGGACCAACCTCGTCTCGTAGGGCGGCCCGTCAGCCCCGGGCGGCGTCCTCGTCGGGGATGACGTCCAGGTCGGCCGCGCGGGCGCGGGCGCCGGGCTCGTACGCGCCGTAGAGCTCGCGGAACAGCGCGTGCGCCGGCTCGGCGGGCCAGTCGGGCGGCAGGTGCTGGCGGGGCAGGCGCGGGTCGCGGCGCACGGCCTGCAGCCAGTCGGTCTGCAGGAGGAGCTGGGCGGCGAGCGGGTCGGGCAGGTCCGGTCGCGTCGCGGGGTCGGCCCAGCGGTCCCGGAACGCCGCGTAGCGCGCGGCGAGGGCGGGCAGGTCCCACGCGTCGCGGACCAGGGCGTCCACGTCGGTCGGGGCGACGGCGCGGGCGTCGAAGGCCCGCAGGCGCCCGTCGAGCCCGAGGCCCTCGCCGAGCACCCGCACGTCGACCTCGCTCGGCGCGATCCACAGCCCGCCCTGCAACGGCCCGAACCCCGCCCACACCAGGCGCGCACGCAGCAGGTGGCGCTCGCGCTGCCACGCGTCGGGCAGGGAGAACGAGAGCAGCGTCCACGACCCGTCCCACCGGGTGTTGACGACGTCGGTGCGCCAGATGCGGGCGTCGCCGTCGCGCAGGACCTCGCGCGTGGCCGGCGTCGGACCGACGTAGACCTGGCGGCCCCGGCGCACGCGGTGCAGCTGCTCGCGGCGGGCCATCCGGCTCACGATCGAGCGGGTCGCGTGTTCGGAGACCCCGGCGCGGTGCAGGACGTCGACGAGGCTGCTCGTGGCGACGTGGACGCCGCGGCCCAGCAGATAGCCGCCGAGGAAGGTCAGCAGGATCGCCTGCGGGCGGGGCGCGTCGGCGTCGGGCGCCTCGCCGGCGTGCTCGAGGGCCTCGGACACGCGGGGAGCGTAGCGCTCCTGATGTTGGGCACATCGTTGACGGGCGTTGATGCTTTGCCTACATTGGCTCCGACCGTGACCGCGACCACACGGAGGTCGGCGTGGCCGAGAGCGACACCCACTCGCGGACCCAGCTCCGGCGGGCGGTGCTGTCCAGCTACCTGGGCAGCGTCATCGAGTACTACGACTTCCTGCTCTACGCGACGGCCTCGGCCGTGGTGTTCGCCAAGGTCTTCTTCTCGACGCTCGACCCGCTGGTGGGCACGGTCGCGAGCTTCGGGACGCTGGCCACGGGCTACCTCGCGCGCCCGCTGGGCGGCGTGCTGTTCGGGCACTTCGGCGACCGCGTCGGGCGCAAGAAGATGCTGGTCACGACCATGACCCTGATGGGCGTGGTCAGCGTCCTCATCGGGGTGCTGCCCACCTACGCCCAGATCGGGGTGTGGGCGCCGATCCTGCTGGTGCTGCTGCGCGTGCTGCAGGGCGTCGCGGTCGGCGGCGAGTGGGGCGGCGCGGTGCTCATGTCGGCCGAGCACGCGACGTCGCGGCGCGGGCTGTGGGCCAGCTTCACCAACGCGGGCGCGCCCAGCGGCATGGTGCTCTCCACCGTCGCGCTCGCGGGCGCGGCCGCGATCGCCGGCGAGCAGGGCTTCCTCGCGTGGGGCTGGCGCGTGCCGTTCCTGCTCAGCGCGGTGCTGCTCGGGATCGGTCTGTTCGTGCGCGCCCGCGTCGAGGAGACGCCGGTGTTCGCCCGGGCGAACACCGACGCCGGCCCGTCCACGCCACCGCTGCTCGAGGTGCTGCGCCGCCACCCGCGCAACCTCCTGCTCTCGATCGGCATCGGCTTCGGCGCGTTCGTGGCGCAGGGCGTGCTCACGACGTTCGTCATCGCCTACGCGGTGCAGGCCGGCTTCACCCGCCAGACCGTGCTCAACGCCCTGACCGTGTCCTCGATCGCCGCGGTGTTCGGCATCGTCGGGTTCGCGGCGCTGTCCGACCGCGTCGGCCGGCGCCCCGTCGTGCTCGTCGGCGCCCTCGCCATGACGGTGTGGGCGTTCGTGCTGTTCCCGCTCGTCGAGTCGGGGTCCACCGCCCTGCTGGTGCTGGCCGTGGTCGTCGGCCAGGGCGTGGTGCACGCGGCGATGTACGGCCCGCTGGCCGCGCTCTACACCGAGCTGTTCTCCACCCGCTCCCGCTACACCGGCGCGTCCCTGGGTTACCAGATCGCCGGCATCGGGGCCGGGCTCGGGCCGGTGGTCTTCGCGACCGTGCTCCAGAGCTCGGGCGACGTGCTGTGGGTGTCCGTGGTCATCGCCGCCTGCTGCGTGCTCACGGTCGTCTGCGTGGCCCTGGCCGGGGAGACGAGCAGGCAGAGCCTCGACGCGCACGATGCCCCGGCCGACGCGGCCGCGGCGCGTACGTCGGTCATCTGACCGCGCAGATCGCAACCTGATCGTCACCCACAGACTTCACACCTGCCTCACAGTGTGCGTCCGGGGGCGAGCGGGAGGAGACGCGGATGGCGGAGCAGGTCGGGTCGACTCCGGGGACGAGCACGGGCAGCGACTACCTCGCGCAGCGGCAGCTCAAGGCCGGGTCGGCGAGCTGGGTGCTGCTCGCCGGACTCGGCGTCGCGTACGTCATCTCCGGCGACTACGCCGGCTGGCACTTCGGTCTCGCGCAGGGCGGCTGGGGCGGGCTCGCGGTCGCCGCCGTGCTCATGGCCGTCATGTACGCGTGCATGGTGCTCGGCCTCGCCGAGATGTCCTCGGCGCTGCCGGCCGCGGGCGGCGGCTACACGTTCGCCCGCGTCGCCATGGGGCCGTGGGGCGGGTTCGCGACGGGGGCGGCGATCCTGCTCGAGTACGCCGTCGCCCCGGCCGCGATCGCCACGTTCATCGGCGGTTACGTCGAGTCCCTCGGCCTGTTCGGGATCACCGACGGCTGGTGGGTCTACCTCGCCTGCTACGTGCTCTTCGTCGGCGTCCACCTGCTCGGGGTGGGCGAGGCGCTCAAGGCGACGTTCGTCATCACCGCGATCGCGCTGGCCGGTCTGGTCCTCTTCGCCGTCGGCGCCATCGGCTCGTTCGACGCCGCCAACCTCACCGACATCCCCGTCAGCGACGCGGCCGGCGCCTCCCCGCTGCTGCCGTTCGGGCTGGTCGGGGTGTGGGCGAGCTTCCCGTTCGCGATCTGGTTCTTCCTCGCGGTCGAGGGCGTGCCGCTCGCCGCCGAGGAGGCGCGCGACCCCGTGCGCGCCGTCCCGCGCGGGATCATCGTCGCGATGGCGGTGCTCGTGGTCAGCGCGGCCGCGGTGCTCGTCCTCGGGCCCGGCGCGCAGGGCGCGCTCGGGATGTCCACGAGCGACAACCCGCTGGTCAGTGCCCTGGAGGCCGGCTCCGGCGGGTCGACCTGGATCTCCACGACGGTCAACTACATCGGCCTGCTCGGCCTGATCGCGAGCTTCTTCTCGATCATCTACGCCTACTCGCGCCAGACCTTCGCGCTGTCGCGGGCGGGCTACCTGCCCCGCGTGCTGTCGAAGACCAACGGCCGCAAGGCCCCGACGCTGGCGCTCATCATCCCCGGCGCCATCGGCTTCGTCCTCGCCGCGTTCGGCAACGGCGACATCCTCATCAACCTCGCCGTGTTCGGGGCGACGCTGTCGTACGTGCTGATGATGGTGGCCCACCAGGTGCTGCGCGTCCGGAACCCCGACATGCCGCGCCCCTACCGGACGCCGGGCGGGCGCATCACCACCGGCGTCGCCCTGGTGCTCGCGCTCGCCGCGGTGGTGGCCACGTTCCTCGTCGACGTCGTGGCGGCGCTGTGCGCGCTCGGGGCGTTCGCGCTGTTCATGGCGTGGTTCGGCTTCTACTCGCGCCACCACCTCGTCGCGGCCGCGCCGGACGAGGAGTTCGCGGCCCTGGCGCAGGCGGAGGAGGAGGTGCGGTGAGCTGGACGACGACCCTCGGCGGGCACTCGTACACCTTCTCCGACCTGCGGGACCTGCTCGCGAAGGCCACGCCCCTGCGCTCCGGCGACGTGCTCGCCGGGGTGGCCGCGGCGTCGGCCGCCGAGCGGGTCGCGGCCCAGACGGTGCTGGCCGACGTCCCGCTGGCGCACTTCCTCGACGAGGCCGTCGTGCCCTACGAGGACGACGACGTCACCCGCCTGATCCTCGACACCCACGACGCCGACGCGTTCGCCCCGGTCCGCTCGCTGACCGTCGGCGGGTTCCGCGACTGGCTGCTGTCGTGGGAGGCCGACACCGCGGCCCTCACCGCCCTGGCGCCCGGGCTCACGCCCGAGATGGTCGCGGCGACGAGCAAGCTCATGCGCGTCGGCGACCTCGTCGCCGTCGCCCGCAAGACCCGCGTCGTCACCGGGCTGCGGACGACGATCGGGCTGGAGGGCCGCCTGGCCACCCGCCTGCAGCCCAACCACCCGACCGACGACGCCGTCGGCATCACCGCCTCCCTGGTCGACGGGCTGCTCCACGGCGCCGGGGACGCGGTGGTCGGCATCAACCCGGCCACCGACCGTCCCTCGACGGTCCGCGCGCTCCTCGAGCTCGTCGACGACGCCCGGCAGCGCCTCGACGCCCCGATCCAATCGTGCGTGCTCACCCACGTGACGACGACGCTGGAGCTGCTCGAGCAGGGCGCGCCGGTCGACCTCGTGTTCCAGTCCGTGGCCGGGACGCAGGCCGCGAACCGGGGCTTCGGGGTGACGCTCGACCAGCTGCGCGAGGCCCACGCCGCCGCGTCGGAGCTGCACCGCGGCGCGGTCGGGAACAACGTCACCTACTTCGAGACCGGGCAGGGCTCGGCGCTCTCGGCGGACGCGCACCACGGCGTGGACGAGCAGACGCTCGAGGCCCGCGCCTACGCGGTGTGCCGGGCGTTCGACCCGCTGCTGGTCAACACCGTCGTCGGCTTCATCGGGCCCGAGTACCTCTACGACGGCAAGCAGATCCTGCGCGCCGGGCTCGAGGACCACCTCTGCGGCAAGCTCCTCGGCGTCCCCATGGGCGTCGACGTCTGCTACACCAACCACGCCGAGGCCGACGCCGACGACACCGACACCCTGCTGCTGACGCTGGGCGCCGCCGGCTGCGCGTTCGTCATCACGGTCCCGGGCGGCGACGACATCATGCTCAACTACCAGTCGCTGTCCTTCCAGGACGTGCTGCAGGTGCGCCAGACCCTGGGCCTGCGCCCGGCGCCCGAGTTCGAGACGTGGCTGGCCTCGGTCGGGCTGCTCGACGACGCCGGCCGCGTGCCGCAGCTAGTGCCCGAGCCGATCCGGGCGTTGATGGCGTGAGCGCTCCGGACCCGTGGGAGACGCTGCGCGCCGCGACCCGGGCGCGCGTGGGGCTCGGAC
>JAQSWW010000276.1 GCA_029266415.1 Actinomycetospora sp. | reverse complement strand
GTGTGCGCGGCCCCCGCCAACCCGCCCGCCACCAGCCCCGGCGTCCACGCCCCCGCGACGGCCAGGGCCAGCGGCAGGCCGAGCAGCACCGACGCCCCGAGCCCGGCGACCGCCCAGGCCACGAGCCGGCGGCGGTGCGCGGCGGGGTCGTCGAGGGTGCCGGTGCGCGCGATGACCACGCCCACGAGCACCGCGGGCGCGGTGAGCAGCGCCGAGAACAGGGTGATCGCGAGCCACTCCTCCGGGTGCGCGGCGAGCGCCTGCCCGAACGTCCGCGCCGCGATCGAGGGCACGGTCGGCGTCCCCTGGGGCGTGCCCTGGCCCGTCGAGAGCAGGATCCCGAACGCCGCGATCGCGCCGGCCGCCGCCAGCAGTCCCCGCGACGACGCCGATCCCGGGCCCGCCACCGCCGGCGCGACCAGCAGGATCACCAGCCCGTACGCGCCGATGATGTCGCCGGGGAACACCAGGATCCCGTGCAGCGCGCCGATCCCGAGCAGCACCAGCCCGCGCCGGCGCAGCACCGACGGCGGCGCCCGCTCGGCCAGCCGCGCCAGGCCGTACCCGACGAGGGCGGCGAACAGCGGGTAGACGCGGCCGTCGACCAGCACCATCTGCACGACGGCGACGACCCGGTCGACCCCCTCGAGCCCCGCCGGGTAACCGCGGTACCCGATGGGCCGCGCCACGAGGTAGAGGTGGGCGTTCGCCACCGCGATGAGGGCGAGCAGCAGGCCCCGGGCGAGGTCGGGGGTGACGCGCCGGGCCGCGAGGCCCGTCGGTCCGGTCACGCTCGCCTCCCGGGTCCGTGCCACCACCCGGCGGCGGCGTGAGGATGACACGATGGACCGGTGCACCTGACCGAGCCCCCGGACGGCACCGCCGAGGACGCCGCCCGCGCCGCACAGCGTCACCGGGCGCTCGACGAGGACCACAAGGTCTGCGACGCCATCGCCGCCCGGCCCGACGACGACACCATGCACGCCTGGGTCACGCGCTTCGCCCTCCTGGCCGACCCGACCCGGCTGACCCTGCTGCTGTGCATCCACTCCGCCGGGGAGATCTGCGTGTCCGACCTCGCCGTCGCCGCGGGCCTCAAGGACACCACCACCTCGCAGGCGCTGCGCCTGCTGCGCGCCCAGGGCCTCGTCGCCACCCGCCGCGACGGCCGCGTCGTGCGCTACCGGCTCGCCGACGAGACGGTGCACGCCCTGCTGCACCAGGTCGCCGGCGAGCCCGCCCGTCTCTAGGGCGCCAGCAGGTCCGCCAGGATCTTCTCCAGCTGGCGCGCCTCGATGAGGAACGCGTCGTGCCCGAACGGCGACTCGATGCGCCGCACCTCGCCCGCGTCGGGGATCAGCGCGGCGAGCTCCTCCTGCTGGTGCAGCGGGTAGAGGCGGTCGGACACCGACCCGGCGACGATCGTGCGCGCCGTGATCCGCCCCAGCGCCTCGGCCGTCGATCCGCGCCCGCGCGCGACGTCGTGGCCGTTCATCGCCTGGGTCAGCACGATGTAGCTGCCGGCGTCGAAGCGGTGCACGAGCTTCTCGGCGTGGTGGTCGAGGTAGCTCTCGACCGCGAACCGTCCGCCGCCCTCCGGGTCCTCGCCCGGCTGCGGCCGCCGCCCGAAGCGGGTGTCGAGCTCCTCGCCGGTCCGGTAGGTGATGTGCGCGATCCGCCGTGCGACGCCCAGCCCGACGTACGGGCCCTCGCCGCGCGCGCGGTCGTGGTAGTCGCCGCCGCACCAGCCCGGGTCCTCCCGGATGGCCGCGATCTGCGGCGCGGCCCAGGCGATCTGGTCGGCCGACGCCGCGGCCGGCGAGCACAGCAGCAGCAGGCGCTCGACCCGTGCGGGGTGCATCACGGCCCACTCGAGCGCGCGCATCCCGCCCATGGAGCCGCCCAGCACCGCCGCCCACGCGTCGATGCCCACCGCGTCGGCGAAGCGCTCCTCCACCGTCACCTGGTCACGCACCGTCGTCCGCGGGAAGCGCGAGCCCCACGGCCGCCCGTCCGGCGCGGGCGACGCCGGCCCGGTGGTGCCCTGGCAGCCGCCGAGCACGTTGGGCGCGACGACGAACCAGCGGTCGGTGTCGACGGCCCGGCCGGGCCCGATGAGCGCCGACCACCACCCCGGCGTCGGGTGCCCGAGACCCGCGTCCCCGAGGACGTGGCTGTCGCCGGTCAGGGCGTGCAGGACGAGCACCGCGTTCGACCCGTCGAAGTGCCCCCACGTCTCGTAGGCGACGCGGACGTCCGGCAGCGTCTCGCCGCTCTCGAGCGTCACCGCGCCGAGGTCGACGAAGTGCCGGTCACCGACCGGGTCCCCCTCCCGCCACGCTCCGGTGGCGGGAGGGAGGACCCGGACGGAGCCGTCGGTGAGTGCCTTGGTCACGCAGCCGGATTTCTCACTGGGCGGACTTGGCGGCGGTGAAGCCCGCCTCGAGGTCGGCCTTGAGGTCCTCGATGTGCTCGATGCCCACGGCGAGGCGCACGAGGCCGGGGGTCACGCCGGCGGACTCCTGCTCGTTCTCCGAGAGCTGGCTGTGCGTCGTCGACGCCGGGTGGGCGATGAGGCTGCGGACGTCGCCGATGTTGACCAGCTGCGAGTGCAGGGTGGTCCCGTCGACGAACGCCCGGCCGGCCTCGACGCCGCCGCGCAGGTCGAACGACACGATCGCGCCGGCGCCCTTGGGCAGGTACTTCTGGGCGGCCTCGTACCAGCGGCTCGACGGCAGACCCGCGTAGTAGACCTTCTCGACCTCGTCGCGCCCCTCGAGCCACTCGGCCAGCGCCTGCGCGTTCTGGACGTGGCGGTCGAGGCGCAGCGACAGCGTCTCGATGCCCTGGATGATGAGGAACGCGTTGAACGGGCTGATCGCCGCCCCGGTGTCGCGCAGCAGCTGGACGCGCAGCTTGGCGGCGTAGGCGCCCGGGCCGAGGGCCTCCCAGTACTTGAGGCCGTTGTAGCTCGGGTCGGGCTCGGTGAAGCCCGGGAAACGGTCACCGTGGGCGCCGAAGTCGAACGTCCCGCCGTCGACGACGACGCCGGCGATCGTCGTGCCGTGCCCGCCGAGGTACTTCGTCGCCGAGTGGATCACGATGTCGGCGCCGTGCTCGATGGGGCGGAGCAGGTACGGCGTCGGCACGGTGTTGTCGACGACCAGCGGGACGCCGACCTCGTGCGCCACGCCGGCGACGCCCGCGACGTCGAGGACGTTGGAGCCGGGGTTGGCGATGGTCTCGGCGAAGAACAGCTTGGTGTTCGGCCGGGCCGCGTTGGCGTTGCGCCACTGCTCGAGGTCGTCCTGGTCCTCGACGAACGAGACCTCGATGCCCATCTTGGGCAGCGTGTAGTGGAACAGGTTGTACGTGCCGCCGTAGAGGCTCGGGCTCGACACGAAGTGGTCGCCGCTGTTGGCGAGGTTGAGGATCGCCGCCGTGGTGGCCGCGCTGCCCGACGCGAAGGCCAGGGCCGCGGCCCCGCCCTCGAGGGCGGCGACGCGCTGCTCGAGCACGTCCTGGGTCGGGTTCATGATCCGCGTGTAGATGTTGCCCGGCTCGGCGAGGCTGAAGAGGTCGGAGCCGTGCTGGGTGTCGCGGAAGACGTAGGACGTCGTCTGGTAGATCGGCGTCGCCCGCGCGTTCGTCGTGGGGTCGGGGCTCGCGCCCGCGTGGACCTGCTGGGTCTCGAACGACCAGCCGGCGCTCGCGTCGGTCATGGGGTGCTCACTCCATCGTGGGTGTGGTTCGGCGGATGCGACATCGTGCTCCGGCGGGGTGCT
>JAQSWW010000133.1 GCA_029266415.1 Actinomycetospora sp. | reverse complement strand
GCCGAGCAGGTCGTCGTAGGCGCCGCCCTTGATGTCGGCCAGGAACGACGCCATCTCGGCGACGGAGAACACCAGCGCGGGGCCCTCGGGAAAACGGGAGTTGCGCACCGCCACGCCGCGGGCGGGGACCGCGCCGAGCTCGACGCAGTTGCCCTGCTTGCCCGATCGGGCGCTCTTGCGCCACACCACGTCGGGCAGGGCGACCTGCGCGTTCGGGACCTGGCCCATGCGACCGCCTCGATCATCTGCACGTGCATCCGGTGGGTGCAACGGCGACTCTAACAACCGCGAGGTGCGGATGCACGTGCACGCGGCGGGTCGATCCGGGAGATCGCCCGGATGTCTCAGCGCTCGGCGACGATCTTGCTGAGGTGCTGGCGCGTCTCGTCCGGGGTCAGGGCGTCGACCGCCACACGGTCCATCACCCGGCTGTAGGCCTCGACCTCGGCGCGCTTGTCGAGGTACGCCGCGGTCACCAGCGTCTCCTGGTAGACGAGGTCGGGGAGCTCGGGCTCGGCGAAGCGCAGGATCGAGAACGAGCTCTCGGCCGCGTACCCGGACATCGCGAACGGCAGGACCTGGAGCACGACGTTCGGCAGCGACGACAGCTCGAGGAGGTGCTCGATCTGCGCGACGAGCGCCGACGGCCCGCCGATCGGGCGGTGCAGCACCGACTCGTCGATGATCGCCCAGAACGTCGGCGCGTCGCGGCGCCCGAGCGTCTGCTGGCGCCGCATGCGCACCTGGAGCCGGCGCTCGTCGTCGGGGGTCGCCCGGTCCGGGTGGCCGGAGGTCATGACCGCCCGCGCGTAGTCCTCGGTCTGCAGCAGCCCGGGCACGAACAGCAGCTCGTAGGTCTGGATGCGCGCCGCGCTGGCCTCGAGGCCGACGTAGTCCTCGAACCAGTGCGGCAGCACGTCGCCGTAGGGCTGCCACCAGCCCGGCTCGTTGCTGCGGCGGGTCAGGTCGAGCATCAGCTCGCGCTCGTCGTGGTCGGTGACCCCGTACATCGTCAGCAGGTCGGCGACGTCGCGTTCCTTGAAGCCGACCTTTCCCGCCTCGAGGCGGCTCATCTTGGAGTCGGAACCGCGGATGGACCATGCCGCCTCGGAGCGGGCGACGCCGGCGCGCTCGCGCAGGCCGCGCAGCTGGGCGCCCAGGATGATCCGGCGCGCGGTGGGCCCGGTGCTCTCCGCCTGCTCCCGCTCGGCCACGGTGGTGCGCTCCCCGGTGTCATGGGGCCCGAGTCCGCCGCCCCACGCTTCCCAGGGGCCTCGGGCGTGCCGCCGAGCACGGGACGTTACACGGCCGGTGCCCTGGGTGTCCGCTCCTCGGCCCGAGCGGGACCGTCTGCCGTTACTCTCCTAGGGTGAGCGACCGTTCGTGATCGCACCGCGTGATGGGAAGCCGATGACCGCTGCGCACTCCTCGTCCCGAGCGGGGTCCGCACCCAGTTACATCGACACGACGAAGGCGAGCATCGCGCGCGTCTACGACACGGCGCTGGGCGGCAAGGACAACTACCCCGCGGACCGCGAGGTCGTCGACAAGCTCCGCCAGGTCGCCCCGGAGATCGAGCAGTTCACGGTCGATCACCGGGCGTTCCTCGTGCGCGCGGTCCGGTTCCTCGCCGGCCACGCCGGGATCGACCAGTTCCTCGACCTCGGCTCGGGGCTCCCGACCGCGGAGAACACCCACCAGGCCGCGCAACGCCTGCGGCCCGAGGCGCGGGTGGTCTACGTCGACAACGACCCGACGGTCGTCGCGCACGGGCGCGCGCTGCTGGAGGAGAACGACCGCACCGTCTTCTCCCCGGGCGACCTCACCGTGCCGCGGGAGGTGCTCGAGGATCCGGTGGTCACCCGGCACCTCGACTTCGACCGGCCGATCGCGCTGCTGCAGCTCGGGACGCTGCACCACTACGACGAGACCGGGCTGACCTGCGCGGAGATCATGCAGCAGTACATCGACGCCCTGCCCTCGGGCAGCTACGTCGCGCTGAGCCACTTCTTCGACCCGCAGGACGAGGACAGCGAGGTGGCCCGCCGGATGGAGGAGGTCTTCATCCACAGCCCGCTGGGCACCGGCCGGTTCCGCACCCGCGAGCAGATCCTCGCGATGCTGCCCGGGCTCGAGCTGGTCGAGCCCGGCCTGTCGCGGTGCGTCGAGTGGTGGCCGGACGGGCCGCAGCTGCGGCCCCTGGTGCCCGCCCAGCGGTGCATCGTCGGCGCCGTGGGACGCAAGCCCTGAGCCCTCGGTGAGCGCGGCCGACCGGGAGCGCTGGGACGCCCGGTTCGCCGCGGGCGACGCGGGCGAGCCGGCGCCCCCTGCCGCGCTCGCCGGCCGCGAGCACCTGCTCCCGGCGTCGGGTCGGGCACTCGACGTCGCGTGCGGCCGCGGCACGGTCGCGGCGTGGCTGGCGGGGCGGGGGCTGGCCGTGGACGCTGTCGACGTCTCCCCGGTCGGTCTCGCCGCGGGCCGGGCGCTGCCCGGGGGCGACGCGGTGCGCTGGATCGAGGCCGACCTCGACGACGGGCTCCCGGTCGCCGGGCCCTACGAGGTCGTCGTCGCCCAGCGCTTCCGCGCGCCTGCCCTGTACGGGGCCCTGGTCGACGTCGTCGCACCCGGCGGGCTGCTCGTCGTCACGGTGCTCGCCGGCGGCGACGGGCCGTACCGCGCCGCGCCCGGCGAGCTCCTCGCGGCGTTCGGGCACCTCACGGTGGTGCACCACGAGGAGGCCGGCGGCGAGGCGCACCTCGTGGCCCGCCGCCTCTAGGCCACCGGCGGGCGCCACGCCAGCACGCCGTCGAGGCCGCGGACCGTCACGGCGGTCGGGGCGAGGCGCCCGAGGCCGTCGCGCACGGCCGTCGGCACGCTGCCGTCCAGGCCGGCGACGAGCCCCGCGAGGCGGGACATCCGTGCCAGCGGGGCGGTGCGCCTCGACCTCCCGGCCCGCCCCCCGCAGGGCGATCGCCGACGCCAGCCCCGCGATGCCGCCGCCGACCACCGGCGCCCGTCCCGTCACGCCGGCCGTGTTCCCGCGCCGGCGCACCGAGCCCCATCGGTGTGGCGCATGTGGAGACATGGTGCCGGTGGTGGGGCAGGGTGATACTCATCCGGACCCCTGTGGGGCCGACCGGGTGAACGACACGAGGAGGCGCCGGGCGTGGCGGAGCTGTTCATCGACGGAGCGTGGACCTCGGCGGTCGACGGGGGGCGACGGGAGATCCGCTCGCCCGCCGACGGGACCCTCGTGGCCGAGGTCGACGAGGCCGACGCGAAGGACACCGAGCGGGCGATCGCGGCGGCGCGCCGGGCGTTCGACGACGGCCGGTGGTCGTCGGTCCCGGCGGCGCAGCGGGGCGACCTCCTGGTGCGCGTGGCCGACCTCCTCCAGCGCGACCGCGACCGCATCGCGCGCGCCGAGACCGCCGACACCGGCAAGCGCGTCGCCGAGAGCGAGATCGACGTCGACGACGTGACCAACTGCTTCCGCTGGTTCGGCCACCTCGCCGCGAGCGACGACGGCCGCCTGGTCGACACCGGCATCGCGACGGCGCGCAGCAAGGTCGTCCACGAGCCCGTCGGGGTGTGCGGGCTGATCACGCCCTGGAACTACCCGCTGCTGCAGACGGCGTGGAAGGTGGCGCCGGCGCTGGGCGCGGGCTGCACCTTCGTGCTCAAGCCCAGCGAGCTGACCCCGCACACGGCGATCATCCTCATGGAGCTGCTCACCGAGGCGGGCGTGCCCGACGGCGTCGCCAATCTGGTCCTGGGCGCGGGGGCCACCGCCGGCGGGCCGCTGTCCACCGACCCGCGCATCGACATGGTGAGCTTCACCGGTGGCCTGGCGACCGGCAAGATCCTCATGGCCAACGCCGCGGCGACCGTGAAGAAGATCGCGCTCGAGCTGGGCGGCAAGAACCCGTTCGTGCTCTTCGCCGACGCCGACCACGAGACCGCCGTCGACAACGCCCTCACCGCGATCTTCCTGCACTCGGGGCAGGTCTGCTCCGCCGGCGCCCGGCTCGTGGTCGAGGAGTCGGCGCACGACCGCATCGTCGACGACCTCGTCGAGCGCGCGCAGCGGATCCGCCTGGGCGGGCCGGACGACCCCGACACCGAGACCGGCCCGCTGATCTCGGCGGCGCACCGCGAGAAGGTCGAGGCCTACGTGGCGGCCGGCATCGCCGAGGGCGCCGTGCTGCGCTGCGGCGGCGGGCGCCCGAGCGACCCGCAGCTGCAGGACGGCTACTACTACCCGCCGACGATCCTCGACCGCTGCACCCAGGACATGGCCGTGGTGCACGACGAGTCGTTCGGGCCGGTGCTCACCGTCGAGACGTTCACCGACCTCGACGACGCGGTGCGGATCGCCAACGACACCGAGTACGGCCTGGCCGGGGCGGTGTTCTCCGCCGACCACGGGACCTGCGAGGAGGTCGCCGCACGCCTGCGCCACGGCACCATCTGGATCAACGACTTCGGGCCCTACGTCCCGGCGGCGGAATGGGGCGGCTTCGGCCACTCCGGCGTCGGGCGTGAGCTCGGACGGGCCGGTCTCGCCGAGTACCAGGAGGCCAAGCACATCTGGACCAACACCCGGCCGGGTCCGGCCGGGTGGTTCCCCTCATCGACCAGCCGTTCCACACCAGGGAGTGGTTCGTGAGCACCCACCGCACCGACCGACCGGGCGCGGAGAGCGCCGACAGCTCGGACATCGACGAGTTCGGCTACAAGCCGAGCCTGGTCCGGTCCCTCGGCAGCTTCCACACCTTCGCCGCGGGGATCAGCTACATCTCGATCCTCACCGGCACGTTCCAGCTCTTCTACTTCGGTCTCGGGTCCGGGGGGCCCGCGTACTGGTGGTCGTGGCCGCTGGTGTTCGTGGGCCAGCTCATGGTCGCGCTGTGCTTCTGCGAGCTCGCCGCCCGGTACCCGGTGGCCGGGTCGATCTACAACTGGAGCAAGCGCCTGACCAGCCGGCACACGGCGTGGCTGGCCGGCTGGACCATGCTGACGGCCTCCATCGTCTCGATCGCCGCGGTCGCGCTGGCGCTGCAGGCGACGCTGCCCGAGCTGTGGGACGGGTTCCAGTTCATCCCCGACCCGACCGGTGAGGACACCACCGCCCAGGCGCTCAACGGCGTCATCCTGGCCACGGTCCTCATCCTCTTCACCACCGCGATCAACGCCTTCGGCACCCAGTTGATGGCCCGGATCAACTCCGCGGGCGTGTTCATCGAGCTGATCGCGGCCGTCCTGCTGATCATCCTGCTCGCGATCAACATCGTGCGCGGCCCGCAGATCGTGTTCGACACCGGCGGCATCGACACCAGCGGCCGGCCGCTCGGCTACGCCGGTGCGTTCCTCGTGGCCATGTTCGCCTCGCTGTACGTCATGTACGGGTTCGACACCGCGAGCTCGCTGGCCGAGGAGTCGCACGACCCGCGGCGCAACGCGCCGAAGGCGATCCTGCGGGCGCTGTTCTTCTCGTTCCTGCTCGGTGGGCTGATCCTGCTGTTCGCGCTCATGTCGGCGCCGGACCTCAGCGACCCGGCCTACTCGAGCCTCGGCGGTCTCCAGAACCTCATCCTCGCCGTGCTCGGCCCGCTCGGCGGCTCGGTCATCCTCGTCGCGGTCGTCATCGCGGTCATCGTCTGTGCCCTCGCGGTGCACGCCGCGGCGATCCGCCTGGCGTTCGCGATGAGCCGGGACAACAACCTGCCCGCCGGCCCGAAGCTGTGCACGATCAGCCCGCGGTTCGGGACGCCGGTGGTGGCCTCGGTGGTCATCGGTGCGCTCGCGATCGCCCTGCTGCTCGTGACGTTCAGCCCGCAGATCTACACGGTGGTCACGTCGATCGCGATCATCATGATCTACACCGCCTACCTCCTGGTGACGGTGCCGATGCTGATCAAGCGCTTCCGCGGGCAGTGGGAGCCCCGCGAGGGTGCCTTCTCCCTCGGCCGCTGGGGCCTCCCGGTCAACATCCTCGCCGTGCTCTGGGGCGGCGTCATGGCGGTGAACCTCGCCTGGCCGCGCAACGAGGTCTACAACGCCTCCGAGCCCTTCCACTGGTACCTGCAATGGGGCGGGGTCCTGCTGCCCGGCGTGATCCTCGGGGCCGGCTTCGTCTACTACTGGACCGTCCAGCGCCACAAGACCGGTGTCGTCGCCGAGCACGCGCGCGTCGAGACCACCACCGGCACCATCCCTCAGGAGGGAGCCCCGTGAGCAGCCCACAGACGTCCGGGCGCGAGTTCGACTACGTCGTCGTCGGCGGTGGCACCGCGGGGTCCGTGGTGGCCGCGCGCCTGTCCGAGGACCCCGATACCTCGGTGCTGCTCGTCGAGGCCGGTCCGTCCGACGTGGGCGATCCGGCGATCCTCAACCTCTGGCGCTGGATGGAGCTGCTCGAGTCGGGCTACGACTGGGACTACCCCGTGGAGCCGCAGGAGTACGGCAACTCGTACATGCGCCATGCGCGGGCGAAGGTGCTCGGCGGGTGCTCGTCGCACAACTCGGCGATCGCGTTCTGGGCGCCGCGGGAGAACCTCGACGACTGGGAGGCGCAGGGCTGCACCGGCTGGGGCGCGGACGAGAGCTACGCCTTCTACCGCAAGCTCGAGACCGCGCTCGACGGCGCCGACCAGGCCGAGCCGCCCGGGCGCGGCACCGACGGGCCGGTGACGATCCGGTCGATCGCACCGAAGGACCCGTGCGGGCGGGCGCTGCTCCAGGCGTGCGAGCAGGTCGGGCTGCCGACCACGCCGTTCAACACCGGACGCACCGTGCTGCGCGGGGCCAACTGGTTCCAGGTCAACGCCAACCCCGACGGCACGCGCAGCTCGGCGTCGTCGGCGTACCTGCACCCGATCATGGCGAGCCGGCCCAACCTCGAGGTCTGGACCGGGTACCGCGCCGAGCACCTGACGTTCGACGACTCCGGCCCGCGGCCGCGCGCCACCGGGGTCGCCCTGCGCACGCCGGACACGCGCTGGACGATCCAGGTCACCGCCCGGCGCGAGACGATCGTGTCGGCCGGGGCCATCGACGGGCCGAAGCTGCTGATGCTCTCGGGCATCGGGCCGGCCGAGCACCTGCGCTCGGTGGGCATCGAGGTCCGCGTCGACGCGCCGGGCGTGGGGGAGAACCTCCAGGACCACCCCGAGGGCCTCGTCCAGTGGGAGGCCCTGCAGCCGATGCCGACCGAGTCGGTGCAGTGGTGGGAGATCGGCATCTTCGCCGGCGCCGAGGGCCGGACCACGCCGGACCTGATGTTCCACTACGGATCGGTGCCGTTCGACCTCAACCTCGTCCGGTACGGCTACCCGAGCACCGAGAACACGTTCTGCCTCACGCCGAACGTCACCGGCGCGCAGTCGACGGGCACCGTGCGCCTGCGGACCCGCGACTTCCGGGACAAGCCGGCCGTCGACCCGCGCTACTTCACCCACGAGCACGACCGCGAGGTCATGATCCGGGGCGTGCGGGTGGCTCGGGAGATCGCGGCCGCCCCGGCACTGGCCGACTGGGTGGGCAAGGAGCAGGCGCCCGGCGACGCCGCGCAGACCGACGACGAGATCTTCGACTACATCGCGAAGACCCACAACACCGTCTACCACCCGTCGTGCACGGTGAAGATGGGCCCGGACTCCGACCCGATGGCGCCCGTGGACCCGCAGCTGCGCGTCCGCGGCGTCGACGGGCTGCGCGTCGCCGACGGGTCGATCATGCCGGACCTCATCACGGTCAACCCCTGCATCACCACGATGATGATCGGCGAGCGCGCGGCGGACTTCATCAAGAACCCGCGCTGACGGTCCTCGGTGGCGGAACCCGCGGTGAGCGCGGGTTTCGCCACCGGGGCCGTGAGGGGTAGCCCGGCGCGCATGACCGACTCCCCGGGCGCGGTGATCCTCGACGTCGACGGCACGCTCGTCGACACCAACTACCACCACGCGCTCGCCTGGTACCGCGCGTTCCGGCGTTACGACGTGACCGTCCCGGTCTGGCACGTCCACCGCGTCATCGGCATGGGCGGCGACCAGCTCGTGGCGGCCGTCGCGGGCGACGACGTGGAGGCGCGCCACGGCGACGACATCCGCGCGGCCTGGGTCGAGGGTGCGGACGCGATGCTCGACGAGATCAGCGCGCTGCCGGGCGCCCACGCGCTGCTCGAGGCGATCCGCGACGCCGGCTTCACGCTCGTGATGGCGAGCTCGGGCAAACCGCACCACGTGGAGCGCTACGCCGAGCTCATCGAGGCGGGCGACCTCCCCGCGGCGTGGGTGAGCTCGGGCGACGTGGAGCAGACGAAGCCGGCGCCGGACCTCATGGCCGTTGCCATGGAGCGCGTGGGCGCGACGGCGGCGGTGGCCATCGGCGACTCCGTCTGGGACTGCCGGGCCGCGCAGCGCCTGGGCATCCCCTCGGTGGCCGTCCGCACCGGCGGCTTCGCGGACGAGGAGCTGCGCGAGGCCGGCGCCACGGCGATCTACTCCTCGGTCGAGGAGCTGACCGCCGACGTCACGTCGCTGAAGCCGCAGGAGCGGTCCGGCTGAACCCTGGCGGTGTCAGGACGCCGCACGCTCCGCGTCCTCGCTCCAGTCGCCCCGGTTGGCGGCGCCCGTGAGCTGCAGGCGCGTGGCGAACGCGTCCTGGGCGGCGGCGACGTTCTCCTCGGCACCCGCCCAGGTCGCCATCGGGCGGCCCTGCAGCGCGCGGGCGTAGGAGAAGCTCACCGTCCAGGGGTGCGGACCGCGGCGCGCGATCGCGTCGAGGTTCGCGTTGGCCTGCGCGTCGGCCTGGCCACCGGAGAGGAACACGACGCCCGGCACCGCGGCCGGGATCGTGCGGTGGAGCACCGCAAGGGTCCGGTCGGCCACCTCCTCGGGGCCCGCCTGGTCGGGGCCGGCGTACCCGGAGACCACCATGTTCGTCTTCACCAGCACGCCCTCGAGCGCGACGCGCTGGCGACGGAGCTGCTCGACCGTCGCGGCGAGGACCAGCTCGGTGACCTCGGCGGAGCGGTCGATCCCGTGGTCGCCGTCCATGATCGACTCCGGCTCGACGATGGGCAGCAGCCCGGCCTCCTGCGCGAGCGCGGCGTAGCGGGCCTGCACGTGGGCGTTCAGCTCGATCGCGGTCGCGGTGGGCAGCGTGTCCGACACGCTCGTCACCGTGCGCCACTTGGCGAAGCGCAGCCCGAGCTCGCGGTACTCGGCGAAGCGTTCGCGCAGCCCGTCGAGCCCCTCGGTGACCTTCTCGCCGGGGAAGCCCGCGAGGTCCTTCGCGCCCGCGTCGACCTTGATGCCCGGGACGATTCCCCGCCGGCGCAGGGTCTCGACCATGCCCGTGCCGTCGAGCGCGTCCTGGCGGACGGTCTCGTCGTAGAGGATCACGCCGCCGAGCCTGTGCTCGACGTCCTTCGTCGTGAACAGCAGGTCGCGGAAGCGCCGCCGGTTCTCCTCGGTCGACTCGACCCCCACGGCCTCGAGCCGCTTCGTGATCGTGCCGGTGCTCTCGTCCGCGGCGAGGATGCCCTTGCCGTCGGCGAGGATCTCGTGCGCCGTGCGCCGGATGTCGTCGAGCGTCGTCATGCCGGTCTCCTTCCGTCGGGCACACGGGGTTGACCGCCACGCCACGCGGCATGCGGATCTGCGCCCGCCGGTCGCCGCGGAGTCAGGCTGCACGGCGTGCCCCGGGGCGACGTGTGCTTCACCGGCTACCGGCGGCGCCGGCGCACCGAGGAGCAGGAGGCGCGCGCCGCGCTCGACGCCGCCCCCTGAGACGAACGAACGCGCCGTTCGCTGCTTCTAGCGCAGCGAACGGCGCGTTCGTTCCGGAAGGAGGGCCGCTGGTCAGCCCAGCATCTTGCGCAGGACGTAGGGCAGGATGCCGCCGTTGCGGTAGTACGCCGCCTCGCCCGGGGTGTCGATGCGCAGGCGCGCGTCGAACTCGATCGCGTCCCCGCCGCCCTCGGGCGTCGCGGTGACGTGCACGGTGTCGGGCACGTCGCCGTCGTTGAGCGCCGTGACCCCGCTGATCGCGATCGTCTCGGTGCCCGTGAGCCCGAGCGAGTCGGCGTTCTCGCCCTCGGGGAACTGCAGGGGCAGCACGCCCATGCCGACGAGGTTGGAGCGGTGGATCCGCTCGTAGCTCTCGGCGATCACCGCGCGGACCCCGAGCAGCGTCGTGCCCTTGGCCGCCCAGTCACGCGACGACCCGGAGCCGTACTCCTTGCCCGCGAGCACCACCAGCGGCGTGCCCTCGGCGGCGTAGTGCTGGGCGGCGTCGTAGACGTACGCCTGCTCGCCGCCCTGGGTGTAGTCGGCCGTCCAGCCGCCCTGGGGCAGCTCGCCGCCGTCGCCGGTGGGCAGCAGGTTGCGCAGCCGGATGTTGGCGAACGTCCCGCGGATCATCACCTCGTGGTTGCCGCGGCGGGAGCCGTAGGAGTTGAAGTCCTTGCGCTCGACGCCGTGCTCCTTGAGGTACTGGCCGGCCGGCGACTCCTCCTTGATGGACCCGGCGGGGGAGATGTGGTCGGTGGTCACCGAGTCGCCGAGCTTGAGCAGCACCCGCGCGCCCTCGAGGTCGGTGACCTCACCCGGCTCGCGCGACATGCCCTCGAAGTACGGGGGCTTGCGCACGTAGGTGGAGTCCTCGTCCCACGTGAAGGTCTCGCCCTCGGGCGTGGGCAGCGAGGTCCAGCGCTCGTCCCCGGCGAAGACGTCGGCGTAGCCCTGGGTGAACTGCTCCGGCGAGAGCGCCGAGGTGATCGTGTCCTGGATCTCCTGCGGCGACGGCCAGATGTCCGCCAGCGTGACCGGGTTCCCCTCGCTGTCGTACCCGAGGGGCTCGGTGGTCAGGTCGAGGTCCATCGTCCCGGCCAGCGCGTAGGCCACGACCAGCGGCGGGCTGGCCAGGTAGTTCATCTTGACGTCGGGGTTGATGCGGCCCTCGAAGTTGCGGTTGCCCGAGAGCACCGCGGTGACCGCGAGGTCCTCGTCGTTGACGGCCTTCGAGATCTCCTCGGGCAGGGGGCCCGAGTTGCCGATGCAGGTGGTGCAGCCGTAGCCGACGAGGTTGAAGCCCAGCTTCTCCAGGTAGGGCAGCAGGCCCGAGCGCTCGTAGTAGTCCATGACGACCTTCGAGCCCGGGGCCAGGGAGGTCTTCACCCACGGCCGCCGCTCGAGGCCCTTCTCGACGGCGTTCCGCGCGAGCAGGGCCGCCCCGATCATCACCGACGGGTTCGAGGTGTTGGTGCACGAGGTGATCGCGGCGATCGTGACGGCGCCGTGGTCGAGCTCGAGCTGCGTGCCGTCGGACAGCGTCACCGGCACCGGGTGCGACGGGCGGCCGCCCGGGTCGACGGGCTGGCGGTGCACGTGCGGCCGGTCGGCGTCGCCGTTCGGGTGCTCCGCGGGCGGGTCGGAGGCCGGGAAGGACTCGCTGTCGGACTCCTCGGACTGGCTGCGTGCGGTGCCGTCGCCGTCGGCGTAGTCCGGCAGGGCCTGGCGGAACGACTCCTTGGCGGCGTCGAGCGCGATGCGGTCCTGGGGACGCTTCGGGCCGGCGATCGACGGGACGATCGTCGAGAGGTCCAGCGAGAGCGTCTCGGAGTAGTCCGGCTCGTGGGCCGGGTCGTGCCAGAGGCCCTGCTCCTTGCAGTAGGCCTCGACGAGCGCGACCTGCGCGTCGTCGCGGCCGGTGAAGCGCAGGTAGTCCAGCGTCTCGTCGTCGATCGGGAAGATCGCGCACGTGGAGCCGAACTCGGGGCTCATGTTGCCGATCGTGGCCCGGTTGGCCAGCGGCACGGCGCCGACGCCCTCGCCGTAGAATTCGACGAACTTCCCGACCACGCCGTGCTCGCGCAGCATCTCGGTGATCGACGCCCAGGCCGTTGACCATCGTGGTGTGCGAGTCGGTGCCGACCAGGGTGTCGGGGTAGGCCTGGCCGCCCCGGGTCATGACCACGCGCGCCAGGTGCTCGATGTTGACCTGGTGGACGATGCCGGTGCCGGGCGGGACGACCTTGAACTCGTCGAACGCGGTCTGGCCCCAGCGCAGGAACTTGTAGCGCTCCTCGTTGCGCTGGTACTCCAGCTCGACGTTGCGCTCGAAGGCGTCCGGGGTGCCGAAGAGGTCGGCGACCACCGAGTGGTCGATGACCAGCTCGGCCGGCGCCAGCGGGTTGACGTTCTGGGCGTCGCCGCCGAGCTCGGTGACGGCCTCGCGCATCGTGGCGAGGTCGACGATGCACGGCACGCCGGTGAAGTCCTGCATCACCACGCGCCCGGGCACGTACTGGATCTCGGAGTCGGGCTCGGCGGTCGGGTCCCACTCGGCGAGCGCACGGATGCTGGCCTCGGTGGTGACGAGGCCGTCCTCGGTGCGCAGCAGGTTCTCGAGCAGCACCTTGAGACTGAAGGGCAGGCGCTGCGAGCCCTCCACCGCGGACAGCCGGAAGATCTCGTAGGACTCCCCGCCGACCTCGAGGGTGCCCTTGGCCCCGAAGGAGTCGACGCTCCCCGTCGAACCCCCGTCGGACTGGTCTGGCGAGCTCACGGACACGTTCCTCCTTGTTCCTCCACCGGATCACGGCCGGGTGGTGGTCGGCCGCGCTCCGGGGTCGCTGGTCCCGGCGGCGTCGCCGGGGCGGTCCGGACCCGGGTACCCGTTGCGCGGGCCGGATCCGGCCTCCCCGGGTGGTGGTCCGACGGCGCGGCGCGTGCCGGCCGGCGGGAGGACGACGCTCGACGCGGGGTCGGGCGGGAGTCTCGCGCACCCGTCCGGGTGGCGCACTCCCGCCCCACCAGGATACGGCCGCCACCTGCACCGGGAAGGGGCGCGCGAGCCCCGCGACCGTGATCACCCCACCCGGGTGGGCGATCCACACCACACCGCTGCGTGTCGGTCCCGCCTCCCGGCCCGTCGACCGTCCACGCTCCGTGCGCCCGAGCCCACGACCCCCCGGCGGAGGAGGACGGCGTGCCCGCCCTGCGCACCTCCGCCGTCGTGCTCGCCCTCGTCCTGGGGTTGCTCGTCCCGACGCCCTTCGCCGTCGCCGAGCGTGCCGCCCCCGACGCGCCGGGCCCCCCGCCGGGCACGCCGACGCCGGACCCCGCCACCGACCGGGCGGACGAGGCGGGCTCGCTGGTCGCCCGCATCGCCGCGGCCCGCGCCGGCCTCGAGGCCCTGACCGACGACCTCGGCGAGCGCCAGGAGCTCGCCAACCGGGCCCTGGCCGACGACACCACCGCCCGGCAGCGCGCCGACGAGGCCCGCCGCGCCGCCGAGGAGAGCCGCCGCGGGGCCGACGCAGCGGCCGCGGCCGCCGAGCGCGCCCGCGCCGACGCCGACGCCTGGATCACCGCGTGGTTCCAGCAGGCGGACGTGCTCGGGCCGCTGTCGGTGCTGTCGGGGTCCGCGGGCCCCCAGGACGTCGCCGCCCGCGCGCACCTGCGCGAGGCCGTCGCCGCCGACCAGCGCACCGCGCTCGACGGCGCCGAGCTCACGCGGATCGTCGCGGCCAACGCCGACTCGCGGGCCCGCGCGGCACGCGAGGAGGCCGACGCGGCCGCCGCCCGGGCCGCCGAGGCGCGCACCGCCGCCGACGCCGAGCTCGCCCGGGTGCGGGCGGACACCGACGCCCAGGAGGCGCGCCTGCGCGAGCTCACCGGCGAGCGCGACGCCGCCGAGTCCCGGCTGCGCGAGCTCGAGGCCGTCGACCCGGACCTCGCCGCCCAGCGCGAGCGCGCCGAGGCCTTCGACGCCGCCGCCACCTCCCGCGACGAGGCCCGCGACGCCCGGGTCCGGCTCGCCGCGACGACCCCGGACGGGGCGCAGGACCCGCTCGCGGCCGCCGGCATCGACACCACCGGGATGAGCGCGGAGGTCCGCACCGTCATCGGGCGGGCGCTCTCGCAGCTCGGCGTGGTCTACGCCTGGGGCGGGGGCGACGCCGCAGGACCGACGAAGGGGATCCGCGACGGCGGGGTCGCCGACAGCTTCGGCGACTTCGACAAGACGGGCTTCGACTGCTCCGGTCTGATGATCTACGCGTTCGCCGCCGTCGGGAAGGACCTGCCGCACTACAGCGGCTACCAGGCCGAGGCGGGCCCGCGGGTACCGCTGGCCGAGCGCCGCCCGGGCGACCTCCTGTTCTGGGCCGAGGACGACGGCGCCGGCGCGGTGCACCACGTCGCGCTCTACCTCGGCCGGGTCAACGGGGAGGACCAGATGGTCGAGGCGCCCGAGTCGGGCAAGACCGTGCGGATCACGCCGCTGCGGTTGAACGACGAGATCGTGCCGACCGTGACCCGCCTCGTCTGAGTCCGTCCGGGATGTGTCCGGCCTCCGGCGCGGCAGCTCCGCTGCGCTGCGTGCCGCCGTGTCCGGCCTCCGGCGCGGCAGCTCCGCTGCGCTGCGTGCCGCCGTGTCCGGC
>JAQSWW010000004.1 GCA_029266415.1 Actinomycetospora sp. | reverse complement strand
AGGGCACCCGCGGCGAGCAGGGTTTCCAGGGCCCGCAGGGCGAGCAGGGCGTCCATGGTTTCCCCGGTCAGCAGGGCGCTCCCGGCGAGCAGGGTCTCCAGGGCTCGCAAGGCCTGCAGGGCGAGCAGGGCCTGCAGGGGGAGCAGGGCCTGCGGGGCGAGCAGGGCGAGCAGGGCGAGCAGGGCGAGCACGGTGAGCAGGGCTTGACCGGCGAGCAGGGTGCCCCCGGCCCGCAGGGCATGCCCGGCCCGCGCGGCGAGCAGGGCCCGCAGGGCGAGCCCGGCCCGGCCGGTCCCCAGGGCCCCGCGGGGCCGCAGGGCGAGCCCGGCCCCGCCGGTCCTCCCGGGCCGCAGGGCGCCCCGGGGCCGCAGGGTGCGCCGGGTCCGGAGGGCCGGCAGGGATGGGCGCCGGCGCCGCCGCGCCGCGCCGAGAACGGGCGGACCGAGCGGACCGAGACCGAGCGGGCGGACTCCGGCTCGTCCCGTGAGACGTCGGAGAACCTCCTGACCTCGACGCTGCTCTTCCCGGTGCGCGCGACGGACGCGACGATCCGTTTCGGCCTCCGGACGGCGGGCCGCGTCCTGCGGGGCGGCCGCTCGTAGGCACTCCGCGACAAACGACGCGGCGACGGGGGTCCTCCACGGCGGAGGGCCCCCGTCGTCGTGCGCGGGGGACGTCAGCCGGGGAGCACGATGACCCCGAGGACGAACAGCAGGCCGACGGTCACCGCGGCGACGACGAGCACGGCCACGACCATGAGGACGATGGTCCGGGTGCGCCGGCCGCGGGCGGCACCGTCCGCGGCGTCGGGGGCGGGGTCGTCACGGCCGACCCGGCCGGCCGGCCGGGCGTCGACGGGCGCCTCGGCGCCGGGGGCGCTGCGCAGGGGCGGCGGAGGCCCAGGACGGCCGGCCGCGGCACGCGGGTCCGGCGGACGGCCCGGAGCTCCGGGACCGGGCGGGCCTGGCGGACCGCCCGGCCGCGCACCCGGGGGTGGACGTCCGGGGCCGCCGTGACCGGGGCCGCGCGGGCCTCGGGGCGCGCTCGGTCCGCCCAGCCCACCGGGGAGTCGCGGGACACCCGGACCGCCGCCCGGCCCCCGGGAACCGCCGGGTCCGGGAGGACCGGGTCCGTAGGGTCCGCCGGGCCCACCGCCGGTGGGGGTGGGCCGGGGCAGCCACGGGCTGCTCGACACGATGTCCCGGGGCAGGGCGCGGGTCGCCGCGACCGGGTCGGGGGAGTGCACGACGGTCGGGGGCGAGAGGTCCACCGCCGGGTCGGGTACCGGGCCGGACCGGGGCGCCGCGGCGGTGGCGACCGGGCCGCCCTGCGGCGTCGGCGCCCACGTGGCGACCGCGCCCGACGCGGGCCGGGCCGCGCCGCCCGCCACCGCCGCCCCGGTCGCCGCGCCCGGGGCACTCGGCGCCCCCGAGCCCCCGGCAGCGACCACCCCGGCGGCACCGCGACCCGCGCCCGCCCCGCGCGCGGCGACCACGGCGGCGCCGAGGGCGACGGCGTGCTTGGGGTGGCTGTCGACCACGGTGCGGCAGCCCAGGGCGTCGGCGACCATGCGCCCGACGAGCGGGATCCGCGACGAGCCGCCCACCAGGAGCACCGCCGTGAGCGCGTCCGGCCGCACCCCCGCGGACTCCAGCGCCCGGCGCAGCGCGGCCACGGTGGAGTCGATCGGCGTGCGCACCATCGCCTCGAACTCCGCGCGCGTCACCGTCACCTCCTCGTGCCGCGTGGGCAGGAGCACCGAGATGCCCGCCTGGTCGTCGACCGACAGCGTCTCCTTGGCCACCACGCAGTCCTGCCGCACGCGGGCCACCGCCGTGCGGGCCCGGGCGTCGTGGGGGTCGAGCTCGCTGATCGCGCCGCCGCAGGCCTGGTCGACGCGGTCGAGGACGGCCTCGTCGAAGTCGACGCCGCCGAGGTGCTCCATCCCCTCGGGCACCCCGAGGATCTCCACGCCCGTCGCGCGGCCGCGCAGCACGGCGGCGTCGAAGGTGCCGCCGCCGAGGTCGTACACCCCGAGCAGCTCGCCCTCGGCCAGCCCGCGGGTGAGCGCGAAGTGCACCCCGGCCGCCTCGGGCTCGGTGAGCATCGGCGGGTCGTCGAGCCCGGCGAGCACGGCGACGTCCTCGAACAGCCCGCGCCGGTAGGGCCCCCAGTTCGCGGGGTGGGTGAGCACCACGCGTTCCGGCGGGCCGCCCTCCTCGGCGGCGATGCGGGAGAGGACGTCGCGCAGCATGGCCGCGAGCAGCTCACCGGCGGGCCGCGACGTCCCGCCGAGCACCACCGGCGTCGGGTCGCCGAGGCGCCGCTTGACGCCCCAGGCGACGTCGGCGGGCCGGCTGCCCGCCTGGCGCGCCGCGGCGTCGCCCACGGCCAGCGAACCGTCGGACCGGCGGAGCACGAGCGCCGGCTCGGTCACGGTCCGGTCGCCGAGGGACACCATCTCGACCCGGTGGCCGTCCCGGGAGATCGCCGCGGCCACGAACGTCGTGCCGAGATCGACCCCGACGCTGTACGTCACGACCCCTCCTCCGGCAATCTGACGGATAGTAACCTTTCGCCCCGTCGCTGGGCGATGGTCGGCGGAGTCGCGCCAGTCTGGGGGTCGAGTTGGACACGATGCGTGTTCGACGGCACCGCGGGGACGGGGGCTCGCCCCGCCCGCGGGGAGGGCGTGCCCCCTGTCCCGGGTCCCGCGCGAGGAACGAGGCTGCAGCGATGACGCTGGGTGGCGAGCACGGCCGTCGCGCGCAGGAGGTGTGGCGGCGGCGCCGCCGGCTGGAACGGCGGCTGCACGACGGTCCCGCCCTGCGCCTGTCCGCCCTCTCGCTGCGCCTGGGCGTGCTGCGTGCCGAGATTCCGGACCAGGCCCTGGACGGTGCCGACGCCTGGCGCCGCGGGCTCGACGAGTGCGCCGACGAGCTCGCCGCCGCGCTGCAGGAGCTGCGCGAGGTGGCCGGCGCGATCTACCCGTCGCTGCTCGAGGAGGCGGGCCTCGGCCCGGCGCTGCGCGAGCTGGTGGCCGCCACCGGTGCCCGCGCCCGCGTGGAGGCCGTGGACACCCGGTGCGGTGCCGCGGCCGAGGGCGCCGCGTACTTCGCGGCGGCCGCCTGTCTGGAGGCCGCCGGCGACGACCCCGTCGACGTCGGCGTGCGCGTGGAGGGCGACCACCTGGTGCTGGTGCTCGCCGGGGTCGACCCCGGCCTGCGCGCCACGGTGTGCGACGAGGCCGAGCCCCTGGGCGGGTCGGTCGAGGTCGGCGGGCCCGGGGACGGGACCGCCACGATCACCGCGAGGTTCCCGTGCGCGTAGCCGTGGCCGAGGACGGCGCCCTGTTCCGGCAGGGCCTGGTGCTGCTGCTCGAGGCGGCGGGCCACGAGGTCGTCGCCGTCGAGGCGGGCGGCGACCCGCTGGTCGCGGTGCTCTCCACCGTGCCCGCCGACGTCGCCCTGCTCGACATCCGCATGCCCCCCGAGCCCGACGGCGGTCTCGTCACCGCCGAGCGGCTGCGCGCGGCGCACCCCGACATGGGGCTGCTGTTCCTCTCGCACTACGCCGAGTCGCACTACCTCATGCGCATCCTCGAGATCGGCACCGACCGGATCGGCTACCGGCTCAAGGAGAAGGTCGGCAGCGTCGAGGTCCTCTCGGACACCCTGGCCCGCATCGCCGACGGCGAGATCGTCATCGAGCCCGAGCTGGCCAAGCGCCTCGTCGAGCGGCCCCGCGGCGACAAGAAGGACCTGGTGTCGACGCTCTCGCAGCGCGAGCGCGACGTGCTCGAGCTGATGGCCGAGGGCCGCTCGAACAACGGCATCGCGTCCACGCTCTACGTCAGCGCGAAGGCCGTGGAGAAGCACGTCGCCAACATCTTCGACAAGCTCGGCCTGCAGCCCGACACCTCGGCGCACCATCGCCGCGTGCTCGCCGTGCTGACCTACCTGCGTTCGCAGCGCAGCGACGTCTGAGCGCGATGAGCGACGCCGGCAGCGCGTGGCGGCTCCCGCACCGGGGCACCTGGCCGGTGCGGGCGGTGCTGCTGGGCCTGCTCGTCGCCGTCGTCCTGCTCGTGGTCGCGGGCGTGTGGGCCCTGCTCACCGGTCCCGCGCTCGCCGCCGTCGTGGGCCCGTTCGTGGCCGCGGCCGTCGCGGCGGCGGCGGCCCGGGCGGCGCGGCCGGCGCTCGACCGCGTCGCCCGGCGCCTCGTCCCGCGACCGGCGAGCACGCCCTACGCGGTCCTCGCCGACACCGCCGCCCGGGTGCGCGAGGGCTCGCTGGCCGACGCCCTGCCCGGCCTGGCCCGGGTGCTGGGCGAGGGCACCGCCGCCGAGACCGCCGGCGTGTGGCTGGCGGTCGGCGACGACCTCGTCGCCCAGGCCGTCTTCCCGCCGGGCGAGGGCGTGGGCGAGCGGGTCCCGTCGCTGGCCGCGCTGCTGGCCCGCCCCGGGATCGACCACGCGGTCCCGGTGCTCGACGGCGAGCGGCTGCGCGCGGTGCTGACGGTGGGCAAGGGCGGGCGGCCGGTCACCGCGGCCGACCGCCGGCTCGTGCGGGACGTGGCGGGAGGGGCGCACCTGCTGCTGCAGGGCGTCGCGCGCACCGCCGAGCTGGCCGCCCGCGTGCGCCGGGTCGACGAGCTGGCCGCCGAGACCGCCGCGTCCCGCCGGCGCCTCGAGGTGGCCCGGGACGTCGAGCGCCGGCGCCTGGCCACCGAGCTGCGCGGGGCGACCTCCGAGCGGCTGGCGGCGTTCCGCCTCGCGATCACCGACGCCGGCGACGCGCTGGAGGACGCCGAGGACGACCCCGAGGGTGCCGCAGAGATGGCGCGCCACCACGTCGAGGAGGCCCGCGACCGCCTCACCGAGCTCATCGACCGGTTCCGGGTCATCGCCCGCGGCGTGCACCCCGCGGTGCTGCGCGAGCAGGGGCCACGCGCGGCGCTCGAGGAGGTCGTCGCCGACCTGCCCCGCCGGGTGCACCTCTCGGGCCGGCTGCCCGACCGGCTGCCCCGGGAGATCGAGTCGGGGCTCTACCACGCGGCCGCGTCCGTCGTCTCCCTGCTCGCCGCGCACGGCGGCCGCCCGCCGCTCGAGGCCCACCTCGGCCGGCACGGCGACACCGTCGAGGTGCGGGTGGACGACGGCGACCCCGCAGGGGACGCGGCGTGGCTGCGCGCCGCGCTCGCCGACGACCTCGACCGGCTCGCCGCGTTCGGCGGCGACCTCGAGGTCACCGATCACGGCGGGCGGCTCGAGCTGCGCGCGTGGCTGCCCGACCGCCTGCGCCCGGTGGTGCTCGACCCCGGCGGCGGTGCGCGGTGACCGGGACGCTCGCGACGGCCGCGGCCCCGGCGGCCCCGGCCGACGCCCGCGCCGCGGCCCGGTCCGGCGGGGGACGGGCCCTGGTGGCCGCGTGGTGGCTGACCCTGGCCGCGTGCGGCGCGCTGACGCTGGTGTGGCTCGTCCTCGGCGCGGTCGTCGCGCTCGCGGCGAACGTCCCCGCGCTGGGCACGGTCGTCGCGGACGCCGCCGCGGCGGGCGGCACGTGGTCGTCCGGGATCGTCGAGGCCGGCGCGCTCGGCGAGCCCGCGGGCCAGGCCGTGCTCGACTACGTGGCGAGCGCGGTGAACCTGGTGGTCGCGGTCGTCCTGTGGCGCCGCGGCGGGCGCACGTGGACGGTCCGGCTGCTGGTCCTCGCGATGATCGGGTCGGCCGGCGCGTTCAACCTGCAGGCGCACGCGGCGACGCTGGTGGTCCGGCGCGGGTCCGGGCTCGAGATCGGCGAGCTGCACCAGATCCTGCTCCACGGCATCGCCAGCGCCGCCTACGTCGGGGCGCTGCTGCTCTTCCCGGCCGGCGTCGCCGCGGCCCGCGGCGGCCAGCGGCTGCTGGTGGGGCTCGCCGGGCTCGCGCTGTTCGCCGCGGGCGTCGGCACCGCGCTGCTGCCGCACACCGTGAGCTGTGTGGTGTTCTTCGGCTTCGGGGTGCCGCTGGTGGGTGCGCTCGGGGTGTCCCGGCACCTGCGCGCCGGCGCCACCCCCGAGCGGCGCGACCAGGCCCGGCTGCTCGCCACCGTGCTGACCGGCGTGCTGGTCACCGCGACGGTCCTGGCCCTGCTGACCGCGGTGATGGCCGCGCTCGGCCAGCCCGGTCTGACCCTCGACGACCCCACCGCGCGCCACGGCGGCGGCGGGGGTGAGCCGACCGCGCTGCTGTTCTGGTTCGCCCGCTTCTCCGCCGCCGCGCTCGCCCTCGCCGTGCTGGCCGCCTACCGCCCGCGCCTGCGGGCCTCGGCCGACCGCCTGCACCGCGCGCTCGTCGCCGTCGTCGTGGTGGTCGCCGTCGGCGGCACCGTCGCGCTGCTCGCCGCCCTCGCCGGCGGCGGCCCGCCGGGCTGGGTCGTCGGCGCCCTCGGCGGGGCGGCGGTGTACCTCGCGGTGTCCGCGCGCGTCGCCCGCGTCGTCGAACGCCTGCTCCACGGGCGGCGCCCGACGCCGTACCGCGTGCTGCTCGAGGTCGCCGAGCTCTCCCGCACCGCCGCCGCCGGGACCTCGCTCGACCGCCTCCCGGAGGCCGTCGGGCGCCACCTCGGGGCCCGCACCGTCGCGCTCACCGCGCAGCGCCCGGGACTGCGGCCGCGGACCCACCGCTGGCGCCGGGACGAGACTGCTGCCGAGGGCGAGCTCGTGACGTTCCCGGTGCGCCACGGCGGCGAGGAGATCGGGGCCCTGGCGGTGGACGCCGAGGCCGTGGCCGGCGGCAGTGAGCGCCACCAGCTGCTCGCCGACGTCGCCGACAGCCTCGGCGCGGTGCTGCAGGCCCACCGCGTCGAGATCGAGCTCGAGCGCCAGCTGCGCGCGGCCGTCGCGCACGGCGAGCAGATCGCGACGGCGCGGCGGGAGGCCGTCGCCGAGTCCGACGGCGAGCGCCGGGCCATCGAGCGCAACCTGCACGACGGCGCCCAGCACCACCTCGTCGCGCTGCGCCTGTCGCTCGGGCTCGTCGAGCACCAGGTGGCGGCGGGGAAGCTCGACGCGGCCCGCGAGCGCCTCGAGCAGCTCGTGGAGCACGTCGACACCGCCGAGGCGGTGCTCGCCGAGACCGCGACGGGCGTCTCGTCGGCGACGCTGACCGACCGCGGCGTGGTCGAGACCCTGCGCCACGAGCTCGTCGGCGGGGACTCCACGGTCACCCTCGACGCCACCGGCGTGCCGCCCGGCCGCCGCTACGGTGCCGACGTCGAGTCCGCGGTGTACTTCTGCTGCCTGGAGTCGGTGAACAACGCCCGCAAGCACGCACCCGGCGCGCGGATCACGGTGACGCTGGCCGAGGCGCGCGGGGCGCTGCGGTTCGCGGTGCGCGACGAGGGCCCCGGCTTCACCCCGGACCCCGCCGCCGCGGGCGGGGGCAGGGGCGTGCGCAACGTGACCACCCGCGTCGCCGCGGTCGGCGGCACCGTCGCCCTGCGCTCGGCCCCGGGCGCGGGCACCACCGTCGAGGGCGCGATCCCGCTGCCCGACGCCGACCCCGACACGGGTCCCGTGGTGCTCGCGAGCCCGGCGGTGGGGGGAGCGAAGGTCACCTCGCCTGCGCCCGACGCCGCGGAGGCGTCCCTCGCACCCACCGAAGCGCCCGCCGAAGCACCCACCGACGCGCCCGCCGGCACCCCCTCGGGCCTCCTGCTCGCCGTCCGCTCGCTGCTGGCCGCACTCGACCGCCCGCCCCCCGTCGCCGAGCGCCTCGACGCCCTCGCGCGCGGTCTCGAGCACGGCACCGACGCCGGCATCGTGCGCGCCCGCCGGACCCTCGACGCCCTCGAGGCCCTGGCCCGCACCGGCGCCGGCGGGCCGGGCTGGTCGCGGCGCGTGCTCTACGGGGCCGAGCGCACGCGGCTCGCCGGGGCCCGCGAGGTCGCCGAGTCCGACCTCGCCGAGGCGTTGCGCCGGCGCACCGTGGTGCTCCCCGCGCGCGAGCAGGGGGACGCGGAACGGCTCGTCGGCGCCGCGCCCGTCCGCGCCCGCTTCGGGCTCGCCCCCGACGCGCCGGCCGCGGAGGTCCGGCGCGCCGCGCAGGACCAGCTCGCCGTCTGGCGCGCCCGCGCCGCCCACCCCGCGTCGTCGCGCGGGGTGCGCGACGCCGCGCTCGTGCTGGCCGGGGCGTGCGAGGCGGTGCTCGCCGACGATGCCCTCGAGGCCCGCTAACCCGTGTTGCGCATGCCCGCCGAGATGCCGTTGACCGTCAGCAGCAGGGCGCGCTGGAGGTCGGGGTCCGGGTCGTCGACGGCGCGGCGCTGGGCCAGGGCGTGGATCTGCAGGTGGTGCAGGGGCTCGAGGTAGCCCTCGCGGACGTCGAGGGTGCGGCGCAGCAGCGGGTTGCCGCCGAGGAGCTCGGGGCCGGGCGTGAGCTTGAGGACCTCGCGCTCGGTGAGCCGGTGCTCGTCCTTGATGATCTCGAAGATCTCCTGCAGCTCCGGGTCGACGAGCTCGGAGACGTAGGAGCCGGCGATGCGCATGTCGGTCTTGGCCAGGGTCATCTCGACGTTGGAGATGAGGTTGGCGAAGAACGCCCAGTCGCGCATCTCGTCGAGGACCTCGGAGTACCCCGCCGCGTGTGCCGCGGCGAGCCCGCTGCCCAGCCCGAACCAGCCCGGCACGATCATGCGGGTCTGGGTCCAGCCGAACACCCAGGGGATGGCGCGCAGGTCGTCCAGCGACGCCTGCCCGCCCGCGCCGGGGCGCTTGCCGGGGCGCGAGCCGACGTTGAGCATCGAGAGCTCGTCGACCGGCGTGGCCTGGGTGAAGAAGTCCGGCAGCCCCTCGTGCTCGACGAGCTTCGTGTAGGCCTCCTGCGCGGCGTCGGAGATGACGTCCATCGCCTCGTCCCAGCGCTTGAGCGTCGCCGCCTCCACGCGCGAGGTCTGGTGCATCAGCGTCGCCTCGAGCACCGCCGAGAGCATGATCTCGAGGTTGTCCTCGGCGAGCGTCGGCAGCGAGTACTTGTCGGAGATGACCTCGCCCTGCTCGGTGACCTTCATGCACGCGTCGACCACGCCGTGCGGCTGGGCGGCGATCGCCTCACCCGCCGGCCCCCCGCCGCGCCCGACGGATCCGCCCCGGCCGTGGAACAGGCGCAGCCGCACCCCGTGCTTGGCCGCGACGTCGCGCAGCTGGCGCTGGGCCTGGTGGATCGACCACTGCGACGTGGTCAGCCCGGCGCCCTTGTTGGAGTCGGAGTAGCCCAGCATCATCTCCTGGACGTCGCCCCGGGCCGCCACGAGTGCGCGGTACGAGGGGTCGGACAGCATCCCGTCGAGCAGGTCGCCGGAGATCTTCAGCTCGGTCGCGGTCTCGAACAGCGGGACGACGTCGAGCGACGCCACGGCGCCGTCCTCCGTGATCTCCACCAGCCCCGCCTCCCGGGCGAGCACCGCGACGGCGAGGATGTCGTCGACGTTCTGCGCCATGGAGATGACGTAGGTGTGCAGGGCGTCCTCGCCGTAGGTCTCCTGCACGGTGCGGATGCAGTCGAAGACCTGGAGCGTCTCCTTGAAGGAGTCGTCGCCGATGTGCTCCCAGTTGCGGCGCGGGGTCAGCGCCCGGCGCCCCGCCAGCTCCTTCGACAGCACCTCCGCGCGCCCGGCGTGGTCGAGCTCGGAATAGGGCGTCTCGAGGTCCCCGACGCGGTCGAAGAGCGCGGCGAGCGCGGTGTGGTGGAAGTTCGTGTGCTCGCGGACGTCGACGCTCGCCAGGTGCAGCCCGACGGCGTTGGCGCAGCGCATGACGTCGCGCAGGCCCCCGTCGGCGATGCGCTCGCCCTGGTGGCTGCGCAGCGAGGCGTCCATGACCTCGAGGTCGCGCAGGTACTCGGCCGCGCCGAGGTAGTCGCGGCCCGGGCGGTGCGGCGTGCCCTCGACGTAGCGGCGCCGGGTGTTCTCCAGCCGCGCGTGGACGTAGGAGCACTTGAGCCGGTAGGGCTCCTCGGCGTTGAGCCGCACGAACCGGTCGTAGACCTCGGGCAGCGCCCGTCGGTCGCGGGCCAGGCTCCGGCGCAGGTCCTCGCTGACCCCGACCAGCCTGGTCGAGACGGACAGCTCCTGGACGAGGTCCTCGAGCAGGTCGACCTGGATGCGCACCCCGCGCTCGCCGTAGATCCGCATCGCCTCGAGCGTCAGCTCGGCGGTGACGTTGGGGTTGCCGTCGCGGTCGCCGCCCACCCAGCAGCCCAGCACGAGCGGGCGCGAGCCGGCCGGCAACGTCAGGCCCACGCGGGCGAGCTGCTCGTCGAGCTCGGTGAGCACCTCGGGTACGGCGTGCCGCCCGAGCTGCTCGAGGTAGTAGGCCACCGAGCGGGCCTCGTCGAGCACGGTCGGGCGCTCGGGACGGATCTCGTCGGTCTGCCAGATGAGGTCGACGAACCGGTGCAGGCGGGTCTCGGCGACCTCGTCGGGCAGGTCGTCGCCGAGGATCGCGGCGATCGAGCGGAGCTTGCCCAGCACCGACTGGCGCTGCGCCTCCGTGGGGTGCGCGGTGAACACCGGCTTGAGCTCGAGGCGCGCCAGCGCCCGGGTCAGCTCGTCGGGGTCGGCGTCGGTGACCAGCCGGTCGGCCAGGACGTGCAGCGGGCCGCGGCCCTCGTCGTGCACGGCGGCGCGCTCGCGGGCCCGGTGCAGCTGGTCGGCGAGGTTCGCCAGGTGGAAGTACGTCGCGAACGCCCGGCCGAGCACCGCCGCGGTGCCGGGGTCGAGCTCGGCGAGCAGGTCGCGGATCTCGGTGTCGCCCCGCTCCGGGGCCTGCCGCACGAGCCGGCGGACCTGCTCGACGAGCTCCAGCACGTCGTCGCCGTGCTGGGCGGCGACCGTGCGCCCGAGCAGCGTCGAGAGCCGGCGGATGTCGGCGCGCAGCGCGGAGTGCTCGGACTCGGAGGAGACGGAGCCCTCGGTGGAGACGCGGTCGGCCCGTGCGGTCCGCTGTCCGTTGTCGCTCTCGCTCATCGGCGGCCTCCCTGGTCGACGTGCCCGGTGGTGGGTCCGCGACGGTGGGGACCGTGGGATTGTGCCCCCGATCGGCGCGCGCGACACCCCCGGGCGGGCGTGTGTCACCCCAGCTGCGCGAGCAGACCGTGGTGGTCCCAGAGCGTCCGGTGCTCGGCGACCCGCTGCTTGCGCACCGTCACCAGCGAGATCGCGAGCACCTCGACGCGGCGGCCCGTCGGCGCGATCCCGGGCAGCAGCCACGGCAGCTCGCGGTCGTGGGTGAACGTCACGAACTCCTCGTCGACCACGCGCCAGCGGTCACCGGTGCGCGAGACGCGGCGCGTCGCGAGGTCGGCGGGACGGTGGGGCAGGACGTCCTCCTCGAGGTGCCGCCGCAGCTCCTCGGCCCCCCGGGCTCCGCTGCCCACCGGCAGCGTCGTCAGCGCGACGTCGTCGGTGACGAGCTCCATCGCACGCTCGAGGTCCCCGCCGCGGACGGCCGCGACGAACCGGTCGCGGGTGCGCTCCACCGCGACCATGAGGTCCTGGACGCCCTTGGTCACCCGCCGATGCTCTCACCCGAGCGCGGCCAGGCGCCCCGCCAGCAGCTCCCGCTCGACGTCGTTGCCGGTGAGCAGCACCGCCTCCCCGATCGCCTCGCGGGCCTCGCGGTGCCGGCCGGTGCGGCGCAGCAGCTCGCCGCGGGCCGCGGCGAGGTAGCCGTACCCGGCGAGACGGGGCTCGTCGGCCAACTCGTCGAGCGCCGCGAGACCGGCCTCGGGGCCGTCGGCGAACCCCACCGCGACCGCCCGGTTGAGCGCCACGACCGGCGACGGCCACCGGGCGAGGACCACGTCGTAGAGCCCGACGATCTCGGCCCAATCGGTCTCCTCGAGGCTCGGCGCCTCCGCGTGGACGGCCGCGACCGCGGCGAGGACCGCGTACCGGCTCACGGGACGGGCGGTGAGCGCGGCGCGGACCAGCGCCCGCCCCTCCTCGATCATCGCCGCGTCCCACCGCGACCGGTCCTGGTCCGCGAGCAGCACCAGCGCGCCGTCGGCGTCGACCCGCGTCGCCCGCCGGGCGTCGGTGAGCAGCACGAGGGCGAGCAGCCCGGCGACGTCGGCGTCGGCGGGGAACCGCGAGCGCAGGAGGCGGGCGAGGTCGTGGGCGCGGTCGAGCAGGTCGTGGCGGACCAGGCCGGTGCCCGTCGGCGCGGTGTGGCCGGCGGTGAGGACGAGGTGCACGACGGCGAGCACCCCGCCCAGCCGGCGCGGCAGCTCGTCGGGGCCGGGCACCCGGAACGGCACCCCGGCCGCGGCGATCTTCTTCTTGGCGCGCGTGAGGCGGGCGGCCATGGTCGGCTCGCTGACGAGGAAGGCCCGCGCGATCTCGGGCGTCGAGAGCCCGCCGAGCAGGCGCAGCGTCAGCGCGACGCGGGCCTCGGCGGTCAGCGCGGGGTGGCAGCACGTGAACAGCAGCGCCAGCAGGTCGTCGGGCTGCCCGGCGTCCCCCGCCGGCTCCGGGGCCACCTCGTCGACGACCAGCAGCGGGAGGGCGCGCTCGGCCACCGCCGCGCGCCGGTGGAGGTCGAGGGCCCGGCGGCGGGCCGCGGTGGTCAGCCACGCGCCCGGGCGGGCGGGGACGCCGTCGCGCCACGCGGTCAGGGCCTGGGCGTAGGCCTCCTGGACGCACTCCTCGGCGAGGTCCAGGTCGCGCGTGACGCGCACCGTCGCGGCGAGCACGGCGGCCCACTCGCGACGGTGCGCGTCGGCGACGGCCCCGGCGGGGTCGGCGGTCATCGCGGTGTCACGTCTCCCGCAGCGGTCGCACCTCGACACCGCCGAACGGCGCCGGGACCTCCCGGGCGAGCGCCAGCGCGCTGTCCAGGTCGGGCACCTCGACCAGGTAGAACCCGCCGAGCGCCTCCTTGGTCTCGACGTAGGGCCCGTCGGTGACCAGCGCGTCCACGCCCGCGGCGAACCCCGGCGCGTCGGCGTTGGCGCCATCGTCGGGACCGCGGACCGACGTCGCGGTGGCCGTCGGGTGCAGCCAGCCGCCGCCGCGCAGCACGTCGCCGTGTGCCTCCCCGAACCGCCGGTGCGCGGTCAGGATCGCCTCGGTCTCCTCCTGGCCCACGGCAGCCCACGACGCCTCGTCCTCGTACAGCAGGATCAGGTAACGGCCCATGTTCGTCTCCTCGGACTCCGGGGCCCGGTGCTGGGCCCTCATCATGACGTCGCGGAGCGGGAGCCGGAATCGACAGCCCCACTCAGCGACGGACGCGGTAGCGCAGGTGCGTGGCCCGGCGGCGGAGATCCTCGGTCGGCGGGCTGCCCAGCCGGCGCACGAACTCGAGCTCGACGTGGCCCGGGAGGTCGCCGAACAGCCGCCGCCCCTGCCCGAGCAGGACCGGCACGACGTGCAGCTCGATCTCGTCGAGCTCCCCGATGCGCAGCAGGGCCTGCCCCGCGCCCGCCCCCATCACGGCCACGTCGCCGTCCCCGGCCGCGGCGCGGGCGCGCGCCGCCGCCTCGCGGGGGTCGGTGGCGTACTCGACGCTGCCCGGGGCCGGGTCGTCGGGGACCGCGTGGGTCAGCACGACGATCGGGACGCCGTCGTGGTGGTCGCCGCCCCAGCGCCCCGCGTGCTCGTAGGTGCGGCGGCCGGAGAGCACGGCGCGGGTGGCCATCGCCTCGGCGTACACCTCGCCGGCCGGGCCGGGGTCGAGACGGCGGTCGAGCCAGTCGAACAGGCGGAACCCGCCGACGCCCAGCGGGCCGTCCGGGGAGTCGTGCGGCCCGGTCACGTAGCCGTCGAGGGAGACGGTCATGTCGAGTCGGAGCGCCATCACCGCTCACCCCCCGCTGCGTCCGTGGGCAGCACGCGGTAGCGCAGGTGCACCATCCCGGGCCCGTCGAGGGCGCGGACCAGCTCGAGCTCGACCTGCTCGGCGGGCATGTCGTCGAAGAGGCGACGCCCCGACCCGAGCAGCACCGGCACCACCTGCAGCGCCATCTCGTCGAGCACCCCGGCCCGCAGGCAGGCCCGGGCCGCCTCGGCGCCGTGGAGCAGGACGTCCCGGTCGCCGGCCGCCGCCTTGGCCTGCGCCGCGGCCTCGCGGACGTCGGTGACGTAGCGGGCGTGGCCGAGCGGGGGCTCCGCCGGCGCCGAGCGGGTGAGGACGACGATCGGCACGCCGTCGTGGTGGTCCCCGCCCCACTGCCCGGCGAACTCGAAGGTGCGCCGGCCGGTGAGCACGGCGCCGGTGGCCATCGCCTCGGCCATGACGGCGGTCCCGACCTCGTCGTGGGAGCGGGCGGACCCGGGGTGGTCGGCACCCTCGAACGTGAGGAAGTCGTGCAGCCGCTCGCCGCCGACCCCGAGCCCCTGCTCCGGTCCGTCGTCCGGCCCGGCGACGAACCCGTCCAGGGACATCCACATGTACAGCACGATCTTCGCCATGGCGGACTCCTCACCGACGCCGGTGGTGGGTGACGGTCGCCCCGGTGGGGATCGTGGCGACCGACTCCAGCGTCCAGGTCGAGGCCGGGAGCGGCCCGTCGAACAGCCGCAGGCCGGCGCCGAGGATCGCCGGGACGTGCGTGATCCGCAGCTCGTCGAGCAGTTCGGTGGTGAGCAGGGCACGGATGACGCTGACGCTGTCGGACACGAGGACGCCGCGGCCGGGACCGGCGCGCAGCTCGCGGACCGTGGTCTCGAGGTCGCGCACCACGCGGCTGTGCTGCCAGGTCGCCTCCTCCAGGGTGCGCGACACCGTGTCGATGCCGGCGCAGAAGCCGGCGAAACCCGACGCGGACTGCTCGTGCACGGCGGACTCGACCAGCCAGGACATGTCCCCGCCCGGATCGGCGGCGTAGCCGTCGAGGGAGAGGGTGATCGTGGCGCTCACGGTGCGGGACATCGCGTGCTCCTCGGATGGGCGGGCCCCGTGCGGGCCCGGTCACCACGACGTCGACCGGGGCGGTCGGTCTCGGTCACCTCGGCGGGACGGCGGACGGTCGAACACGTGGGTGTGCCGTTCTGTGCCGATCGTCCCGAAGTGGCACGTTGCGACGGAGCTCGCCGAGGGCATCCACGTCCCCGTGAGCACCCCCACCGACGGCGACGGCGGCTCGTTCCGCCGTCGCGGCCCCCGCTTCACCGACCGCATCGTCGCCGAGCCGACGGGAGACCGCGAGTGGCCCGCCGAGCCCGGCCGCTACCGGCTCGTGGTGTCGCTGGCCTGCCCGTGGGCGCACCGCTCGATCATCGTGCGCCGGCTCATGGGGCTCGAGGACGTGATCTCGATGGCGATCACCGACCCGCTCCAGGACGAGCGGTCGTGGCGGTTCGCCCTCGACGAGGACGGCGTCGACCCGGTGCTCGGGTACCGCTACCTCGAGGAGGCCTACCTCGCCCGCGACCCGGAGGAAGGCACCGAGAACGGGGTGAGCGTGCCCGCGATCGTCGAGGAGTCCACCGGGCTGCTGGTCACCAACGACTACCCGCAGATCACCGTCGACCTGGGGATCGAGTGGGCCAAGTACCAGCGCCCGGGCGCCCCGTCGCTCTACCCGCCCGAGCTGCGCGAGGAGATCGACGCCGTCAACGAGGGCGTCTTCCACGACGTCAACAACGGCGTCTACAAGACCGGCTTCGCGACCACCCAGAACGCCTACGAGACCGCGTACACGGCGCTGTTCGCCCGCCTCGACGAGCTCGACGAGCGCCTGGCGAACCAGCGCTACCTCGTCGGTGACCACATCACCGAGGCCGACATCCGGCTGTTCACCACGCTGGCGCGCTTCGACGCCGTCTACCACGGCCACTTCAAGGGCAACCGGCAGAAGCTCGCGGAGTTCGAGCACCTCTGGCCCTACGCCCGCGACCTGTACCAGACCCCCGGGTTCGGGGACACGGTCGACTTCGACCACATCAAGCGGCACTACTACCAGGTGCACACGTCGATCAACCCGACGCGGATCGTCCCGCTGGGCCCCGAGCCCTCGGTCTGGCTCGAGCCCCACCACCGCGAGGAGCTGGGCGGCTCGCCGTTCGGCCCGGACGGCACCCCGCCCGAGCCCCTCGCCGGCCCGCTGCGCCCGCTCCCGCCGCTGGACATGTGAGTGCGCGGGTAGTCCGGGGACGTGAGTGCACCCAGGAACGTCGCCGCACACGTCCTCGACCGACTCGCCGCGTGGGGTGTCCACCGCTTCTACGGCTACCCCGGTGACGGCATCGGCGGCTTCTTCACGGCGCTGCCCGAGCGCACGGCGGATGGGGGCAGCTCCGCAGGCTCCGTGCCCCGGGACGCCGAGTTCGTGCAGGTGCGGCACGAGGAGACCGCCGCCTTCGCGGCCTGCGCCGACGTCAAGTACGGCGGATCGCCGATCGGCTGCTGCGCGGTCACCGGTGGGCCGGGCGCGATCCACGCGCTCAACGGCCTCTACGACGCGAAGCTCGACCACCAGCCCGTCGTCGCGCTGCTCGGGCACACCGCGCAGACCGCGCAGGGCGGCGGCTACTACCAGGAGGTCGACCTCGGCGCGCTGTTCTCCGACGTCGCGGGCTACCTCGCCGAGGTCAAGGACGCCAGCCAGGTGCGCCACATCGTCGACCGCGCCTGCCGCACCGCCCTGGCCGACCGCACCGTCTCGGTGATCATCCTGCCGTCGGACGTCCTCGAGCGGGACGCCGTCGTCGACCCGCCGGACGCCCACGGCTACTACCACACCTCGGCGGTGCCCTCGTCGACGATCGGGGCGCCCCCGGAGGCCGCGCTGGACGCCGCCGCCGAGGTGCTGAACGCGGGGGAGAAGGTCGCGATCCTCGCCGGCGCGGGCGCGCTGGGCGCCTCGACCGAGCTCACCGAGGTCGCGAACGCGCTCGGCGCGGGCGTGGCCACCGCGCTGCTCGGCAAGGGCGTGATCGACGACCGCTCGCCCTGGAACACCGGCGCGATCGGCCTGCTGGGCACCACGGCGTCGTGGCACCTCATGCGCGAGTGCGACACGCTGCTGATCGTCGGCTCGACCATGCCCTACACCGAGTACCTCCCGGCGCCCGGCCAGGCCCGCGCGGTGCAGATCGACGTCGACGGCTCGCGCTGCGGAATCCGCTACGAGACCGAGGTCAACCTCACCGGCGACGCCGCGGCCACCCTGTCCGCGCTGCTGCCGCGGCTGCGGGAGCGCACCGGGGACTCGGCCGGCTCGTGGCGCGCCCACGTCGAGCGCTGGACGCGCTCCTGGGAGGACTACTCCCGCCAGCGCGCCCACGCCCACACCACGTCGCTCAACCCCGAGCTGGTCGTCCGCGAGCTCTCCGACCGCCTGCCCGACGACGCGCTCATCGCCGTCGACTGCGGCACCGCGACGTCCTGGTACGCCCGCGACCTCACGCTGCGCCCGGGTCAGCGCGGCTCGCTGTCGGGGACGCTGCTGTCGATGGGCGGCGGCATGCCCTACGCGATCGCGGCCAAGAACGCGCACCCCGACCGTCCCGTCGTCGCCCTGCTCGGCGACGGCGCGATGCAGATGAACGGGGTGAACGAGCTCATCACGGTGCAGCGCTACTGGTCGCGGTGGAGCGACCCGCGCTTCGTCGTCCTCGTCCTGTCCAACGACGACCTGTCCTACGTCTCGTGGGAGACCCGCGGGATGCTCGGCGAGGCGCCCGACCCGCAGTCCCAGGCGATCCCGGACGTGCCCTACGCGGACTGGGCGACGCTGCTCGGCCTCGGCGGGGCGACGCTGACCGACCGGGCGGCGATCGGGGAGACCTGGGACCGGGCGCTGGCCGCCGACCGCCCGTTCCTCGTCGACGCGAAGGTCGACAAGGACATCCCGCTCGTGCCCCCGCACGTGACCCTGCAGCAGGCCCTCAACACCGCCCGGTCGCAGCTGCACGACGGCGACGCCCTGTCGATCATCGCCAACGGCGTCAAGGAGACCGTCGGCGCCAAGGCCCGATCCGTGCTCGGACTTCCTCCTCGTGAGTGATATTCCCGGCCATGGCCGGGAACTTCACTCACATGGCAGCCAGGCGCAAGGCGTTCGTCGCGTCGTTGTCGGGGACGTCGCTGGAGTACTACGACTTCGCCGTGTACGGCACGGCGGCGGCGCTCGTGTTCCCGCAGCTGTTCTTCCCCGGCTCGGATCCGCTGACCGGGCTGTTGCTCGCGTTCGGCACGTTCGCCGTCGGCTACGTGTCGCGGCCCGTCGGCGGCTTCGTGTTCGGGCGGCTCGGGGACACGCTGGGACGCAAGCGGGTGCTGGTCAGCACCCTGCTGCTCATCGGCATCGCCACCGTCCTCATCGGGCTCCTGCCCACCTACTCCACGATCGGCGTCACCGCGCCGATCGTGCTGGTGCTGCTGCGGTTCGCGCAGGGCGTCGGCGTCGGCGGTGAGTGGGGGAGCGCGGTGCTGCTCTCCGGCGAGTTCGGCGACGCCCGCCGGCGCGGCTTCTGGTCGTCGGCCGCGCAGATCGGCCCGCCGGCGGGCAACCTGCTCGCCAACGGCGTGTTCGCGATCCTCGCCGCCACCCTGACCCAGGACCAGCTGCTGTCGTGGGGCTGGCGGCTGGCGTTCCTGCTCTCGGCGGTGCTCGTCGCCTTCGGGCTGTGGATCCGGCTGACGCTCGAGGACACCCCCGTGTTCCGCGCGCTGCAGGACTCGGGGTCGACGTCGGTGACCCCGATCCGCGAGGTGCTCCGCACCCAGCCCCGCGGGCTGATCGCGGCGATCCTCTCCCGCCTCGGCCCCGACGTCGCCTACTCGCTGCTGACGGTCTACGTCCTGAGCTACGCGACCCGGACCGCCGGCTTCGAGCGCGCCCAGGTGCTCTCGGCGGTGCTCATCGGGTCGGCGCTGCAGCTCGGGCTCATCCCGGCCTTCGGCGCCCTGTCCGACCGGATCAACCGCCGGCTGGTCTCGACGGTCGCCGTCGTGCTCGCCGGGGTGTGGGTGTTCGTGCTGTTCCCCACGATCGACACGGGCTCGTTCGGGCTGCTCGTGCTCGGCGTCGTCGTCGGCCTCGTCCTGCACGCGGCGGCCTACGGGCCGCAGGCCGCGTTCATCACCGAGCAGTTCTCCCCGCGCCTGCGCTCCACGGGCTCCTCGCTGGGCTACACCCTGGCCGGGGTCCTCGGCGGCGCGCTGGCACCCGTGCTGCTCACCTCGCTGCAGGCGGGCTTCGGCTGGGCCGCCGCGGCCGGCTACGTCGCGCTGGCCTGCCTGCTCTCCGCCGTCGGCCTCGCGCTCGGCCGCGACCACGACCCCCGGGAGGACGAGGAGCTCGCCGCCCTCGCGCCGACGGGCGCTGCGGACGCCGGCCCCGGCCGCCCGTAGGGTCGCGGCATGGCGGTCACCGTGGACAACACCGACGACCTGACCCGCGCCCCCGGCGCGTCGGTCACCCCCGACACCCTGCCGAACGACCTCGACATCACCGACCTGGTGGTCGGTGGCGGCGCCGAGGCCGGCCCCCGCGACACCGTGCAGGTCCAGTACCAGGGCATCCGGGTCTCCGACGGCGGCGAGTTCGACTCCTCGTGGGGTCGCGGCGGCGCGCCCGTCGAGTTCCCGCTGGGCGGCGTCATCGACGGCTTCAAGCTCGGCATCTCCGGCATGCGCGAGGGCGGTCGGCGCATCCTCGTCGTCCCGCCGCACCAGGGCTACGGCGACCGCGGCGTGCCGCCGGTGATCCCGGCGAACGCGCACCTCGTGTTCGTCGTGGACCTGGTCAAGGTCAACTAGACCGTCGTCAGCCGAAGGACGCCGGCTGGCCGGTCGCCTCGAGCACCGAGAGCCAGAGGTCGCCGTCCGGGTCGACCTGGTTGCGGTGGCTGGTGATCAGCGACATCGGGATGTGCACGAAGCGCCGCCGCCAGCGCACCACCACGGTCTCCGTGCGTCCGGCCATGCCGGCGTGGACGGCGGCGTGCGCGAGGCGCACGCAGTAGACGCTGTCGTAGGCGTTGGCGGCGACGCTGCGGATGGCGTAGCTGGGGTCGAGGTAGCGCACGGTGGGGGGCAGCCCGACCGAGGTCAGGTGCTCGGTGATCTTCTCCTTGAGGAACAGCCCGATGTCGCCGAGCTTGGTGTTGCCCGACGCGTCGGTGGTCTTGCCCTCCTGCTCGAGCAGCTCCTGCCCGGCGCCCTCCGCCACGACGATGACCACCTGACCGTGCCGGCGCACGTGGTCCTCGACCCGGCGCAGCACGCCGTTCGGCCCGTCGAGGACGAACGGCACCTCGGGGATGAGCACGAAGTCGGCGTCGTTGATCGACAGGGCCGCGTAGCAGGCGATGAAGCCCGAGTGCCGGCCCATCAGCTTGACGATGCCCACGCCGTTCTCGGCGGCCTGCGACTCGATGAACACCGAGGCGATGAACGACGTGGCCTGCGCGAACGCCGTCTGGAAGCCGAAGCTCTGGTCGGTGAAGGGGAGGTCGTTGTCGATCGTCTTCGGGACACCGATGACCGAGATGTCCAGGCCCCGGGCGTCGATGGTGTCGACGAGCGTCATCGCCCCGCGCATGCTGCCGTCGCCGCCGATGACGAACAGCACGTCGATGCCGAGCTCGACGAGGGTGTCGACCATCTCCTCGGGGTCCTGGTCCCCCCGCGAGCTGCCGAGGATCGTCCCGCCGTCGTTGTTGATGTCGGCGACGGCGCGCAGGTCGAGCTCGACGACCCGCTCGCGGTGCTGGCGGGTCAGGCCCGCGTAGCCGTTGCGGAAGCCGTAGATGTGGGCGACGTGGTAGTGCTCGGTGAGCTCCTGCACGATGCCGCGGATGACGTCGTTGAGCCCCGGGCACAGGCCGCCGCAGGTCACGATGCCGACGCTCGTCGCGTCCGGATCAAAGTAGATCTTCCGCCGCGGACCGGCCGCCTCGAGGCTGGGCAGCCGCTCGATCGGCACCCCGCGCGAGAGCAGCACGGAGACGGTGTCGTCGACGAGCACGCGGTCGTCCTCGTGCACGTAGGCCGGAGACGTGCGCTTGTTCGCCAGCATCTCGGCGAACGGTGAGTCGTGGCGGCACTCACCCAGGCTGCGCACGCGCAGGTCGTCGAGCTCGAGCGTCACGGCGGGACCCCCGGGGTGGTCGAGAGGCGGGGCACCGGCGCGACGCTGCGGCGGGCGGAGGGCGCGGGGCACCGGGTGCTGATGCTCTGCATCGTTCACGATAACGGAGCGGATGCCCACGGCGGGCTCCCGCGGGACCGGGACCGGTTCCGCGACGTCGCGCTCCACCTCGACGACGAGGACGTCCGCGGCCAGGTGCCGGCCACCGGGCTCGGGACCTTCCCGACGTCGGGGCCCGTGACGCTGGTCTCCCCCAGCCTCGGCACGGTGGCCGCCCTCGACCTGCTGACCCAGGTGCCGGCGGGGGTCGACGTGCGGCTGCTCGTCGCCGCCGGCAGTCCGCTCGGCACGGGCTCCGTGAGCGAGCGACTGCGCGCCGGCGGTCCCCACCAGCCCCCCGTGCAGCGGTGGGTCAACGCCTGGTGCCCGGCCGACGCGGTGGCGATCGGCTGTCGGGCCCTGATCAGAGCGTCCTCCGGCGAACGGCGGGTCGTCCGACTACGGTGCGACCGTCCCGCTGCCGCCGTCCGGAGGAGTCCCGTGGCCGACATCGTCGTCTCCCGCACCGTCGACGCACCCCCGGACCGGGTGTGGGACCTCGTCGGCGACCCCGCGCGCATCGGGGCCATCTCGCCCGAGTGCCACCGCGTCGACTGGCTCGGCAGCGCGACCGGCCCGGCCCCGGGCGCGCAGTTCAAGGGCCACAACCGCAAGGGCCTCATGCGCTGGTCGACGAAGGGCACGATCGCCGAGTTCGAGCCGCAGCGGGCGATCAGCTGGGACGTCGAGCTGCTCGGGCAGTCGGTGGCCCGGTGGGGCTTCCGGCTGACCCCCGAGGGCTCGGGCACCCGCGTGGAGCAGTTCTGGCAGGACCGCCGCAGCCCGATCGCCAACGTGGTCGGTCGCGCCCGCGCCTGGGACGTGCCCGCCGCGAACCGCCGCGGCATGGAGCAGACGCTCGACACCGTGCGGCGCAAGGCCGAGCAGGGGTAGGCGGGCGGTAGGCGGGCTCAGCCCTCGAGGGCCGCGACGCCCTCGAACCCCGAGAGCTGGAGCACCCGCCGCGCCGGCGAGCCCCGGGGCACGTCCACCCGCAGCAGGATCTGCAGCACCTCGAGGCGGGCCGCCAGGGCGAACAGCACCCGCAGGCCCGCGCTGTCGAGGTACTCGAGCGACCCGAGCTCGAGCAGGACCGAGGTGGTCTCGTTGGGGATCGCCGCGACGAGCTGCTCCTCGACCGTGTCGGCGTTCTCGAGGTCGATCTCGCCGCTGATCCCGATGCGCACGCAGGTGTCCTCGGAGCGCACGACGACGGTCGCGGTGGTCACTGCGGCGCCTCCGTCACGTGCCGGCGGAAGGTGACCGTCGTGCCACCCACCCCGGCGATCACGTCCATGTCGTCGCTGCACGCCCGGATCAGCGAGGTGCCCCGTCCGCGGTTCTCCCCGCGGGCGGGGCGCCACCGTCCGTTGTCCCGCACGTTCGTCACCACCGTCGTGCCGTCGAGCTCCATCTGCACCGTCAGCGTGCCACCCGCCGGACCGTAGGCGTGCTCGACCACGTTGGCGCACGCCTCGCCCACGGCCACCAGGACGTCCGCCGCGGCGTCGGGCGGTGCGCCCACCGCGTGCAGCCAGCGGCGCACGTTCGAGCGGATGTCGGCCAGCGTGCGCGGGACGGCGGGCACGACGATGTTCAGCGGCACCACGGAGGTGCCCCCGCGGCGACGCGCCACGAGCATCGCCACGTCGTCGTCCACCGTCGCCGGGCCGATCATCTGGTGCAGCACGGCGGTGCACACGGCGTCGGAGTCGGTGCCGGACCGGACCGCGTCGCACAGCAGGTCGAGACCGGTGTCCAGCGACTGGCCGCGCCGCTCGACCAGGCCGTCGGTGTAGAGGAAGAACAGCGCCTCGGGCGGGAGGTCGATCACCGTGGTCCGGCGCGGCGGCCCCACCGAGACCCCGACCGGCAGGTCGACGGGCACGTTGACCAGTGCCGACCTCTCCCCGGGGCGGCCGATGATCGGCGGGAGGTGGCCCGCGGTCGACAGCGACACGCGGTCCAGGGACGGCTCGAAGATGGCGTAGAGGACGGTGGCCATGACGCCGTCCTCGAAGTGCTGGACGTTGCCGTCGAGGCGCTCGAGCACCTCGGCCGGGTCGTCCTCCTCGAGGGCGAACGCACGCAGGGCGCTGCGCAGCCGCCCCATGACGACCGCGGCCTGCAGCCCGCGGCCGACGACGTCGCCGATCACGACGCCGAGCCGGCCCGACGGCAGGGAGAACACGTCGTACCAGTCGCCGCCCAGGCCGCCGGCCTCGCCGGGGACGTAGCGCGCCGCGAACTCCACGCCGTTCACCTGGGGCAGCTGACCGGGCATGAGGCTGCGCTGCAGCGCCGACGCGGCCGCGCGGTCGAGGTCGGACAGGTGGGTGCGGGTCACCAGCGCGACCCGGTCGGCGACCATCTGCAGCAGCTCCGCATCGTCCTGGGTGAAGGTCCGCGAGGACAGGGTGCCGACGTGCAGGACGCCGAGGACCCCGCCCTCCGCGATCAGGGGCACGCCGAGCAGCGAGCGGATGTCCTTCTCGCGCAGGATCGGGTTGAGGACGTTGGAGTGGTCGACGTCGTCGATGATCACGGGCCGGCGCTCGGCGGCGATGCGCCCGGCGAAGCCCTTGCCGACCGGGATGCGCACGCGCTGGCGCACCTCCTCCTCGATCCCGCGTGCCGCGGTGGCCACGAGGTAGGTCCCCGAGGGGTCCAGCAGGAGCACGGCGGCGGTGTCGGCGGAGAGCAGGACCCGCACACGGTCCAGGAGCTCGGTGAGCAGATCCCCGACGTCGAGGTGCGACAGCGCCGTGTCGGTGACCTGCTCGATCCGGCGCAGCCGGTCCTCGTCGGTCACGGAGCCGGGCGCGGACATGGCGGGGACGCTAGTACGCGCGCGACGTCCGGGGCAGCAACCGGTGGGGCACACCCTGACCGCCGGGCGGGGAGGACGTCGGGGGGCCCGGCTAGCGTGGCGGGCGTGCGACTGGCGACGTGGAACGTGAACTCGGCCAAGGCCCGCGAGCCGCGGCTGCTGGGCTGGCTGGACGACCGCGCGCCCGACGTGGTCTGCCTGCAGGAGACCAAGCTCTCCGACGAGGCGTTCGCCGAGACCTTCGCCGCCCCGCTGGCCGAGCGCGGCTACGCCGTCGCGCACCACGGCGAGGGCCGCTGGAACGGCGTCGCGCTGCTCTCCCGCGTCGGGCTCGACGACGTCGAGGAGGGGCTGCCCGGCGCCCCCGGCTACCCGCACCAGGAGGCGCGCGCGGTCACCGCGACGTGCGGCGGCCTGCGCGTCACGTCGGTCTACGTCCCCAACGGACGCGACCCGTCCGACCCGCACTACGCCTACAAGCTCGAGTGGCTCGCCGCCCTGCGCGACCGGGTGGAGGCCGCGGGCCCGGACGCGTCGGTGGTGGCCGGCGACTTCAACATCGCCCCCGCCGACGCCGACGTCTACTCCGTCGAGGCCTTCGCCGCGTCCACCCACGTCACCCCGCCCGAGCGCGAGGCCCTCGCCGCCCTGGTCAAGACCGGGCTGCACGACGTCGTGCGCGAGCGGTGGCCCGAGGAGCGCGCGTTCACCTACTGGGACTACCGGGGCGGCGCGTTCCACCAGGACCGCGGCATGCGCATCGACCTCGTGCTCGCCGGCGAGCCGGTGGCCCGGCGCCGCGCGGCGGTCTGGGTCGACCGCCAGGCCCGCAAGGGCACCGGCCCGTCCGACCACGCGCCGGTGATCCTCGACCTCGACGAGGCCCCGGACGGCGACCTCGGCCCGGTCGTCCCGCCGCCGTCCCTGGGGCGCTCGCGCAAGCGATAGACGCCGATCAGCTCACCGGGGCGAGCGTCCGGGCCCACTCCTCGAGGGTCGTCGGGGTGCTCGTGGCCGGCCCGCGGCCGACGAGGCTCCACACCGTGCCGGCGTTGAACGCCGCGTTCATCGCGAGGTTCTCGTCGGCGAGGTCCGGCGGCAGGCCCACCTCCACCAGCACCGCGCGCATCACCTCTTCCGGCGGACGCTCGTAGCGCAGGCCCGGCCGCCCGAGCGCGGAGCCGAGGCGGGCGACCGCGTCGGGGACCGTGAGGTCCTCGGGCCCGAGCAGCTCGCGGACCCCGGCCGCGTCGGGGTCGCGCAGCGCGGCCGCGGCGGCATCGCCCACGTCGGCGGTCGCGACCATGGGCAGCGCGAGCTCGGGGTCGATGGTGTCGTGGTGGACGCCGGTGGCGAGCATCGCGTCCAGCGAGGGCAGGAACGACTCGAAGAACAGCCCCGGGCGCAGGAACAGCACCCGGGCGTCGAGCGCGGCGAGGCGCTGCTCCTGCTCGTGGAGGGTCTCGAGGAACCCGGTGCCGCGCTCCCGCTCGGCGCCGAGCGCGCTGAGCGCCACCACCCGCGGCACGCCGGCGTCGGCGAGCGCGGTGGCGATGGCGGTGCCCACCTGCTCCTGGTGCGCGCGGTAGCCGGGCCGGGTGACGTCGAGGGGCATGAGGACGTAGGCGGCGTCCGCCCCGCACAGCGCCGCGGTCAGGGCGGTGCGGTCGGTGATGTCGGCGGCGTGCGGCTCGGCGCCGTGCGCGGCCGCGTCGGCCAGGCGGGCGGCGTCGCGCCCGACGGCGCGGACGGTCTCGCCGGCCTCGCGCAGGCGGCGCACGACCCGCCCGCCGGTGTTCCCGCTGGCGCCCAGGACAGTGATCATGGTGGTGGCTCCTCGCTCCGGTGTGGGTGCGTCCAGCGTCGGACCCGGGGGGTGGACGGACCATCACCGCGACGCCGCGTGGTCTGCCCGATCGTCCGGGGCTCGTGGACGAGGAGTGGCGTGTGCCGGAAGCTGGGCGGGTGCCGACCCAGCCTCCGTGGACGCCGACCGACGCCGTCGGCGAGGCGCTCCACGTCCTGCGGATGAACGGGACGTTCTACTGCTCCTCCGAGCTGCGGGCGCCGTGGGGCCTCGCGCTGCCCGAGACGCCCCGCTGCCTGTGGTTCCACGTCGTGACGTCGGGGACGGCGACGATCGTCGTCGGCGACGAGGTCGTGACGCTGGCCTCCTCCGACGTCGTGCTCCTGCCGCGCGGCGAGGGCCACGTGATGCGCTCGGCGGACCTGGCGCCGGGTCTGTCGGTGCCGAACGTCCTGACGCTGCCGCACACCTGGTACGGCGACCGGTACGCCTCGATCAGCTACGGCGGCACCGGTGCGACCACGACGATGATCTGCGGCGCGGTGCGCCTCGAGCACCCCATGGCCGAGCAGCTCGTGGCGCTGATGCCCGACATCGTCCACGTGCCGGTGTCGCCGCTGACCGCGCGGCTGCAGGACACGCTGCGCCTGATCGCGCTCGAGGTGGAGGAGACGCAGCCCGGCGGCGAGGCCGTGATCACCCGGCTCGCCGACGTCCTCGTCGTCCAGATGCTGCGCGCCTGGCTCGCGCACGACCCCGCGGCCCGTACGGGCTGGCTCGGCGCCCTCGCCGACCCCGACATCGGCCGTGCCCTGGCCCTCGTCCACGCCGACCCGTCCCGCGACTGGTCGGTCGCCGGTCTCGCCCACGAGCTGGCCCTGTCGCGCTCGACCTTCGCCGCCCGCTTCACCGCGCTGGTCGGCGAACCGGTGATGACGTACGTGACCCGCTGGCGCATGCTCGTTGCCCACGACCGCCTGCGCGCCGGCGACACCACCGTCGCCGCGGTCGCCACCTCGCTCGGCTACCGCTCCGAGGCGGCCTTCAGCCGCGCCTTCCGCCGCGTCGTCGGCACCCCGCCCGGCGCCGTGCGCGCCCGCACCCACGACGAGGAGGACCTGCTCGTCGGGGCGTGACCGGCGTCAGCCCACGGCCAGGACGCTCACCGAGTCGGCGTTCTGGTTCGTCACGTAGCGCCGCCGACTCACGCAGCGTGCGTCACAGCGGGCCGATCGCCGTCACGTGCACCGCGGCCGCGCCGAGCTCGTCGGAGGCGTCGAGGTCGACGTCGGCGCTGATGGCCCAGTCGTGGTCGCCCTCGGGATCGTCGAGCACCTGGCGGACGTGCCAGGTGCGCCCGTCGACGGTGACGCGGAAGAACGCCGGGCCCCGGGCGTCCGGGCCGGCGCCGACGGTGGGGTACTCGGCGAAGTAGGCCTCCATCGCCGCGGCCCAGGCGTCGGCGTCGGGGCCCGATCCCCGGGTCGAGCTCCGCTGCGCTGCGTCTCCCACGTCGTCCAGGGCGGCGAGCTCGGCGGGCGAGCGGCGGGCGAAGAGCTCCACGCGGCGGAACATCTCGTTGCGCACCAGCACCCGGAAGGCGCGCTCGTTGCGGGTGACCGGCGGCGGGCCCTGGTCGACCGGGCGCGCGTCCGACCCCGCCGCGTCCAGCGCCGTGCCGTCCCCGCCCGCCCCGGCCAGGTTCTCCCACTCGTCGAGCAGTGACGAGTCGGTCTGGCGCACGAGCTCGCCGAGCCAGGCGACGAGGTCGTCGAGGTCCTCGGTGCGTGCGGCCTCGGGCACGGTCTGGCGCAGCGCCCGGTAGGCGTCGGTGAGGTAGCGCAGGACGAGGCCCTCGGAGCGGGCGATGCCGTAGTACGAGACGTACTCGGTGAACGTCATCGCGCGCTCGTAGAGGTCGCGGACCACCGACTTCGGGGCGAGCTCGTGGTCGGCGACCCACGGGTGGCCCGACCGGTAGGACTCGTAGGCCGCGGAGAGCAGCTCCGCGAGGGGCCGGGGCCACGTCACGTCCTCGAGGAGCTCCATGCGCTCCTCGTACTCGATGCCCTCGGCCTTCATCGCCTGCACGGCCTCACCGCGCGCCTTGTTCTCCTGGGCGCGCAGCACCTGCTTGGGGTCGTCGAGGGTCGCCTCGACCACCGAGACGAGGTCGAGCGCGTACGTCGGCGACTCCTTGTCCACCAGGTCGAACGCCGCGAGCGCGAACGGCGAGAGCGGCTGGTTGAGCGCGAAGTCGACCTGGAGGTCGTCGACGAGGCGCACGTCGGGGCATCTCTGGTCGGGGTCGAGCTCCGCTGCGCTCCGGCTCCCGGCCGGGGGATCGACGCGCTCGACGACGTCGGCCTCGAGCAGCCCGCGGTAGAGCGCGATGGCGCGCAGGATCAGCTTGCGCTGGGTGGGCCGGTCGGCGTGGTTGTCCTCGAGCAGGTGGCGCATCGCGGCGAAGAACGGCTGCTCGCGCTGCGCGACCTGCAGCAGCATCGCCGTCGACACCCGGAACTGGCTGGTCAGCGCCTCGGGCTGGGCCTCGATGAGCCGTTCGAGCGTCTTCTCCGACCACGACACGAAGCCCTCGGGCGGCTTGGTGCGCACCACCCGGCGCTGCTTCTTGACGTCGTCGCCCGCCTTCGCGAGGCGCTTGGCGTTCTCCACCTCGTGCTCGGGGGCCTGGGCGACGACGTAGCCCGCGGTGTCGTGGCCGGCGCGCCCCGCCCGGCCCGCGACCTGGTGGAACTCGCGGGCGCGCAGGTGGCGCACGCGCTGGCCGTCGAACTTGGTCAGCGCGGTGAACAGCACCGTGCGGATGGGGACGTTGATGCCGACCCCGAGGGTGTCGGTGCCGCAGATGAGCTTGAGCAGGCCCGCCTGGGCGAGCGTCTCCACGAGCCGGCGGTACTTCGGCAGCATCCCGGCGTGGTGCACGCCGATGCCGTGGCGCACCAGCCGCGAGAGCGTCTTGCCGAACCCCGCGGTGAAGCGGAAGGAGCCGATGAGCTCGGCGATCTGCTCCTTCTCGGCCTTCGTCGAGACGTTGAGGCTCATGAGGGCCTGGGCCTGCTCGACGGCGGCGGCCTGCGTGGTGTGGACGACGTAGACGGGCGCCTGCTGGCCGGCGAGCAGCTCGGTGATCGTCTCGTGCAGCGGGGTGCGGGCGTAGCGGAACGACAGCGGGACGGGCCGCTCGGTGTGGGCCACGACCGCGGTCTCGCGCCCGGTACGCCGCGTCAGGTCCTCGGCGAAGAACGAGACGTCGCCCAGCGTCGCCGACATGAGCAGGAACTGGGCCTGCGGCAGCTCGAGCAGCGGCACCTGCCAGGCCCAGCCGCGCTCGGGGTCGGCGTAGAAGTGGAACTCGTCGATGACGACCTGGCCGACCTCGGCGCGCGCCCCCTCGCGCAGGGCCCAGTTGGCCAGCACCTCGGCGGTGCAGCAGATGACCGGGGCGTCGGGGTTCACCGCGGCGTCGCCGGTGAGCATGCCGACCTGCTCGTAGCCGAGCTGGGCGCCGAGGGCGAAGAACTTCTCCGAGACCAGCGCCTTGATCGGCGCGGTGTAGACGGTGCGCCGGCCGTGGGCGAGCGCGGCCACGTGGGCCCCGAGCGCGACCAGCGACTTCCCCGACCCCGTCGGCGTCGAGAGGATGACGTTCGAGCCCGAGACCAGCTCGATGAGCGCCTCGGACTGCGCGGGGTAGAGCTCCAGGCCCCGCTCGGCGGCCCACTCCGCGAACCCCTCGTAGAGCTCGTCGGCGTCGGCGCCCGGACGGGCGAGCAGGGCGGTGGAGGTGGTCATCCCCGCCATTGTCCCGCGCTCGTGTGTCGCGACGGCGACGCCCGGTTCGTGCGCCCGGCGGGTTACGATCCGTCACTGCACGACACGGCCGCTGCTCCGATGCGGCGAGGGGGAGGACGCGTGACGCCCGTCGGCCGACGCGCCGCCACCAAGGCCCGCACCCGCGAGGCCCTGCTCGTCGCCGCGCGCCGCGTGTTCGCCGAGCGCGGATACGGCCCGGCGTCGGTCGAGGAGATCGCCCGGACCGCCGGGGTGTCGGTCGGCTCGGTCTACGTGCACTTCGCCAGCAAGGAAGCGCTGTTCACCGAGCTCGTCGAGGACCAGACGTCGGCCGCGGTCGACCACAAGTCGGCGCTGGTGGGCGGGGACCCGGCCGAGACGTTCGCCGCGCTCGACCGCCTCGTCACCGACGTGGCCGACTCGCGCGAGGACGCCCTGCTCGACGCCGAGGTGTGGCTCTACGCCGTGCGCCACCCCGAGTTCGCCGGCCGCCTCGCCGAGCACGAGGTCCGGCTGGCCCGGCTCGCGACCGACGAGCTCGCCCGCAACTGGGAGGACGTCGACCCCGCCGTGCGCGCGGCCGTGCGCGACGACGAGGTCGTCATCGCGGCCGCGGCGCTCTACCACGGGCTGATCCGCCTGCGGCGCGTCCTCGGCGAGGACGCGGTGTCCGGCGATCTCTACAGCCGCGTGCTGCGCCTGCTCCTGCACCTGCCCGGGGAGGGCGACGCGGCGTCCGGCTGAGCTCCCGCGGGTACAGGGCGATCATGGCTGCCTCCCGCTCGCGCGACCTGACGTGGATCCCCCGCCTGCTCGGCGTGGCCACCGCCGGGTACAGCGTGGCGATCATCGCCCGTCCCGAGCTGTTCACGAAGCCCACCGCGCTGCAGGCCGAGGGGGCGCCGCTGCCGACGGCCACCGCGATCGGGGTGCGCGCCCTCGGCGGGCGTGACCTCGCCTCCGGCCTCGCCATGGCCCTCGCCCCGGCGGGTGGGGCGCTGCGCACCGCGATCGCCGTGCGCGTCGGCGCGGACCTCGTCGACCTCGTCGTGCTGGGGACGTCGCTGCCGGACGCGACGGCCCGGACCAAGGCGGCCGGCGTGGCCGCGACGTGGGGGACGCTGTGCGGCCTGAGCTACCTCGCCGCCGGCGACTGATCGGCGGGCACCTCGCTCAGCCGCAGGTGGTAGACGCCCGCGGCCGGGGTGAGCGGGTGCAGGTCGTAGACGTGGACGACCTTCGGGCCGTCGTGGAGGTGGGTGTGGGTCACCACCGGCAGGGGCGCGCCGTGGCGTGCCTCGCGCACCTCGACGCGGCCGTCCAGCGGGCCGCCGACGTAGAGCAGGACGGCGTCCTCGGCGGTCGGCCCCGTGGGCGTGACGGTCATGAGGACCTCCTCGGACGGCTCGCGGTGTCGACGGTCCGGTCGCAGCCCGGTGGGGCCGCGTCCAGCGTAGGGACGCCCCCGCCCGCGCGCTGCCCCCCTGCCGCGTCACTTCGCGGAGCGCCTCGTGACCGCCGGTGACGGAATCCGCGACTGGACGGCGCCCGGGCACCCCCCGTTGGTCCCGGAGATCACCCTCCTGCTCGCCGACGACATCCACCGTGCGTGGTCGGAGCTCGACGAGGAAGCGCCGCCGTTCTGGGCGTTCGCCTGGGTGGGTGGTCAGGCGCTGGCCCGCCACGTCCTCGACCACCCGGACCTCGTCCGCGGCCGCCGGGTGCTCGACCTCGCCACCGGCTCCGGCGTCGTGGCCATCGCCGCTGCCCTCGCCGGCGCCGCCGCCGTGGTGGCCTCGGACACCGACGCCCGCGCCCGGCAGGCCGTCGGGCTCAACGCGGCCGCGAACGGCGTCGCGGTCGACGTCGTCGGGGACGTGCTGGACGGCGCGGTCGAGCTCGACGTCGACGTCGTGCTGGCCGGCGACGTCTTCTACGAGCAGCCGATGGCCCGCCACGTCGAACGGTTCTGCGACGAGGCCGTGGCCGCCGGGGTGGACGTGATCGTCGGCGACCCGGGGCGCGAGTACTTCCCGCGCGGGCGCTGCACCGCGCTCGGCACCTACGAGGTGACGGGCACCGCGGACCTCGAGGGCGGGGCGACGACCCGCACGACCGTGCACCGCTTCACCTGACAGCGCCACGCGACTCCTGTAGAACCGTCACGGCTGACGGTCGGGGCGGTGCGAGGAGGTCGCGGTGCGCGCGGTACAGGTCGTCCGGCTCGACGGGCCGGGCGCGCTCGAGGTCAACGAGGTCGACGAGCCCGAGGCCGTCGACGACCAGGTGCTCATCGACGTGGAGGCGGCCGGCGTCGTCTTCCCCGACCTGCTGCTGTCCCGCGGCGAGTACCAGGTGAAGCCCGAACTGCCCTTCATCCTGGGCAACGAGGTCGCGGGCACCGTGCGTGCGGCGCCCGAGGGCTCCCGGTTCTCCGCGGGCGACCGGGTGGCGGCGCTGCCGGTGACCGGCGGGTTCGCGCCGACCGTCGCGTGCCCGGCCGAGACCGTGTTCCCGCTGCCCGACGCGGTGTCCTTCGACGTCGGCGCCGGCCTGCCGATGAACTACCTGACCGCGCACTTCGTGCTCGAGACGCGCTCGCACCTGGCGGCGGGGGAGACCGTGCTGGTCCACGGTGCGGCGGGCGGCATCGGCGTTGCGTGCATCCAGTTCGCCAAGGCGCGCGGGGCGACGGTGATCGCGGTCGTGTCGTCGGAGGGCAAGGGCGAGGTCGCGACGGCCGCGGGTGCCGACCACTGGATCCCCGTCGAGGGCTTCAAGGACGCCGCGAAGGAGATCACCGGGGACCGCGGCGTCGACGTCGTCGTCGACCCCGTCGGCGGCGACCGGTTCACCGACTCGCTGCGCAGCCTCGGCGACGACGGGCGGCTGGCCGTCGTGGGCTTCACCGCCGGCGAGATCCCCACCGTCAAGGTCAACCGGCTGCTGCTCAACAACATCGCGGTGGTCGGCGCCGGCTGGGGTGCGTACGCGTCGAAGCGTCCCGGGTTCATGCACCAGCAGTGGGACGCGATGCGCGACGACATCGCGAGCGGCCGGCTCGCCCCGCCGATCAGCGCCACCTATTCGCTGGCCGAGGCGGGCTCCGCCGTCGCCGAGCTGGCCGAGCGGCGGGTCACCGGCAAGGTCGTCGTCCACCCCCGCGCCTGACCGCGCCCCGCCCCGCACCCGAGGAGGACGCGTGGACCTCGCGCACACCCGTACCGGCACCGGCGAGCCCGTGCTGTTGCTGCACGGGATCACCCATCGGCGCCAGGGCTGGGACCACGTCGCCCCGCTGCTCGCGCCGGAGCGCGAGGTCTGGGCGGTCGACCTGCCCGACCACGGGGAATCGCCCGACCTGCCGTCCGAGTACCGCGGCGACATCGGCCCGATCGCCGACGCCGTCGAGGCGTTCTGCGCCACGCAGGGCCTCGACCGGCCGCACGTCGCCGGCAACTCGCTCGGCGGGCTGGTCGCCCTCGAGCTCGCCGCCCGGGGCACCGTGCGCTCGGCGACCGCGCTGTCGCCGGCGGGGTTCTGGTCGACGCCGGAACGGCTCTGGGCCCGCGGGGTGCTCGGCGGGGCGCATGCGGTGCTGGCGCTGGTCCCGTCGTCGCGGCTGCAGACGATGCTCGCCACGCCCGTGCTGCGCACCGCTCTGCTCGGCCTGCTGCTCGCGCACCCCTCGCGCATCGACCCCGAGCAGATCGCCGCCGACCTGCACGGCCTCAGCCACCCGCGCTCGTCGTTCGCGACGATGCTCGCGAACCTCGGGAGCTGGACGATCCCCGGTCCCTCGGAGGTCCCCACCGTCATCGGCTGGGGTGCGCGCGACTTCCTGCTGCCGCGCTGGCAGTCCGGCCGGCTGCGGCGCGCCCTGCCCGACGCCGCGGTCTACGTCCTGCCCGGCTGCGGGCACGTCCCGATGGGCGACGACCCCGGGCTCGTCGCCGACCTCGTCCTCGCGGCCACCCGCCCCCGCCCGGCGGCGGCCCACGCCTGAGCGTGCCGACGCTGCACCTCGTCCGCGGCCTCCCGGCCTCGGGGAAGACCACCTGGGCGCGGGCGCTCGTCGCGTCCCGGCGGCCGGGGACGATCCTGCGGGTCAACCGCGACGACCTGCGGCGCAGCATGGCCGACGCCGCCTACTCGGCGCCCGTCGACGCGGTGGAGCGCCGCATCTCCGCGGCGGAGTGGCGGCTCGTGCGCAGCACGCTGCTCGACGGCCTCGACGTCGTCGTCGACGCCACCAACCTGCGCGCCGGCGTCGCCCGGCGCTGGCTCGCGCTCGCCGAGGCCTGCGGGGCGACGTGGCACGTCGAGGACGTCGTCACGGACCTCGAGGAGTGCGTGCGCCGCGACGCCGCCCGCACCGGCCCGGAGCGGGTGGGGGAGGAGACGCTGCGCGACCTGCACGCGCGGTTCCTCGACCCCGAGACCGGGCGCCCGGCGCCGCTCGCCCCGCCGCCCCGGCTGGGGTCGGCGGGCGGGGCGCCGTACCGCCCGGTGCCCGGGACGCCGCCGGCGGTGCTGGTCGTCGTCGAGGGCGTGCTGACCGCGCGGGAGCAGCCCGGCCCGGAGGACCTCCCCGTCCCGGCGGCCGTCACCGTGCTGACCGCGCTCGCGGCCGCCGGGCACCGGGTCGTCGCGCTCTCGGCGCGCCCCGAGGAGGAACGGACGGCGGTGGCGTCCTGGCTCGCGCGCCACGTGCCCGTGCCGCTCGAGGCCCTGCTGCTGCGCCCGCCCGGGACGCGGCGCAGCGAGGCCGCGGTCGCCCTCGGCCTCTTCGACGACCACGTCCGCGACCGGTACACGGTCGTCGCGGTGCTCGAGGGACGTCCCCGGCGCTCGGCGGCGTGGCGGGCGGTGGGCCTCACCGTCCTGGGGCTCGCCGAGGGCGAGGCGTGATCGGGACCCATCGTCGTGCCAGCATGGGTCCGTGGCCCACGAGAACGAGTGGTACTACTGCCTCAAGCACCATCGCGTCGAGCCGTGGGACGGCTGCCGCGCGGCCGACCGGCTCGGCCCCTACCCCGACAAGGAGACCGCCGAGCACGCGCTGGAGATCGCGCAGCAGCGCAACGAGGCGGCGGACAGGTACGACGAGAGCTGACCTGCCCTAGCGGTACCACTGCCGGTGCGCGACGCGGGCGACGTCGGTGACGTCGGTGACCAGCCGGTCGAGCTCGGCGCGGAACCGCGGCGCGGGCAGCGTGACGGCGATGGCGGCCCCGACCCGGCCGCCGGGGTCGGCGATGGGTGCGCACACGCAGGCGAAGCCGGCGGCGAACTCCTCGCGGTCCAGCGCGTAGCCGTCGCGGCGGATGCGCGCGAGCTCGAGGTCGTAGGCGTCGGGTGAGGTGATCGTCGCCGGCGTGTAGGCCGTCCAGCGCGACGGGTCGAGGCGCGCGCGGCGCCCGGGGGCGTGCGCGACGAGGACCTTGCTGACGGCCAGGGCGTGGGCCATGGTCGGCGGCACGCGGGCGGGCACCTCGGGGATGTGGCCCAGACGCTGGTGGCCGCGGATGTCGACGAGGTCGATCTGGTCGTCGTCGGCCCACTCGACGAGGTAGGCCCAGGCGCGCGTGCGCCGGTAGAGCTCGGTGACGGCGTCGGAGAGCATCGCCGGCAGCTCGCGTCGCGGCGCGCCCGGCGTGGCCGGCGTGCCGCCCCAGCTCGGCCCGGGACGCAGGCGGTAGGTCCCGCCGTCGGTGTGCTCGACGTGGCCGTCGCGGACCAGGCGCTGCAGGACGGGGAGCACACCGGTGTCGGTGCGGCCGAGGTGCCCGCCGAGGGCCTGGAGGTCGACGCCCTCCGGGTGCGCGGCCAGCATGCGCAGCACCCGCAGGGTGCCGGGCGCGATCATGCGGGAGGAGCGGGTCGAGCGCGGCCGCCGCGGCACGTCGCCCGAGCGGGGGAGCGGGACGTCGATCGTCACACCGGATGACCTTAGGCGGGGGTGCGCCGCGCGGACGACGGATGTCGTCTGAGGAAGCCCTGAGGCCTCTCAGAGCGCTTCGAGCGCCGCACCGCACGACGGGCAGCGCGTGGGCGGGTCCTCGTCGGCGAGGCGCCCGCACTCCTGGCACACGCGGTGCATCCAGCAGGCGGGGTCGCCGCCCTCGCCGTCGGGCAGCTCCGCGCGCGACCGCTCCGGTGAGCTCATGGACCCATCGTCTCCCGCCGCGGTCCGCGACGCAGCTGCCGGTCTGCGCTGGGTCGTCGCCACGCCGGTCAGGACGCGTTCGGCGTGATCCGGACGTCGACGAGGGTGTGGACCGCGACGGCCCACCCGGGTACCGACGGCTCGACGAGGACCGGCGCGGTCGCCGTCGGCTCCGGCAGCTCCGGCAGCTCCTGGCGCTCGTAGTCGTGGAGCAGCTCGATCCGGATCCAGCCGGCAGCCAGCTCGGTCAGGCGCAGCGCGGGTACCCCGAAGGCGGTGGCGATGCGGCGACCCGCGCGACCGAGCTGGTCCCACGTCTGCCCGGTCCGCAGGTGCACCGTGAAGCCCTCGTCCGCCCCCGTGTCGATGTCGCTGAGGTCCGGCGGGGCCCACGTGACCCCGCTCGGGGAGAAGATCCGGTGCGCGAGTCCGGTCTCCTGGGCGACCTGGCGCCAGACGGTGCGGATCTCCTGGCACCGGTACCCCCGGTCGACCCTGTCCCGGCGGGAACGGACCCGTCGGGTCGTGCTGCTCCACGGCACCCCGCCCGACCACCGGCTCCGCGGCCCGGGGCGACCCTCGGGGTGCGGCTCGGCGGCGGGCGGGACCACGCTGTCCGCGCCCGGTCCAGGGATGCCGGCGGTCGGGACGGCGGTGACGGCGGTGACGTGGTTGGCGTCCATGGTGGCTCCCCCCGGGGCGGATGTTCCCCATCCCGGAGGATGGACACCTCCGGTATCACGGAGTGTGCGCGTAGCTTGGTCTCACCGAGAAGAAGCGTCAGCCGGAGGGACTAGTGGCACGCGGAAATGGCCAGGGATGAGTGAGTACTCTTCACTGACTGTTGCCGTCAGGGTGAACACCATCGAGCGCTGGTGCCGAAGCTGTCCCGTGCCCACGGCCTTCGCAGGCTCCTGGTCAGGGCTCGACCCTGGTGTGTGGAGACTCCGCGGGACGGAACCACTCGGTGAGCCGGCGGAGCAGGTCGGGATCGCCGGCGGCCGTGACCGAGCCGTCCTCGAACGCGTCGGACCAGTCGCGCCTGCCCCTGGCGAGCGCCAGGAGCGCCGGCATCGAGGACTCGAGGTACACGTAGCGGTCCGGCCTCAGGAGGGGGTCGGTGAGACACCCGTACGGCTCGACACCGAGCTGTAGCACGAGCCAGTACCTGCGGTCGTGGTGATGGTGCAGCCGGAACTCCAGGACGACGGACCGCCTGGGCGCGCGGTCGGGGTCGACCCGCTGGGACAGCCAGCCGAGCACGACATCCGGATCGCGCTCCAGCATGTCGGGGTCCTCGGGGAGCCACGTGTCCGCCCAGGCGCGCAGCGAGCCGAGTGTCGGCATCAGACCTTCACCGACCGCAGTGAGGCGGTAGGCCGGGTGCGGGTCCGGGCCGTCACGGCGTGACACCAGCCCCAGAGTCTCCAGCCGGCGCAGCCGATCGGTGAGTACCGAGCGCGAGATGCGGCCGGGCAGCCCGGTGACCAGGTCGTTGAATCCTCGAGGCCCCACCATCCCCAGTTCGCGCACGATGAGCAGACTCCATCGATCGCCGAGGTGCTCGATCGCCTTGGTGAACGAGCAGTACCCGACGAACTCCCTCGAGCCCACGGTACGAGTCTCCCACCGCAGTGCGGCGTCGCGCGGTTCGAAGTTCGAACTAGCCCACCTCGGTCGGGGCGGCGGAGCGTGGCATCACCAGGAGTCCACCAGGGGTCACGATGGCTACACTGACGAACGGGCCGCCGGTGCCGCGGCACCCGACCCGGCTGCGCGACAGGTATGACCGGTTGGTCCGGGCGGCCGGCGTCCGGAGCCGCTTCATCCGGCGGCAGCCGGGCCGCGTGCACGTGATCGAGGCCGGTGACGGCCCGCCGGTCGTTCACCTGCACGGCAACAACACCTCGTCGCTGTCGCACCTCATGCTGCTCGAACACATGACCACGGTGCGCTCCTACCTCGTCGACCGGCCGGGCTTCGGGCTCAGCGACCCGGGGGACTTCCCTCGCAACGGCTTCCGGGAGTGCGCGGTCCGGTTCGTCGATGACGTCCTCGACGAGCTCCAGCTCGAGCGGGCGGTGCTGGTCGGCGCTTCGGGGGGCGGGACCTGGGCGGTCTGGTACGCCCTGGACCGGCCCGAGCGGGTACGCGGCCTCGTCATGCTCGGGTCCGTCCCGCTGCTCCCCGGCGCACGAATCCCCCCGGGAATACGGCTCATGGCGACACCGATGCTGGGCAACGTCCTGCGCCGCACCGTGAAGCCCGGCCGGCGGATGCTGCTCCGCCTGATGTCGTCGGTGGGTGAGGGAGACACCATCCTGCGGCACCCCGACCTGCTCGACTCACTCCTCGACGCGGCGCGTGACCCGGTCGCCGGCGCGGCCGACCTCGCCGAGTTCCAGGCCCTCCTGTCGCCGCTCGGCACTCGATCTGCGGCCCGGATCCGCCCGGACGATCTGCGCCGGCTGGCGGTCCCCACCCTGATGATCTGGGGCGACCACGACCCGGTGGTGTCGGTGGCCTCCGCGCGGGCCGCGGCGGACCTGATGCCGGACGCCCGCCTCGAGATACTGACCGCGGGACACGTACCGCAACTCGGCGAACCCGAACGGGTGGCACAACTGCTGGAGGACTTCGTGCGATCCCTGCCGACAACCCGGTGAGCCGGCCTGCTCGACCCCGGCTCTGGATGTTGTCGGAAGTGACGAAAGCCCCGGTCGTCGCCGTCTCGGGCGTCCGACCAGGGCTTTCCGGGGTGGGCGATACTGGGATTGAACCAGTGACCCCTACCGTGTCATGGGGTCAAGCGCTCCGGGGGCTCTGCCGCCTGGTGACGTCACATGCCGTCTGAGCTGCGGGTTCCTGTCATCGCGTGATGCCGACGGACACCGGCTGATGTCCCTCTCGATGACTTTTCGCTTGCGCTCAGGACCACCCGCGAGCGACGGCCCAGAGGCTGAGTCCTCGTCCCTGCCGGCGGAGTGCGCGCCACGTTCTGATCGTCCGCATGGCCCGGCAGCGGGCCGCCGCTACCCTGGTGTGTCTATCGAACATGCGTGCGACGCGGCGCTGACTCTCAACCCAGTGATTCTCGACGGTGAATGTTCCGGAGTCACCGCGGACCGCCAGAGACCCCCGTTGAGCTGCGAGAACCGTCTATCGGCTCTCTCGGCGCTTGCGAGTGCTTACGGCTGGCGGCCAGTTGAATCTCATGGGTACGTCATGGGCCGATCACCAACAGGGCGGTCACGCGCCTGTCGCCTACGTGATGTGCTCGCGACGCGCGACGGAGTACCATTCTTCGCCCGCGGGTTCCCCAGCCAGGTTCCAGCTCCAGGACGTCGTGGGAGCAATGCGCATGTACGTCCCTGGGCCCACCATGCCGACACGCTCGAAGGGCTGCTCTGCCTCTCCGTAGACTCTGATGCCTCGCGCCACGAATGGGTCCATCGAGAGAAGGTCGTCGAAGACGATCGATACCCGAGTGGAGCCGGCAGCGACGTTGCGGAACTTCCGCGTCTGAGCGACGGCTCCCGGCCCTCCGACCCAGAAGTGTTCGCCGTCGAACTCGACCGCCACGGGGACCACGTCAGGCTGGCCTCCTGGCCCCACGGTCGCCAGGCGACCGATTCCCTGCGATCGGATGAACTCGCACTCCTGGTCCGTGAACGACACGCGACCTCCTTAGCTGGTCCTAGATCAGTACTAGATCACGCCGCGCCCATCAGTCGCCAGGCTCATGCGCTCGATGGCGTGACGCGTGTCGGCCCGTTCCCGACGCACGACAACGGCTTCGGGGTCTCTCCCTCGGCGGCGCGGGCTCTGCCCTGCCGGGCCGCTCGTGCGGGCGCAAGCGCCCCGTTCGTCGATGGCCGGCGGGTTGTGTGCCTCCACTCGCGACTCGTGGCAAGCGCACGACCCGCAGCGAGGCGGGAGGGCAGGCGGCATGAGCCAGATCGGCCTGATCAACATCATCCGCACCACAAGCAGCGCTGACCGCGGCTCGGGCGTCCTGGGCCCCGCGCTCGGCCTCATCGCGGTCGTGGTCCTGGGCGTCGGTGGCTACCGCGTCCGCGATACCCCTACGCGGCGTCGCGGCCACCGCCGCCGGGACCAACCGCGCCGTCGGCTGGGCGATCGCCGTCGTGCTCGTCGTCGCCGCCTCACCGCCGCCGGCTGGGTCCTGCTGGCCCATCACCGCACCCTGCGCGACGCACCCACCGTGGCCGCCTTCACCGCCGCCACCGACCGCGCCTTCGCCCCCCACCACCACCGCCAGCTCGACCGGACCACCGACGCCGGAGGCCGCGAGCTGCACCAGGTCACCGCCGTGCGCCTGGACCGCCTCGAACCCGGACAGGTGAACCCATGATCGCCGACCTCATCATCACGGGCCTCCTCACGGTGATCGCCGCCCAGACCCGCGCCGTCGGCGCCGCCGTCGTCCTCGGCGGAATCACCGTCGCCCTGCTCGCCGTCGTCGCCCCCGGCGTCGTCACCGGCGCCGGCAACGTCGTCGGCGCCATCGCGAGCGGCATCGGCGACGCCATCAGCCAGTCCGCCTCATGACCACCGCCGGACACTGTTCGGGGACCACGCTCGCGAGTGGATGGCGACCTGGAACACCAGCGAGACCACCAGGTCCCGTGACACCTCGGTCATGCGGACCCACGTCATGCCCCACTGGGCGGGCTGGCCGCTGCAAGATCGACCACCTGTCGATCCAAGCATGGGTCACCGATGTCGGGCGCCACCGCGGGCCGCACACCGTGTCCCGCTCCTACCTGCTGCTGATGGGTGTTCTGCGCTCGGCCGTGCGGAACCGACTGATCGCGACCAACCCGGGGGAGGAGGTCAAGCTCCCCAAGGTCCGCCGCAGCGACACCGACGAGCGGATCATCAGCCGCCACGAGCTGCGGACAGCGCTGCTGCCCGCGGGTTCCCGAGCGACACCGCGCGCTGATCGCCACGACGGCGGGGACGGGCCTTCGATGGGGCGAGGCGATCGGGCTGCGTCGGGACGTCCTCGACCTGGAGCGCCCGGCGCTCACCGTGATCCGGACCGTGATCGAGGTCAACGGGCACACGTCGTTCAAGCCGTTCCCGAAGTCGAGCGCCGGTCGGCGGACCGTCCCTCTGCCGGCGTGGGTGCTCCCGGCCCTGCTCGACCACCTCGACCGGTGGCCGGCGGCGCCGAACGCGCCGGTCGTCGCCAACGAGGTGGGTGCCCCTCTGCGGCGCAGCATGTTCCGCCGTCGGGTCTGGCGTCCGTCCCTCGTGCGCGCCGGGCTGCTCGGCAAGGTCGATGCGGACGGCGACGACTTCGCCGCCGTGTGGACCGACGACGCGGGGGAGGAGCACACCAAGACGGTCCCGACCCGTGCCGCTGCCGTCAGCCTCGTCGCCGACCACCAGGCCGGCGGGCTCCGCTTCCACGATCTCCGGCACTCGTACGCCACAACCCTCGTGGACGACGGCGTCCCGCCAACATGGTTCAGCGCGTGCTCGGGCACGAGCGCTCGTCGACCACGATGGACCTCTACACCCGACGCACCGACGACGCTGACCGCGTGCTCGAAGCGCTGTCCGACGACGACGAGGACGGCCAGGGCGACGACGGCTCGGCGGGCGTCCGGGAGCCGGTATGACGAGCCCTGCTGACTTCTCGCTGACTATTCGGCCCAGGAACACCGAAAGGCCCCGGTCGAGGACCCCTTGCGGGGCCGTGACCAGGGCCTTTGTGGTGGGCGATACTGGGATTGAACCAGTGACCCCTACCGTGTCAAGGTAGTGCTCTCCCACTGAGCTAATCGCCCGAGGCGCAGGCGGGAATCGAACCCGCGTACAGGGCTTTGCAGGCCCTTGCCTAAGCCACTCGGCCACTGCGCCAGGCATCCGGAGGTCGTCCGGCTCACCGTGGGACGAAGCCGAGGAGCCTCCTCGAGCGGACGACGGGACTCGAACCCGCGACCCTCACCTTGGCAAGGTGATGCGCTACCAACTGCGCTACGTCCGCGTGTGGCCGGCGGGGTTCGTGGGTCCGACCCGCCGTTGCCGACGAAGGGAACACTACTGCATCGCGCGCCCCCCGCTCATCGCGGGGGGGGGGTGCCCGTCAGCTCGGATCGCTCGACAGCAGCAGTCCGAGGGCGTGCTCGAGGTCCAGCCAGTCGTCCTCCGAGCCGGGCGCGACGATCTCGTGGGTGCGGGTCAGGAACTCCGACACCTCCCGGCTCGTGGCGCGGAACGTCGCGTGACCCGAGGGCGAGCTGAGCTCGATCTTCACGGACTCGGCGTCGTGCTCGGCCGGCCGGATGCGGACGTCACCGGCACCCGCGGGGGCGAGGAGCCCCTCGGTGAGTAGATCGCGGGAGAACACCCACTCCACCCACCCGGCGCGGCCGGTCCGGAACGCCGCCTGCACGGCGTACGGGTCGCGGGTGTCGTAGCGCATCTCGACCTGGACGGGCACGGGCGGGTTCGGCGGGCCGACGAGGTCGAAGACCGCCGTGGAGCGGATCGTCGTGTGATCGTTGAGCATGAGGCTGCCTTTCGCACGCTGCTGTCGTCGGGGGAAACGACTGGCGGACGAGCCTGTGACGCCGGTTCACCCGGCTCACGCATGCATCACACCGCACGGGCACCCGAGAGGGGACCTACCCGGTTCGGTTCCGTAACGAACCACCCACCCCGGGCGAGCGCCGCACATTGCCCCAGGAGCACTAGCCTGGCCGACATCTGACCCGGACACACACACCCGAGGAGAGGGTCGAGCAGTGACGGACGCGTCGCGAGGAGTCCCGAAGGTGGCTCCGCAGCGTGACGATGCCCGGGGCGGTGGAGTGTCCGACGTCACACTGCTCGAGCAGATCGGCGAGCGCAGCGGGGACGCCCTCGCAGCGCTCTACGACCGCTACGGGCGACCCTCGTACTCCCTGGCCCGCCGCATCTGTGTCGACGAGGCCCTGGCGGAGGACGTGGTGCAGGAGGCGTTCCTCGTCGTGTGGCGCGACCCCCAGCGCTTCGACCCGGCACGCGGAGCCGTGTCGAGCTGGCTGCTGACGCTCGTCCACCACCGCGCCGTCGACGCCGTCCGCCGCGAGGCGACCCGGCGCCGGCGCACCGTGGCGCCCAGCGAGGACGGCGAGGAGTGGAGCGTGCCGCCGGGGCCGGGCGCGGACCAGGCGGCGCTCGGGGCCGTCGTGGCGGGCAAGGTCCGCGAGGCCCTCGCCTCCCTGCCGGCCGAGCAGCGCGAGGCGCTGGCGCTCGCCTACTTCGGGGGCTACACCCAGCGCGAGGTGGCCAGCCTCGTCGGCGTACCCCTGGGCACCGTCAAGTCCCGGATGTTCACCGGGACCCGCAAGCTGCGGGGCCTGCTCGGCCCGCACGTCGAGGTGGACGAGGGGGAGGCCCGATGAGCGACGACGCCGTCCCGCAGGCCACCGCGGACCACACCGACGACCACGAGGCCCTCGCCGTGGGCTGGGCGCTGCACGCGCTCGACCACGAGGACGAGGAGGCCTTCGCCGCGCACCTGGCGACCTGCCCGCACTGCCGGCGGACGGTCGACGAGACGCTCGAGACGTTCGGCGGGATCGCCGAGGCACTCGAGCCCGTCGCCCCGCCGCCGGACCTGCGCGCGCGGCTGCTCGACGCGGTCGCGGACGACGCCCCGACCGCCGACCCGCCGCCGACGGTGTGGGCCTCGTCGCCGCGGCGGGAGCCGTCCGACGAGCGGGAGCGGGAGGCCGCACCTCCCGCGGCCGCCTCGGGTGGGTCGCCGCGGCACGCGAGCGTGGTGTCGCTGCGTCGCCGGCGCGCGACCCGCTGGCTCGCCGTCGCGGCCGCGGCGCTCGTCCTCGTCGCGGTGGGCGGGCTGGCCGCGGCCACGCAGTCGCTGCGCAGCGAGCGCGACGCCGCCGCGGCGCAGGCCCAGCGGGACGCGGTCGTCGTGGACGTCCTGCGCGACGCCGGCACGCCCGGCGTCGTCCACGCCACGCTGGCCGACCCGCAGGGCGCGCTGGTCGGGCTGGTCGTCGACGACGGCTCCGGACCCCGCGTGCTCACCACCGGGCTGAGCGCGAACGCCCCCGACGAGGTCTACGTGCTCTGGGGGATCGCTGCCGCGTCACCCCGGCCGCTGGGCACGTTCGACGTCGCCGGGCAGGCGCCGTCGGTCCATTCCGTACCCTCGTCGCCGGAGGCCGTCCCGTACGCGGGGTTCGCGGTGTCGCTCGAGCCCGGGCGGACCGCGCCCGCCTCACCGACCCGTGTCGTCGCCAGTGGACAGGTAGGACGTTGACCGAACCGGCCGAGCAGCCGACCGCCACCGCCGCCCAGCCCACGCCGGCGGCGACCGGGGCCACGCCCATCGAGCCGGCCCCGCGGCACCGCACCCTGCGCACGCGGGTGCGGCACTTTCGCGCGCGGGTGCGCGGCAACCCCCGCGCCAACCTGATCTGGCGCATCGCGATCGGCGTGTTCGGCGGCCTCGTCCTCGTCGCCGGCATCGTCGCCATCCCGTACCCGGGCCCCGGCTGGCTGATCGTCTTCGCCGGGCTGGGCATCCTGTCCACCGAGTTCACCTGGGCCGGGCGGGTCCTGCACTTCGCGCGGCGGCACTACGACCGCTGGATGGCGTGGGTCGGGCGGCAGAGCGTCGTCGTCAAGGCGCTGCTCGGTCTGCTGACCTGCGCCATCGTGCTGCTGACCCTGTGGCTGCTCGGGGCGCCGTACCTCGTGGCCAAGCTCGTGGGCCTCGGGCACTGGACCTGGCTGCAGAGCCCGCTCGGCTGATGGTCTAGGCTCATCAGTGCTGCGGGCGATTAGCTCAGGGGGAGAGCGCTTCGTTCACACCGAAGAGGTCACTGGTTCGATCCCAGTATCGCCCACCAGCAAAGGCCCTGGTCACAGTCCCACACGGCGCTGAGGCCAGGGCCTTCGTCATGTCCGGACGGGTTCTCCGCGGCCCAGCTCGCCGTCGAGCAGAAGGCACGGACCCTGTTCGCCCGAGCTGACGCGCACCGCCGGGTGTCGTGCTCGCTCGACCACGACGACGCCGCCTGATAGGGACGGCGTTCGTGGTGGAGAAGACCGACGGGGTCGTCCTGAGCACGGATGATCTCCGAGCGGTCACCGGGTTCGCCGCGGGCTGCGCCGAGGCCGTCCTGGACGTGTTCGAGAGCGCCCGTCCCGACGACTCGCGGCCGCGAGAGGCCATCGACGCCGCGTGGGCCTTCGCGCAGGGCGGGCGGCGCGGGAAGGCGCTCCGCGACACAGCGTGGGCCGCCCTCCGGGCTGCGCGCGAGACCGACGACCCGGCGGCCGAGCACGCCGCCCGGGCGGCGATGGCCGCGGCCTCCGCCGCGTACCTGCACCCCCTGGCCGACGCCCACCAGGTCAAACACATCCTCGGCGCCGCTGCCCACGCCGCGCGGGCAGTCGAGGTCGCGGCGGGTGGCGACGAGGGCGTCGGGACCGAGCACCTGGCGCGGGCCGGTGAGCGGTGTCCTGCGGAGGTCGTCGACGTCCTCGCGCGCTTCCCGGCGGCCCCGGGCGGCGGCGGGAGGGTCGGTGAGCTCCTCCGTGACCTGGACGAGGCGCTGCGGCGGTCCGTCACGAGCTGAGGCCGGAGTCGGACCCGGTCCTCGTCGGTGGGCGGGACTGTCGGGGGTCGGGTCTATCTTCGAACACATGAGCGAAGGTGGTGCTGTCGGGCCGGTCGAGCGGGAGGCGCTTGACCGTGTCCGGGAGCGCTTCGCCGCGCTGCGCGCTGCTCAGTACCGGTTGTTGGAGGGCATCGCCGATCTCCAGCGGTTGGGGGTGGCGCAGCAGACCGGGGACCGGTTCACCGAGCGGCTGCTGCAGGATCTGGGTCGGCTGAATCGCCGCGACGCCGACCGGCTGGTCGACGAGTCCGCCGACCTGGTGCCGCAGCTGTCGCTGTCCGGTGGGCCGTCGCCGGCGCGGCTGCCCTGTACGGGGACGGTGTTCGCGGCCGGGGAGATCGGCCCGGGGCACGTCGCGGTGATCCGGCGGACGATGACGCGTGTGGACACGCTCAACGGCGTCGACGCGGCGGCGTGGGCGAAGGCCGAAGAGGAACTCGCCGAGGCCGCGACCCGGCTCTCGCCGGACGCGTTGACCCGGGTCGCGGCCCGGCTGGTGGCCTACCTCGACCCCGACGG
>JAQSWW010000132.1 GCA_029266415.1 Actinomycetospora sp. | reverse complement strand
GTCGTGGTCCCCATGACCCGGATTCTATAGCGGGTTCACTCTCCGTACGCGAACCCGCACCGGTCGGGCCGTGCACGTCCGGGCCCCGCGGCACACGGGTCGTCATCCGACGAGGTCACGATCGGGAACGCCGCGCCGGGCCCGTGGCGGGCGTGGGGGAAGGATCGGACGCTGGGTGACCGCGACGCGCATAAGTCAGCCGGAGAACGCACGTCTGGCGGAACCGACGACGACACGCCGAGCCGAGGCTTCCCGAGGTGCCTCCGGCGTGGGACGCGGCGTGTCGCGAGATCGAGGATGTGGCGATCCTGGCGTTGAACGCCAGCGTGGCCGCCACGCTGGCACACCCGGTGTCGGATGCACAGCGACCGGTGGTCGCCGCGCCGACGCGGGACGTGATCGTGGTCACCGCCCACGGGGCACGCTAGCCTGAGCGAGTGAGCCGGGAGGGGCACCTGCTCACGCTGAGCGAGCATTCAGTGAGCAGTGGGGGACACGATGGGGAGCACGACCACCGCGGAGCCGCGGACCGCACCGGGCCGGGGGGCGCAGGGGCTCGCGGAGCTGCCGTCGCTGCGGGGCATGACGCCCGCCGAGGCCCGCGCCGCGCAGGTACTGGGCACGGCGTGGCACCCCGCCGAGATCGTCGAGCTGGCCATCGCCTGGGTCGGCGACGGGCACGACACCCCCCTGCTGGTCGACCTCGCCGGGCGCGACTGGGACGACCCCGACCTGCCCGTGCTCTTCGACCTCGTGCTCGACGAGCTGCGGGTCCACCGGCCCGCGCCGAGCACGGCGCGCCGACGCGTCGCCGCCTACCTCGCCCGCCGGCGCGCCACGACCTGCCCCACGTGCCGCTCCGCGCCCGCCGTGCCGGCCCCCCGCACCGCGAACTGACCGCGTCGGCCAGGGGCGCCGAGCGCTGCTCGGTGAGGCTTCCGGTGGCGGCGGGTGCCGGCAGGGCGATGACGATCCGGGCGCGCGGGCGTGTGCGCCCGCGATGTCGGGCTCGGTCGCGGTCTCGAGCTGGAGATGCTTCGGTTCCCGCAGCATCTCCCGACGCGACGCCGACCGCCGCCGGCGTGCGTCGTGTCCGCAGGGCTTGGTTCGGTCTCGACGACTGCAGATGCTTCGGTTCCCGAAGCGTCTCGCGCGACCTCGGGCGCAGGCTCCTGCGTCCGGGCATCCCCTCAGGTCCCGACGAAGCCCGTCCGCGGGCCCTCGTCGTGCACCCGCGTCAGCACGATCGCGTCGGTGCGCACGGTGGTGCCGTCGCCGAGGTCCAGCATCGGGTGCGACTCGCGGGCCTCGAGGTGCGCGACGATCCGCGCCTGCAGGGAGGTCGCGACGTCGTCGTCGAGGTCCGGGACGGTGTGCTCGTGGCCGCTGCGCAGCGCCACGTACAGGCTCGAGCTCATGGCCCCAGCGTGGCCCGCGCCCGCCGTCCGCGGTGGCGTGTTCGCCCAGGGCAGGAATCCCGGGACCGGGCGTCCCGGGTAGTGGTCCGATCAGCGCAGTGACCCATGAGGCTGACGCGGTGCCGTGGGCGGAGGGGAGCGACGCGCTCCGGGCCCGGCGGGCCGACTGGCGTGGCCGGTTCCCCGGGGCACGGGCGTCACCGACTCCCCCGGCCCCCCGGACGGGTGAGGCCCGCGACGGCGCCACCACCCGCTCCACCGACCGTCCCGCCAGCGCCGGCACCCCCGCCTCCGGGTGACCCGCCGTCCACCCCCCGCCGTCGAGGAGCCGTCGACAGCGTCGAGTACTTCCCGAAGGACACCATGCCCAGCGACCGGAACTACGGTCCGTCGACGACGCCCCAGCTGCGCCTGCTGACGTGTGGGGGCCCCTTCGACGAGGGCACGCTGTCGTACCAGGACAACGTCGTCGTCTTCGCGTCGGCACGCTGAGGGAGAGGATCGCCGTGGACGCCATCGAGGTGCTCGTGGACGCGTTCGGACGCGCACGCAGCGACGTCACGCGCGCGGTCGACGGGCTGACCGCCGACGAACTGGCCTGGCGTCCCGACGCCGAGGCCAACCACGTCGCGTGGCTCGTCTGGCACCTGACGCGGGTGCAGGACGACCACGTCGCCGACCTCGCCGGCACCGAGCAGGTGTACACCGCCGACGGCTGGTCGGGGCGCTTCGACCTGCCGCTGGACGACGCCTCCATCGGCTTCGGCCACACCACCGAGCAGGTGGCGTCGGTGCGCGTCGGCGACCCGGCGCTGCTGGTCGGCTACCACGACGCGGTGCACGAGCGCACGGTCGCCTACCTGCGCACGCTCACCGACGCCGACCTCGACGAGGTCATCGACGACGCCTGGGACCCGCCGGTGACGCGCGGGGTGCGGCTGATCAGCGTGGTCGACGACGACATCCAGCACGCGGGTCAGGCCGCTTACCTCGCCGGCCTGGCGCGGCGCCGACGCTCCTGACGCATCGCTCGGGTCAAGGCTCAGGGGGGGACCCTGATGCCGGCCGGCCGGCCGGCGAGGACCCTCCGAGGGATCAGGCCGCCCCGGGGAGGCGGCGAAGGACCCAGGGGGAACGATGACGACGCACGCGCCGGGGCGTCGCGCGGGCCACGCCGACGGTGAGCTCGACGGTGCCGAACGCCGGATGTACCTCGACGCGGCGGAGCACGCGCTGCGCGCCTACCCGGGCGCCCTCGGCGAGCTCGTCCACCGCGAGCTGCGGGCGTTCGCCGACTTCGGCTACCGCCTGGCCGGGGACGGGCTCATCGCACGGCTCGCCGTCGAGGTGCTCTCCGCGGTGCGGGAGGGCGAGGCGGAGGACGCGGATTCGGCGCGGGAGACGGCGCGGGAGGCGGCGAGGAGGAGCCGGCGATGAGCACGCCGACGTGGGCCACGACCCTCGTCCACGGGGCGCTGGCGACGCACGCCGTCCCGCCCCCACCCGACGTCCGGGGCAGCGCGGCGAGCATGCCGTTCCACGACGCGATGCGCCTGCGCGCGGCCGCGCACCACGCCCGCCGCGTGTACCCCGGCGCGCTCGGGGAGCTCGTCGCCCGCGAGCTGCGGGAGCACGCGGACTTCGGTCGCGAGCTGGCGCACGACGGCCTCGCCGCGCGCCTCGCCGCCCAGGTGCTGGCGCGCCGCCCCTGACGCTGTCGACGCCTCAGCGGGGGCAGAGGCAGAACGGGTGGCCGACGGGGTCGAGCAGCACCCGCCACCTCTCGCCGGGCTGGTGCTCGGGCAGCGTCGCCCCGAGCTCGCGGGCGTGGGCGGTCGCGGCATCGAGGTCGTCGACGGCGAGGTCGAGGTGGAAGCGCTTCGTGCCCTCCGGGTCGGGCCACGGCGGCGCCGCCCAGCCCGGGACGCGGCCGAAGCCGATCGGCGCGCCCTCCCCCGAGATCATCGCGTACTCGTCCTCGGCGACGACGGTCTCCCAGCCCAGGAGGGCGCCGTAGAACGCGGCCTGCGTGCGCGGGTCGGAGCTGTCGAGATTGATCATCGCGAGCGTGGTGGACACCGGTCCTCCGGTCGGTCGAGTGGCTGGTGCGGCATGTGCCACCGCGACGCTAGGCCCGGTGCCTGACATCTCCTGTCAGGTCTGTCGAGACGTTTCTCCGTCACCCGACGTGGTGAACCCGGGTCCGACGATGGATTCGGCGCTAACGGCGACCGCGTCTCCGGCGACATCGCTCACACAGCGTTCGCAGGGAGCGCCGGACCACTAGGCCATTCCCGCCCCCACCGCCTACCGGCCGCACCCCGTCACCGAGGTGCCGGCGCCGCCCCGTGGCACCGCGCCCGCACGTCCGCGCCGCCGCGCCACCCGGGCCCCCATGGCCGTCGCCGTCGCCGGCGCCGCGGTCGCGCTGGTCGGCACGGGGGCACAGCTGCCCGAGCTCGTCGACGCCGTCACGGCCACGACCGCCAGCACCGCGCCACCGCCCGCGAACGCCGCCGGGAGCACGCCCGCCCCGGCCGTCGCCGGCCAGTGCGCCACCGTCGTCGCCGGCGCGATCGACGACACCGTCACCGCCCTCGGCGGCACGTCGAGCGGGCAGTGGGCGCAGATCGTCGACGCCCGCGAGCAGTCGCTCGCCGCGACCTACGGCGACACCTCCCGCGAGCAGCGCGCCTACGCCGAGGGCGTCGACGACATCCTCGGCTGGCTTCGCGACGGCACCGAGGACTACGGCGCCGTCACCGCCCGCGTCGCCCAGACCGTGGCGACGACCTGCGCCTCCTGATCCCTGTGTGAGCGATCTCCGGGCCTGGAGGCCCGAAGATCGCTCACGTACGGGTGCGGGCGCGGACGATCCCGCCGGCCACCAGCAGCGCCGAGACGCCGGCGGTGGCGACGGCGACGTCGCGCAGCACGATCGGCAGCAGCACCACGCCCGTCGAGCCCGGCGCGATCAGCGCGCCCGCCGCGGTGACCGGCTTCGCGCTCGGCGCGTCGGCCGGCGGCGCACCCTCGGGCGCGCCCTCGGGCGGCAGATCGTGCTGCGGGGCGTTGTCCGCGGGCACCGTCTGCGGCGGGGCGACGTCGGTCACCAGCATCTCGTGCCCCGAGTCCGACCACGCATCGTCGAACGTCTCCCGCGGCACCACCGAGATCGCCCCACTCGGGTCGCCCGGGTCGGCCAGGTAGACGTTCTCGTCGTCGATGCCCGTCACGACCACCGCGTGGTTCGCGTCCGAGCCCCCGTCGCCGGCGTCGTCCTCGGCGTCGTACCAGACCTCGTCGGAGTCGACGTAGGCGATGATGTCCCGGTCCTGGTCGAGCAGGGACTCCAGCGTCTTCAGGTCGCCGTGCGTCGTCGTCGCCGGGATCCCGTAGCTCTCCAGCAGCGCCTCGGCGTCCGGCGACGTCATGCCCGAGGCGTCGTCCACGGTGCCGTCGCCGTCGGTGTCGGTGGTGGTGAGCCAGCCGTGGGCGACCGCGCGGCCGACGACCTCGCCCTCCCCGACGTTGCTGCCCTGCCACTCCCCGACGATCTGCGCCACGGCCGCCGGCACGCAGTAGCCGTTGACCGACTGCGCGTACCAGTAGGAGGACGCCTGCTCCGGGTCGCCGTGCATCCCGTCGTCGCGCGCCGCCGACGCCTCGCTCGGCAGCACTCCGTCGCGGAAGTTCTCCTCGTGGCGGTACCAGTCGGTGGACCACCCGCCGTCGGTGACCGGGCGCACCTCGTCGTCGGTGACCAGCCCGTCGCCGTCGGCGTCGGTCCAGGCGAGGTCGAGCACGCCGTCGCCGTCGGTGTCCACCGCGGTGACGTCGACGCGGCCGTCACCGTCGAGGTCGGTGAACAGGTCCACGGCGTCGGCCGGGACCTCGGTCTCCATCTCGGGCGCACCGGCGTCGACGTCCATGGCCCTTCGACGGCCGGGCGGCGCGGCCTTGTTCCCGGGAGCTCAGGGCTGGGTGATCAGGGCCTCGGTGCGCAGCGCCGACAGCCGGCGGTCACGCGAGGCGCGGCGCGCGCGGTCGGCCGCCGTGCTCTGCGCGACGCTGACGCCCAGCAGGCCCCCCACCACGAAGACGACACCGACGACGACCAGGGCCACGATCACGAACAACATCTCTCTCTCCCTCTCCACGAGCACCGGGTACGCCCCGCACTCACGGATCCAGACGGCCGTCGGGCCCGCGGGTTGGCGGGCACGCGGCGTCACCGTCGTCACGCCGCGATCGGGGAGATCCCACGCAACCTCGGCGACGTGACGTGCCCGTGACACGTGACGGGAGTCGGCGTCCCGGTCCCGGGGTAGGAAGGGCGGGATGAGCAGCGATCCCAGCGAGACGGACGCCCCGACGGACGCCGAGGCCCTCGACGCGGAGCAGGGCATGACCCGCCCCGAGCCGACCGACGACGCCGCGCCCGACGCCACCCCGGGCGACGTCGAGCCCGCCTTCGAGATCGACCTCGAGCCCGACGAGCAGGGGCTGGCCGGCGCCGCCGACGAACCCTCGAGTTAGCCCGATCTACCAGCCGAGCAGCGCCGGCAGCTGCTGCCCCACCGCGGTCGACATGGTCCGGCTGTAGGACGCGGACACGTGGTTGTCGTCGAGGTAGACGAGCACGTTGCCGATCTCGGGCGGGCACGCGGTCGGCGTGCAGAGCTCGTTCGAGAGGTCGAGGAACGACACCCGCGCCGGCACGTCGTCGCGCAGCGCGTAGGGCGGGTCGGCGGCGAGCAGCTCGCCGCGGGGCACCTCGCAGGCGGGCGCGCCCCGGCCGTACCGCTCGAGGCACTCCGACGGACGGTGGTCGAAGCGCGGGTTGTCGCGCACGGCCACCACCGGGAGGCCGAGGGCGTCGAGGTGCTGCCACGCGGCCACGAAGCCGTCGGGGGTCTGCTCGGTGAGCCCGGCGCGCACGTCGCGGGAGGCGCTGACCACGACGGCGTCCGGCGGGTCCGCGGCGAGGTACTGCAGGATCGCGGCGTTCCGGTCCACGCACGAGGCGTCCGCGGGATCGGTCTCCGAGGTCGTCGCGAACGGGCAGCGCGCCCGGACCAGCGTGCGCACCTCCCACCCGCGCTCGCGGGCCAGCGGCTCGAGGGCGGGCAGGAACTGCTGCATGTGCGAGTCGCCGACCACCGTGATCCGGCGGACCGGCTCGCCCTCGGCGCGGACCGGCACGCACTCCTCGAGCACCGGGTGCCCGTCGACCGGCACGCACCCGTCGCGGTACTCGGCCCAGTCGTCCTGCACCTGCGCGATCGCGGGGCGCACCGGCGCGGTGACGTCGCCGGGCGGGGCCTGCGCGGTGAGGACCGTCGCGCCGGGGTGGTCGGGGTCGCCGGCGGCCACGGGCGGAGCCGCGCCGGCGGCGGCGACCGCCGACCACGCGCCGAGCGCCACCAGCGCCGGGACCAGGGGCAGCACGACGAGCGCCGGGGCGCGCAGGCGGCCGCCGCCCAGCGACACCCGGCGGGCGGGCTCCTCGAGCAGGTGGTGGGTGGCCACCGCGAGCGCCAGCGACAGCGCCACGATGCCCAGGCCGTCGAGGGCCCCGGCCGTCGCCTGCCCCGAGAGCACGAGCGCCACGACGAGCACCGGCCAGTGCCAGAGGTAGAGCGGGTAGCTGATCCGGCCGAGGTACTGCGCGGTCCGGCTCGCCAGCAACCGCTCGCCCGCGCCGGCCCGCCCGGCGACGATCACGGCCGCCGCCGAGAGCACGGGCCACAGCGCCAGCCAGCCGGGGAACGCGGCGCCCACGTCGAGCACCGCCCCGCACGTCACGAGCCCGGCGACGCCCGCCCAGCCGAGCACCGCCCGGGCGCGCCGCGGGAGCCGCACCCGCTCGACGACGAGGGCGAGCAGCCCGCCCAGCGCGAACTCCCAGGCGCGGGCGCGGGCGTCGAAGTAGGCGAAGGGCTGGTCGGCGGCGGTCGCGACCACCGAGTGGACGAGGGACACCACCGCGGTCACCGACAGCGCCGCGACGAGCGCGGCGCGCACGTCGACGCCCCGCGCGCGGGCCCACCAGGCGACGGCGAGCACGAGCAGCGGGGCGACGACGGAGAACTGCGCCTGGATCGACAGCGACCAGAAGTGCTGGGCGACGCTCGCGCTGCCGTTGCTCGCGTAGTAGTCGACGGCGTCGAGGGCCAGGCGCCAGTTCTCGCTGAAGCCCAGCGCGGCGAGCAGCTCGCGGCCGTTGCGCGCCCACGTCGAGGGCGGGAGCAGCACCGCGGCCGCGACGGTGCTCGCGAGCAGCACGAGCCCGGCGGTGGGGACGAGGCGCCAGAACAGCCGCGTCCACGTGCGCACCACGTCGATCGCGTCGCCCCGCAGCGCGGTGCGGGCGAGCATCCCGATGACGAGGAAGCCCGAGAGCAGGAAGAACACGTCCACGCCGCCGGACACGCGCCCGACCCAGACGTGGTAGACGACGACCAGGACCGCGGCGAGGCCCCGCAGACCCTCGATCTCCGGGCGGCGTGCGCTGCGCGCGGTGGGGGCGTGCGCGCCGACGGCGGTCCCGGCTCCGGTCACTCCTCGTCCCCCCTGCGTCACCTGGTGTACAGGTTCCAGGGTCCCCCACGCTCCCGGCCGGGCCGACGCCGGGCCGCGTGCCGGGCGTCACCCGGACGTCGGCGCGGTGGCGCTGCGGGTGACCCGCGTCGGCTGACGACGGGTCAGCCCGTCGGCAGGAGCGCCCCGAGGTCGGTGACCTGGTCGGGCGGGGGTGCCGTCACGGTCACGGGCAGGCCGTGCTCGGCGAGGGTGACGCTCACCGTGGTGGCGGTGGCCGGGCGGCCCGGGCGGTCGGGCGCGGTGACGGTCTGCACGGTCCGGCGTAGCAGTCCCTGGTCGTCGACCCACACGTCGACCGGTACGCGGTTCGTCCCGATCTCGGCGATCTGGCGGTCGATGGCCGGGCGGCGCGCCGGGTCGGCGGCGGCCGGTGTGGCGAGGAGGTCGACGATCCCGGCGTAGTGGGTCGTGGGCGTCCCGTCGACCGGCTCCGGGCCCACGGCGCGCGCCTCGACGACGCCGCGCAGCGCGTCGATCTGCTGCAGCGGGTCGGTGGGCGTGCCCCCGAACCCGGCGAGCGACCCGGCCACCGCGCCGGTGGACAGGCGGTCGAGGGGGACCGAGGCCCAGGGCCGCCCGCCGGGCACGAGCAGCGCGAGGGTCGGCGGCACCTGCACGTAGACCACGCCGGCGACCAGCAGCACGCGCGTGCCGCCGCCCAGCAGCGGGACCCGGACGGTGGTGTCGGCGCCGCCCCCGACGAGGTCGACGACGCCGTCGCCGGTGACGGGGGTGCCGGGCGTGCCCGGCGGGCCGGTGGTCGAGCTGAACGACACCCGCGCCGTCCGCTCGCCGTAGGTCGCGTCGACGGCGCCGCGCACGGCGGCGACGGGGTCGGGCGCCGCGCTCCCGCAGGCGGCGAGGGGTCCCAGCACGAGGGCGAGCACGAGGCCGAGCAGCACCACGGGGCGACACCGGCGGTCGCGTCGTCCGGTCATCCCCCGACGGTGCCCGTCGGCGGGGCCGGCCACGCACGCGGGACCGCCCCGGCCCCGGCCCGCACGGGGCGGACCGGGGCCGGGGCGGCGCTGGGGAGCGGAGTCGGGCGGGTCACCGCACCCCGTGGGTGCGGCGTCCGCGGGTGTTGGCCTCGAGCTGCTGGCGCCAGAGCTCCCAGGTGTCGGGGGCGAGCGCCTGCCCGGTGGGCGGGGTGTGCGGGGCACGGGGGGCGGGCAGCGCCGTCCGGGCCACCGCGAGCTCGCCGGTCAGCGGCTCCCACGGCCACGACTCGCGGACCGCGCGGGAGCGGTGGAAGCCCAGGCCCATGACGAAGCCGAAGATCAGGTGGCCGACCAGCGAGAGCGTCAGGGTCACCCAGGTCAGCGGGAACATCATCGTCTGGCCGCGCTCGGCGAGCCACACGGTGCCGATGAGCCCGGCCCACACGGGGAACACCGAGAAGCCCACCGACGCGAGCACCGCCGTGCGCCGCGAGCACCGCTGGAGCCCGAACGCCGAGGCCAGCGCGAAGAACGTGATGCCGATGCCGCCGCCGTCGCCGATGTAGCGCCAGAGGTAGCCGACGACCGCGCCCGCGGTCATGTCCTCCGGGTCGCCGGTGATCCAGGTGCCCATCACCGGGATGAAGTCGGCCCACCAGCCGAAGACGTGGACGGTGGTGAGGCGGAAGCCGTCGTAGATCGCGCAGCCGACGATGCCCCAGAGCATCCCGTCGGCGATCACGCGGTCGCCCTGGTGCGGCGCGAGCACGGTCAGGCCGACGATGGCGGCGGCCAGGGGGATCACCAGGATCGGAGCGGAGTCCTGCATCCTGACGACGCCGAACACGTGCGCGGAGATCGCGAGCAGGGGCAGGGCCGCCAGCAGCAGGTGCAGCCCGATCCGCAGCAGACCGGCCCCGTCGCGCAGAGCGGGGATCCGGGGGCTCCCCGGTCCGGTCCCGGCGGCGGACCGCTCCGGGGTGGTGGTCATCGGCACGACGGGAACGTTAAGGAGTCGGCCGCGCACACCCGGCGAACCTGAGAAACCCTGAAGGACCTCCCCGCCCACGCGCCGCCGCGACGCGACGACCGGCCGCGCTGATCACCCGTTCGGAGCACGTCGCCCCGTGGCCCCGATCCCCTCGCCCTCAGATCGGACAGCCCAGGGTCCGATCCGACGACGACCCGCGCGTCGCGCGCGCCGAACGGCGCCTCGTGTCCCATCGCTCACCCGCGGCCCGCCGCCCGTCCGACCGGTCGTCGACGCCGGAGCGACACCAGGCCGTGACCCCGCCGAGACCTGCGTGGTGTCACGCCGCCGCCTCCGGGTGGCCGGGCTGCACCGGCAGGATGGAGCAGCCATCCGCCGCCAGGGGCACGCCGTTCGGCCCAGCGACCCGTGGCGGAGCGCGTGTCGCCCACGGCCGGGTGACACGCTGTCCGCGCACGATCACGATCCGCACGGCCGCGGGGCGGGCGACCGAGCCCGTCCGGACCGACCCGGGAGACGCCCTCGATGACCGACGTGGTGACCCACGCCGACCCCACGCCTCCGGGCGAGGGACGCCGCAGCACCCGCCGCCACCGGCACCTCGGCCTCCGGGTCCCCCCCGGCGATCCCGGGGGCATCCCCACCGCCACGGTCCCCGACGACGCCGGCCCCCGCCACCGCCGTGCTCCCGGCACCGCGCCGATCGTCGTGCCGGCGGCGGCCGAGACGAGCCGCCACCGCGCCGCCCACCCCGGCGAGGCGTTCGACCCGACGACCGGCTCGATCCCGACCTCCGTCCCCGTCTCGGACCCCACCCCGATCCGCACCGTCGTGTCGCCGCCGACGGCCCCGCCCGCCGGCCGTCCCGCGCCCCGGGCCGCGCACCGTCCCGGATCCCGCGCCGCGGACCCGGGCGCCACCGTCTCCGGGGTCGCCGCCACCTCCGCCACCTCCGCCACCTCCGCCACCTCCGCCACCTCCGCCACCTCCGCCACCTCCGCCACCTCCGCCGCCTCCGCCGCCGTCCCGACCGCGACGGGCGCCCACCGCGGCGGGTCCCCGCACGGTGCCGGCGCGCCCCGGCGCACGGTGCCGCTGCGGGCGACGATCGGTCTGCTCGGCGTCGGCGGCGTGGCCGCGGTGTTCGGGCTGACCACCCCCGGCACGCCCGTTCCGACCGCCGCGCCCGTCGAGGCGCCGCCGCAGCTCGCGTCGCCGGCCGGGCTCGCGTCGCCGGTGCTGCCCGGCCCGCCCGCGCAGCTGGACCTGGTCCCGCTGCCCGCGCCGCCGGCCACGCCGCCGGCGGTGTCGACGACGCCGACCAGCGAGGAGCCCCAGCCGGTGATCGGGGCCCTGTTCGACGCGGCGTCGGGCGCGTTCTCCGAGCTGTTCGACAACAACGGTCGTGACGGCCTCGTCGAGAACGCCCAGAAGCCACGGATCGTCGAGAACCCGGACGCACCCGGCCGCGACGCCTGGCAGTTCTCGCTCGCCGGGGGCGGCAAGCGCAGCGAGGTGCTGCCCGAGGGCCCCGGTACCCGGCCGCGCGTCGGCGACGAGCAGTTCATCCGCTACACCGCCCAGCTCAGCGACGACTTCCCCACCGACACCTCCAGCTGGCAGGTGATCCTGCAGTGGCACCACACCTCGCCCGACGGCTCGCCGCCGCTGGCCCTGCAGGTGACCCAGGGCCAGCTGATGATGGTCAGCAACGGGGACGACATGCGGCCCATCGGCCCGGTCTCCCCCGGCGACCGGATCGACCTCACGATGAACGTGGTGTTCTCCGACGATCCGGGCGAGAGCTCGGTGACGGTGTGGCGGGACGGCCGGCCGACGGGGGTCACCGACTGGAGCCCTCGTGCGGGGACGATGAGCACCGAGGCCGCCTACCTCAAGATGGGGATGTACCGCGACACCGGCATCCGCCAGCCCGGGTCCGTGCTGGTCACCGACCTCAAGATCGGACGGGACGCCGCCGGGGTCGGGGGCATCGGGCCGCGCCCTGCCGGCTGAGCCCGCGCACCCCCGGCCCCGGTGGTGGGCCGTGGGGGTCGCGCTCCTCCCGGTGCTGCTGGCCGCGACGGTGCTGCTGCCCGACCTGGTGGCGCTCGACCGGTGGCTGCCCTTCGCCGTCACCGTCGCGCTGCGCCCCGCGCTCACCGCGGCGACGGCCGTCCTCGTGCTGCTGCTCGTCCTGTGGCGGCGGCGACGGGGCACGTCCCCGCGGCGCGCGGGCACCGTGGCGCTCGCGGGCGTCGCGGTCGTGGTCGGCGTGGCAGCTGCGCTCGTCGTGCCCCGCGCCGTCGCCGCGGACCCGCCCCCGCCCGGCGGCACCCCGCTGACCGTGCTGTCGTTCAACGCCCTCGAGGGGCGTGCGGACGTGGCGGCGCTGGCCGACCTGGTCCGCCGTGAACGCCCCGACCTCGTGGTGCTGCCCGAGGCCGGGGACCGCTTCCGCTCGCGGGTCGCGGCGCTGCTGCCGGAGTACCGGTCGTGGAGCAACGTGCCCCCGGGCGTGCGGGACGTCCGCGGCATCACCGTGCTCGCCGGCCCGCGAGCCGGCGACGTCACCGCCCGGACCGTCTCCGAGCCGCCCGGCTCCCCGGGCGACACCCGCTACCCGTGGGCCGAGCTCACCGGCGGGATCCTCGGCCCCGTGCGCCTCGGCGCCGTGCACGTCGTCTCGATCGTGCCGGAGTGGATCGGCTACTGGCCCGGCGAGCTCGCGCTGCTGCAGCGCTGGTGCGCACCCGCGGCGGGCCCGGCGCTGGTGGTCGGCGACCTCAACGCCACCCCGGACCACTCCGCCTTCCGCGCCGGCACGCGGGGGTGCGCCGACGCCGCGACCGAGCGGGGTGCGGGCCTGCGCGGGACGTGGCCCTCGTCGTGGCCGCCCGCCGTCGCGGCGCCCATCGACCACGTGCTCACCGCGAACGGGCCGCGGGTCCGCGAGGTCGCGGTCGCCGACGTGCCCGGCTCGGACCACCGGGCCCTCGTGGTGCGCCTGCGGCGGTAGCTCAGGAGGCCCGGCGCTCCGGCGCGGGCAGGACGTGCGCGTGCCGGGGCCGGACGGGGCGCCCCTCGGCGTCGTGGTGCCCGCCGACGAGCCCGCACCAGGAGCACGGCGGGCCCATCGTGGTGACCGGCACGACGCCCGCGGATCGGCGTGGCCCGCCGGTGCGGTCGACGGCCCGGACGACGGCCCGGTCGACGGCGGTGCCCAGGAGCCGGTCGAGCGCGGTGTCGGTGACGGGCATCGCGGGGTCGGCCGTCTCCGCGTCCGGCGCCCGGCGGCCCCGGAACGCGGCCATGCCCCGGCGTAGCGCCAGGCGCAGGACGACCGCGAGCAGGAGCGCCGCGAGGGCGACGACGGCGAGCCACTTGGCCAGGAGCACGGCACAGAAGGCGATGAGCAGCCCGACGACCGCCGTGGTCACCCGTGCGCCACCGTCCACGCGAGCGAGGGTAAGCCCGGCGGGGGACGACACCGCGTCTCATCCACCCCGCGTGTCCCCGGCGAACCCTCGACCACACGGGCGAGTGGGCCGGGGCCGTCACGGACGAGGAGGCCCCCGACGAGAACGCCCCGCGGGCCACCGGGTCGGGGGTCCGGTGGCCACGCGGGGCACTGGTGACGTCGTCCGGGGTGCGCCGGTCGTTACACGGTCCCGGCGGCGATCTCGTCCGGCCAGTGGACGGTGCGCGTGAGCACGTCGAGGCCGCCGACGACCCGGCCCCCGGCCAGCCTCACGGCCCGCACGCAGAACTCCACCCACAGCAGGTACTGGATCTGCTTGGCCAGCCCGAGGCGGCTGTAGAGCACGTCGGCGACGCGGTCGCCCGCCCGCGCCCAGGTGGTGATCGAGAACTCGAGCGTGTCGTCGTCGACGTCGCGGGCGGCGAACTCGATCTGCCCGGCCTCGAGGTGACCGACGAGCGTGCCCAGCCGGAACGACGTGTCGTCGCGCCGCAGCACCCGCACCGGCCCGTCCCACGGCCCGGGCATGCGCACGACGAGCTCCTCGCCGACGGCCATCGCGCCGCTGCACGCGACGTAGTCGAAGCGGGCGACGCCGGGCACCACCGCGCGGTTCATGTCGCGGGCGATCGCGTCGATGAGCGCGGCGGCCCCGCGCTGCGCGCCGACCGCGCGGATGCGGAACTCGCGGTGCAGCGCCGGGCCGTAGCCGTGCTCGAGGGGCTGGTCGCGCTCGGTGGCGGCGTCGAGGTGCGGGGGCAGGTCGCGGTGGTCGCCGATCTCCTCCCGCACGTGCACCGGCACGTCGGGGCGCACGAGACGCCACAGGACGCCCGCGACGCCCCGCGGCAGGCGGGTCAACATCAACGCCTCGCGCACCACCTGGTGCGGGCCGGGGATCCAGTGCGACGTGCGCAGGGAGGTGTCGGGGGTCGACTCGCCGGACCCCGCGGTGAACAGCATGGACGGGGACTACCCCGGCCGGCGGGGATCACCCCGTCGACCCGGTCACCACCACCGCCTCACCCGCGCGGCGGCGGGTCTCGCAGTGCGCCTTGAGGTCGCCCACGAGGGTCTGCAGGTGCCCGTCGACCGTGCGGGCGGTGACGCGCGCCATCGCCGCGCCGATCCAGCCCACGCGCTCGTGGACGACGAGCACGCGGGTGCGGGCACCGTCGCCGTCGGGCGTGGTGAGCGCGAAGCGCACGCTCGCGCGCTGGCCGAGCCCCTCGCCCTGCAGGGTGAAGCGCCGCCGGCGTGCCTGGAACTCGCCGACGCGCCAGGTGCGCTCGGGCAGCCGCGGCGCGCGCAGGCGCACCACGCCGTGCAGCGCGAGGGCGCCGCCGCCGGCGAGGGTGGCGTCGCGGACCGCGGTGGTCCAGGCGGGCCAGCGGGTGACGTCGGTGAGCACGGCCCACACGTGGTCCGGGCAGGTGTCGATGTCGACAGCCACCTCGCAGCGCATGGCTCGCCTCTCCGCTGAGGACACCGACCGCGCTCCACGGTAAGCGGGCGCCGGGCGCGGGACCAGACCCGCCCCCGTGACCTCAGGCCTCGCGGCGCCCCAGGCCGATGCCGGTGAGACCGGCGCGGCGCAGGGTGGCGGGGTCGAGCAGGTTGCGGGTGTCGACCACCACGGGCTGCTTCATCACCCCGGCCATCGTCGCCCAGTCCAGGGTGCGGAACACCGGCCACTCGGTGAGCACCACCAACGCCTCGGCACCCTGCGCGGCCTCGACCGGGTCCGACACCAGCGGCACACCCTCGACCTCCCCGTCGACGATCCCGGGGGCCACCCGGTCCGGGTCGGCCGGGTCCCCCACCAGCGCCGGGTCGTAGCCCACCAGGTCCGCCCCGGCCTGGCGCAGCAGCGCGGCGATCGCCAGCGCCGGCGAGTCCCGCAGGTCGTCGGTGCCCGCCTTGAACGTCAACCCCAACAGCCCCAACCGCACCCGGGTCAGCGACCCGGTGCGCCGCCCCGTCACCGCGGCCCGCACCTTGTCCACGATCCGCTGCCGCTGGCGGGTGTTGGTGTCGATCGTGGCCCGCAGCAGCCGGAACTCGAAGTCCGCCGCGTCCGCCACCTGCAACAGCGCGTGGGTGTCCTTCGGCAGGCACGACCCGCCCCACCCGGGCCCGGGCGACAGGAACGCCTGCCCGATCCGCCGGTCGTACCCCAACGCCTCGGTCACGTCCGAGATGTCCGCCCCGACCCGCTCGCACAGCTCGGCCATCGCGTTGACGTAGGACAGCTTCATCGCGAGGAAACAGTTCGCCGCGTACTTCATCAGCTCCGCCGACGCCGCATCCGTGAGCACCGTCGGCGCCCCCAACCGCGCGTACAGCGCCGCCACCCGCTCCGCGGCCTCCGCGGTGTCGCACCCCACCACGATCCGGTCCGGGTTCAGGAAGTCGTGCACCGCCGAGCCCTC